>JAUIHO010000329.1 GCA_030432035.1 Phycisphaerae bacterium
CTGGTGGGGTAATACGTTGCGAGCAAATTGTCGGCATCGTTCGCGCCGCGTTCACCTTCAGAGCCGCCGTCTCCCGACGGCGACGCATCGGGCCAGCCCATCGTACTATGCGGCCATAAGGCGGAGCTGAACCAAGTGTCGAGGACGTCATTATCTTGAGTGAAACCGGCGTTCGTAAGGCTCTCAATCTGTGTGCTGTCGTCTTCCAGCAAACAGACGTTTATTCGACGTCCTTTTATCGTTGCGAAGTATTTGGGATCAGTGGCGGCGTCATGACTACCAACTAAAAAATCTGCATCATCATTGCCAGCGGTCTGAATCGCGTTTAGAGCAGTTTCTAAAATCTGATATGCAAAATCTGTCCTCAACGTCTTTAGACCGCTGAGCAGATTCGATTCCATTTCTGGCGTTATGGTCTTCGTCCAAACCGGTATCCGATGTCCCCACCACAACTGCCGACTGATGCACCAGTCGCGCTTTTCGCCCAGCCAATCGAGATACGTCTTCGCATAACGCTGTGGATGAAACGTCACGCGCTTATCTTGCACGGCTTCCATCGCGATTTGTGCGAGGCCGGGCAGATGCGCGCCTGAATCACCCGCACCGCTTCCTGACGGGCGCGGCTCTGATGCGGCTTGCGCCGCCGAACTCGGCTTGCCGTTTCGCGCCGCTTCAATCCGCTGCTTCAAAAAGGGCGTTTGTACCCGCGCGGCTTCTTCTTCCGTTAGATCGCTCATCTTTACGAACCACTGATCGCTCAGGAACGGTTCGATCGGCGTCTTGCTACGGTCCGAATGGCCCAACTCAATCTTGCGATCTTCGATCTCTTCAACCAAGCCTGCTGCGTCCAGATCGTCGACGACCTTCTTACGACCTTCCTTCGAAAACGCCAGCCCGGCATACTCGCTCGAGCGCGGGTTCACGCTGCCGTTCAGTTCGATGATCTCGGCAACTTTCCCATCCTCGGTCAGCACACTAATCATGCCGATCTCGGGGTGACGACTGTGCACATCCCAGTCGTTGGGGTCGTGCGCCGGCGTCACCTTCACGCAGCCCGTGCCCAACTCAGGCTTGGCCCACTCGTCGCAGATCAACGGAATTTCGCGCTCGGTCAGCGGCAAGCGAATCTTGCGACCGTCGTTCGCCATGTCGCGCAACGTTTTCAAAAGCGGCAAGTGCGTATTTCGACGTTCGGCTAAATTCTCCAACTGCGCTTCGATGGCGGGCTTTTCTTTTTCTTTGGCCTTGGCCAAATCGTCGCGCCATTGCGCTTCGAGCTTGTCGAATTGCTTTTCGGGATCGGGATGCACCGCGACCGCCGTATCGCCGAGCATCGTCTCGGGGCGCGTCGTGGCGATATGCACAAACTCGGGTTCGCCCGGCTTAGGGTCGATGATCGGATATTTGAAGTAGTAGAACTTGCCCTTGATCGTTTCGTGCACGACCTCGTCATCGGCGACGGCCGTGCGCAGGTGCGTATCCCAATTCACCAAGCGCTTGCCACGGTAGATCAGGCCGTCACGAAACAACTTAAAGAACGTATGCCGCACTGCCTTGGCGCACATGTCGTCGAGCGTGAACCGCTCGCGTTCGTAATCGCACGAGCATCCCATCAGCTTAAGCTGCTCGACGATTCGGCCGCCGTATTGCTCTTTCCACGCCCAGATGCGCTCGACCATCTTTTCTCGCCCAAGGGCATGGCGATCGAGGCCCTCTTCCTTCTTGATGGTGGTTTCGACCTTGGCCTGCGTGGCGATGCCCGCGTGGTCGGTGCCGACGAGCCAAAACGCGTTGCGCCCCTGCATGCGCGCCCGCCGTACGAGGATGTCCTGCAACGTGTTGTTCAGGGCGTGGCCCAGGTGTAGCGCGCCGGTCACGTTCGGCGGCGGAATCACCATGCAAAATGGGTCGCCCTCGGCGTCAGGATTGGCGGAGAACCAGCCGCCTTGTTGCCAGGAATCGAAGATGTGCTTCTCGACCGCCGCCGGGTCGTAGGATTTGGCCATAACGTTATGCTTTCCAAAAAGTTGCGGTTCGCAACCGAATGCGTCTGTGTTTAGCGAGCCTCGGATTATTGGCAAGCATTGGCGCTGTCGCAAGCGGGTGCGAATGTAAATAAAAAAGCCGCTCAAAAAGTTTGAGCGGCTTGTCGGATTTTTGAGGTGTTTCGTCGTAGCGTCTGGTCGGTGATCGCGACGGTGGTATTGATTTGTTTAAACCGTGGGCGACTTAGTTCACCAACGACGAAGATCGCTTCGAGATTAAACCTGCGGCGGTTCCGTCGATGACTGCTTCGGCTCGGGCACGCGGAACGTCAATTCGCAAAACTGGCACTTCACCTGCTTACCTCGGCAAGCGACCGGCACGCGTAAGAGCTTGCGACACTTCAGGTTCGGGCAAAGCATCATTACGGCATCTGAAGTAGTGCTGGGCTGGCTCACGATTGATCGTCCTCCGGCAAATGGGCCGCGGCAAGGTGGCTCGGCTCTTGGGGCCGCACGGCACACCAGAACCATACGACGTATAAATCGGCGGTTGGGCGGACGCGGCTTAGCTAGCGGCAAACATCGCGTATCTGGCCGATAATGGTCGGTTCTGGCACAAAAAAAGCGGCCCCGATTTTGGGGCCGCTGATGGTGCTGTCTTGCGATGCGGTTGCGGACTAGGCCGATTCCTTCCGCCGCTTTTCGGGGGCCCGTTCGACCGGCGCCTCGCCGCGGACGTTCTCTTCGGTGATCACGTAATGGCCCTTGTGGCTCTCTTCCGGCAGGTCGAACATCACATCAAGCATGAATTCTTCGACCACGCCGCGGAGGGCGCGGGCACCCGTGTCGCGCTTGAGGGCGATCTTCGAAATCTCGCGGAGCGCGCCGTCGGTGAATTCCAGCTCGCTGCCGTTGAGTTCGAACAACTTTTCGTACTGGCGGCAGAGCGCGTTCTTCGGCTCGGTCAACACTTCGACCAGGCCGTCTACATCGAGCGGGCCGAGCGTCGCACAAGTCGGCAAGCGACCGACGAATTCGGGAATCATGCCGAACTCGACGAGGTCTTCCGCCGTGACTTGTCGCAGGATCTCGGCGCGTTCGTTGGCCGTTTCCTCGCGCGAACTTTCGGTGGCAAAGCCGATCGACTTCTGACCGATGCGGCGTTTGATGATTTCTTCCAAGCCAGAGAACGTACCGGCACAGATGAAGAGAATCTGCGACGTATCCATCTGGATGTATTGTTGCTCGGGATGTTTGCGGCCACCTTGCGGCGGAATGTTGGCGACGGTGCCTTCGAGCAGTTTGAGCAATGCCTGCTGCACGCCTTCACCGGATACGTCGCGCGTGATGCTGACGTTGCCGCTGCTGCGGCCGATTTTGTCGATTTCATCGATGTAGATGATGCCGCGCTGGGCTGCTTCCAAATCGAAGTCGGCCACCTGCAACAAGCGTAGCAAGATGTTCTCGACGTCTTCGCCGACGTAACCCGCTTCGGTCAGCGTCGTGGCGTCACCAATCGCGATCGGTACATCCAATACGCGCGCCAGCGTGCGCGCGAGCAACGTCTTACCCGAACCGGTCGGGCCGATCAGCAGGATGTTGCTCTTTTCGATTTCAACATCATCGGGCTCGGCGCGATCCG
>JAUIHO010000087.1 GCA_030432035.1 Phycisphaerae bacterium
GCGGCCAACGTAACGGGCCGTTCGGTGAAGCGCGACGCGTCGACATAGGCAGGGGATTCGTATGGTATCGTTGACTCGGCTGGGCTAAAGAAAAGCCCTGCGACCTTCTCATCTTTGTCGATGGTGATCGTGATATTGACGTTTGATTTCTTAAACGCACAGGAGAACGCGACAATCGCATACGTATCGCGTCGGGTAAGGGCGGCGGCGCTTTCCCCTTGGTATTCACCGTGCGATTTAATAAGACTTTGCCATATCTCTCCCAATTGCTTGGCTGTCATGGCGTTCTGCACCTGACGCGATGATGCTTGATAAAAAGCATTGAACTCGCCGTTGGCCAATTGGTTCAGATGCTTTCTCGCAGTGGCAATGGCGGGATCGTCGGATCGCTCATCCGCGACCAACACCGTTGGTGCCAACAAGGCGATTAATGTCAGTTGCAAAGCAATTCGCTTCATATCTCGCATGATGGGTTCGTCCTTTAATACGGTTATCGAATTTCGCGCGTGGGGATTTCGGTTAAATCGAGATTGTTTGGCAAACCGGGCATTGGTGTCCATCACATGATAACGGATGGGCGGTGTCCATTCGGCGAGGCGAGAAATGGATTACGCGGTCGTCGGCGACAGTAGGTAAAAAAAGAAACCCCGCCCGTTACCAACGGGCGAGGTTTTTAGTCCTACTGGAGATGCAAAAGACTCGGGTTATCGTCGCCGTCGTCGATTGCGGGCGATCACCATCGGCACCAGCGTCGCCATCATGCCGAACACGCCGAAACTGCCGCAAACATCGGCCATGGTCGTATCGGCAGCGAGATCGGCCGTTGTTGCCGCGTCCGTTTGCGGGTGTTGCAACAGGCTCGGCACGCGACCGTTCTGTGCGCCGAGGAACGCTAGCTCGAAGTCATACGTCAAATCGCGAGCGTTTAAGTTAAACGTCTCGGTCGTCGAATCGGGATCGAACGTGGCAAACGCCGGATCGTACAGGCCGTTTTCGAGGAATTCGACCAACGCGACGATATCCTCATCGCTTAGGCCAAGGCCAGTCTCGTCTTCGCCACGCGGATTCGAAAACATCTCGGAAAGGTTTCCAAAGTTGCCGGAAAATTCAGCCGCGGGAACGCCTGCGTTAAAATATTCAACGACTTCACGCAGCGTCGTGAACTCACCGCTATGCATAAACGGCGACGCGTCACGCATTTGGCGCAGCGTGGGCGTCTTGAATTTAAAGCGATCGTCTTCATTGCCCGTACCTTCTTCGCGACCGGGGTCATGGAAGTCGGGATTGTTCAACGACGTTTGGGCCAACTCGACGAGCGGGTGATCGTGCAGGCCGATGTTGTGGAAATTCTCGTCAATCAACGTGCCGTCTTCATCGCCCAAAACCTTATTGAGCGCCGGGCCGCTGTGGCAGGCTACGCAGTTGGCGCCGCCTTCGGTGGCCGCTGTGAAATATAGCTGAGCGCCGCGCCGCTGTTGTTCGGTGAGTGCCGAATCGTCACCATCGAGAAATGCGTCGAACGGCGTGTTTCGCGTAATCACGGTTCGCAGAAACGTAGCGATAGCGCGGGCGATGGTGTCATCGTTGATGAGATCATCGAGATTCCCCGATTCATCGGCGAGCGTTGCTTCCGTCGGGAACGCGCGGCGGAACAATTCGACATACGCCGGAATGGCTTGCAGGGCGAAGCGCTGCGTTTCAAACATGCGGTGGGCTTTAAAAGTGAACTCAACCGTGTTTTCCTGCGGCGGCAAGCCATTGGGGTTGATGTTCATCTTGGCCGGGTCGTCCGGGTCATATTCTTCTCCCGCAGGGCCGCTCCAAAACAAGCGCTGGTTCATCGCATAACCGATCATGCTCGGCGCAACCCGAAACGGTGAATCGACTTCATCGAAGCGCCCGGACATCGTGAGGGCGCGCAGCGCGTCGAACGTATCAACTTGCGTTGGCGTTGTATCGGACAGGCCGACAACGACTGTGCGTCGCGCTTCAAAACGACCCGTATCCGGGTTAACCGTGCCGCGCCCTTCTCCGCCCATACCGATGGCGGACACCACGCCGGCCTTGCTGGCCATCTCACCAAGGTGGCACGAACCACACGACGCCGTTTGTGCAAACGCGCGGTTGCCCCCCAGTTCCGGGCGAACGTTATTGGCGCGTACGGGGTCGAAATAGAGCAACTTGCCCAGCCGCTTCTTGGCGTCGGTGATGGCAAAGCGAATGTCGTGCGGCTGCGGCATGTCGGCGTCGGTAGCGGGAACTTTCAGGGCATCGAGGCTACCCACGCGGTTTGTAATAAGCGCCCGCAGTTCTTCGGCGGTAGGGGCCTCTGCCATTACGGACAAAGGCAAAACGTACGTCGCGGAAACGGCGACCAATGGCAGAAAACGACAAAGCATGGTTTGAGTCCCTCTCTTTGCTGCAAACCTGAGCGAGGAATTGATGAAGCAAGGCTTGATTTGGATGGCGGAAAAACACACGAGGTTAATGCCCCATAAGTGTATGCGGTGGAATTACCGGTAATCAAGCGCGTGTCGGGGCGCTGGCAGCAAAAAAGGTTTTGGCATCATTTGGGGAGAGGGGGGCTCGAGACAAAAACGGCGCATCAGAACTCGGATCGCTATGGGGCGGATTTGGTTAGCGGTGATGCAGACGGGATGACGAGTGGTAAAGGTCGAATGATTAGTCAGTATTGCCGCGTCCGGGGCGATGGATGGGCTATTCGACGAAACTTTTAAAGACCTATAAATAACGCATGCCTGCCAAGCGTTACGCTGGCGGGCATGCGTGCTCAATCAAGTTTTGTTCTACTCGCAGCTTAACGCCGCATGCGACGCGTGCGCACCACGATCATCGGCACGACCATTCCCATCAATCCGAACAGGCCGAGATTTCCGCAGATATCTGCAACCGTCAAGCTAGCCGCGAGATCTTCGGCCGTTACCGGGTCGGTTTGAGGGTGCTGCATCAAACTCGGTACGCGACCGTTCTGTGCGCCGAGGAATGCAATTTCAAAGTCGTAGCTTAGATCGCGTGCGTTCAAGTTAAACGTTTCCGTCGGTGAGTCGGGATCGAAGGTAACAAATGCGGGGTCGTACAAACCGTTTTCGAGAAACTCGACCAGCGCATCGATATCGGCGTCGCTGAGGCCGAGACCGGTTTGATCTTCACCGCGCGGATTGCTGAATAGCTCGGACAAGTTCCCGAATTCACCCGAGAAGGCTGCCGCCGGAATGCCGGCGTTGAAGTATTCGACGACGTCGCGCAGCGTGCTGAACTCACCACTGTGCATAAAGGGGGCGGCATCACGTAGTTGTCGAAGCGTCGGCGATTTGAATTTGTAGTGATCGTCGTCGTTGCCCGTGGCTTCGGCGCGACCCGGGTCGTGGAATTCAGGCATGTCGAGCGCTTCTTGCGCAAGTTCGACCTTCGGGTGGTCGTTCAGGCCGAGGTTATGAAAGTTCTCTTCGATCAGCGTGCCCGCTTCATCGCCGAGGACCTTATTAAGCGCCGGTCCGCTATGACAGGCGACGCAGTTCGCACCGCCTTCGGTGGCGGACGTAAAAAACAACTGTGCGCCACGCCGTTGCGTTTCAGTTAATGCCGTGTCGTCACCATCGAGAAAACGGTCGAACGGCGTATTGCGCGTGATAACCGTACGGAGGAAAGCGGCAACAGCACGACCGATGGTGTCGTCGTTGATCAGGTCGTCGAGATTGTCGGATTGATCGGCCAACGCCGCTTCGTCGGGGAACGCCCGTCGGAACAATTGCACGTAAGACGGAATGGCTTGTAGTGCGAAGCGCTGGGTTTCAAACATACGGTGCGCTTTGAACGTGACTTCAACGCAGTTTTCGGCGGTGGGTAAGCCGTTTGGGTTGTTGTTGGCCTTGGTCGGATCGTCGGGGTCGTAGGTTTCACCGGCCGGGCCGCTCCAAAACAAGCGCTGGTTGAAGGCGAAGCCGATGACGCTTGGAGACGCTCGGAATGGAGAGTCGACTTCGTCGAAGCGACCGGTCATGGTGAAAGCGCGTAAGGCGTCGAACACATCGACCTGCGTCGGCAGCGCGTCGGTCATCCCATCCACCATCGTGCGGGTCGCTTCAAACTGACCCGTTTCAGGATTGACTCGGCCACGACCTTCGCCGCCCATGCCGATCGATGTAACTTGGCCCGCCTTGCTGGCCATCTCGCCCATGTGGCAGGAGCCGCACGAGACGGTCTGCGCGAACGCGCGATTGCCACCGAACTCGGGGCGTACGTTGTTGGACCGAACCGGGTCGAAGAATAGCAGCTTGCCCAAGCGCTTCTTGGCGTCGGTGATGGTGAAGCGCGGATCGTCGGGTTGCGGCATTTCGGCGTCGGTGGCCGGAACCTTTAAGGCGTCGAGACTTCCCACGCGCTCGGTGATTAATTCACGCAGCTCCGAGTTGGTCGGCGTTTGCGCGACCACCGGCGAAAGTGAAACAGCGAGCGCAGCCACAGCGGCAAGTGCAACGAGACGGTTCTGCATAAAGTGATTTCCTTCCCCCTAAACGTGGCAGGCGATCCTGATGCGAGGGGGACATTTGTCCCGGCCGGCACCGCGATGCCACGTCAAGCCCGGCGTTGGGCGGCTCGGCTTTGACCGAGCGTCCTGCCCGACGCCACGTGATCCTATCGGTAAACAGTACCTCACGAATCCGAAAGTTGAGAAATGGCAGGGCCGGTAAGGCGGTGAAGTCGCCCGGTATTCCGGACGAAGGGCGGTTTGCTGCGAATTATGGGGAGCATTGCTTGACAGTTTGGGGCAACGCGGTAAATATCAGGGGCTCAGGACGATGGTCCTGAACCACATGCGGGTGTAGCTCAGTGGTAGAGCGTCACGTTGCCAACGTGAATGTCGTGAGTTCGAATCTCATCACCCGCTTTTCTCCGTTGGCCGATAAATTGGCTAGCGTTGAGTAAATCCATATCGCAGGCTGGATTCCGCCCGTACAGGCTCGGGCGTGGGGCGTGCGAGCGAGCTTCCGAACCATGACCCAAGGTCGATCGGCGGTATATACCAGCCTGTCGGCCTTGTTTTTTGCGCCGAAAGTCGGCAATATCGGACCTTAGTTGCATTCAGGAGACGCCAGATGGCAAAAGAAGATGTGGCAGACCAGCAAAATGAAGAGACGATGCAGGCCGACATAGATGGCGATGGGCCGCTGACGCAGGAACAAATCAAGGAGCAGCTCAAGGGCATCATCGGTGTCAAGGTCGAAGACGCCGGCACGCTCCGCAAGAGCCTCACGATTTCCGTTCCCCGCGAACATCTCACCAAAGAATTCGACCGCGAGTACGGTGATCTCGTCACTGAGGCCGTCGTGCCCGGTTTCCGCAAAGGCCGCGCTCCGCGACGCCTCGTCGAAAAGCGCTACGGTCGCGAAGTCGGCGAGCAGGTGCAGACGCGCATGCTTTCTAACGCCTACCTTGCCGCAGTCGAAAAAGAAGACCTCAAGGTCTTGGGCGACCCCGAAGTGTGGGCCAAGCCCGCCGGCAAAGACACGGGCGAAGAGCTGATGGAAATGACCACGGCCCTGTCGAACATCGATCTGCCGGACGAAGGCGATTTCTCCTTCCGCTGCGAGGTTGAAATCAAACCCGAGTTCGAATTGCCAAAGCTCGAAGGCGTTCAGATCGAGAAGCCGGAAATTTCCATCGAAGACAAGGATGTGGACGAACAGATCGACCGCATTCGCGCCCGCCGCGGTACCTGGGCCCCCGTCACCGACGAAAACGCCAAGGTCGAAACCGATGACCTCTTGATTTGCGACATCGTTCTGACGGCTGACGGTAAGGAATACGCCAAGAAAGAAAACGAACAACTCGCGGCGCGACCGCAGTATATCGAAGGTGTTGCCGTAGGCGATTTCGGCAAGAAGGTCGAAGGCACCAAGGTTGGCGATTCGGTCAAGATCGACGTCGAAATGCCGGACGACCACGTCACCGAAGATTTGCGAGGCAAGAAGGCCGAACTGTCGGTGACGGTCAACGATCTGAAGCGGTTGAAGCTGCCGCCGATGGATAAGGACTTCCTCGAAGCGCAAGGCTTCGAAAGCGAAAAGGAATTCAAGGACTTCGTCCGCGAACGCATGGAAAGCGAACTCGACTGGGAAATTCGCAAGGGCATGCGCAATCAGGTGCGCAAGTACCTGCTCGACGATACGAAAATCGACTTGCCCGAAGGCCTGTCGTCGCGGCAAGCCGCGCGCGTGGCGTCGCGTCGCATTGTCGAGATGCAGCGACAAGGTGTGCCGATCGCCGAGATCGAAAAACACGCCGATGAACTGCGGACTTCGGCCAAGGAGCAGGCCGGTGCCGAACTGAAGCTATACTTCATCCTCGAGGCGATCGCCGAAGAATTCGACGTGGACATCTCGGAGGAGGAACTCAACTCGCAGATCGCCCAAATGGCGGCCATGTACGGCAAGCGGTTTGACCGCATGCGGGATGAGTTGAGCAAGGACAACGGCCTGATGCAGATGTACCTCGACCTGCGTGACGAGAAGTGCATCGACAAGATCATCGGCGACGGCAATATCGTCGAGCCTTCGGGCGACGATGGTGAGTCGGGCGGCCAGAAGAAGGCCAAGAAAAAGAAGAAGGCCGCTGCAAAGTCCGAGAAGGATGACGACGACAAGCCAGCCGCCAAGAAGAAGACCACGAAGAAGGCGACCAAAAAAGCGAGCAAGAAGAAATCCAGCTAGCCGCATTGGGCGTGACTGATAGCTTAGGTTCGCCGTAAAGCGTGCCGAGTAAATAAAAGAATCGTGAGGCTTTATCGTCGCGCCGTGCTGCCCTCGGCGGCACCCGCGGCGATGCATTTTCCCAGCAGTCTGACCGGCGCAAGGTTGCCCCGGCGTCGGCATCGGGAGATCGGAACTCAATCATGGATGGAAGTTATCACCCGTTACACAGCCTGATGCGCGGCGATGACACGCGCTCTTACGCGCAGGCCGCACCGCAGCGCTATCGCGAAATGTCCATCGAGGACATGCTGCTGGAAAACCGCATCATCTTCTTGGCGGGCGGCATCAACGAACGCAGCGCCAGCCTCGTGATCATGCGGCTGCTCTATCTGCAAAGCGTCAAGAAGGATCAGGATATCCACCTCTACATCAACTGCCCCGGCGGTATGGTGGATCAGACGCTGGCCATTTACGACACGATGCAATTCCTGACGTGCGACATTGCGACCTACTCCATTGGTCAAGCGGCCAGCGGTGGGGCCGTAATTCTCACGGCGGGCACCAAGGGCAAGCGCTTTGCCTTGCCGAGCAGCAAGATCATGTTGCACCAGCCTTGGGGCGGAATCACCGGCCAGGCCGAAGATATTCGCATTCAGGCCGAAGAAATTCTGCGCGACAAGCGGCGCATCAACGAGATTCTCTCCAAGCAATCGGGCATGGACATCGAGAAAATCGAAGAGCAGACCGAGCGCGATCGCTTCCTCGATCCGAAGGAAGCTGTCGAGTGGGGCCTCGTTGACGAAATTCTCGAAAACGCCGAAACCGCGGAAAAGAAAAGCAATCGATAACGCACGCAATCCGGGGCGGGGCCTCGGTTACCAGCGAAGGAGCGCCAGATGGCTGACGCATCGACCTTGATTCCATTCGTGATCGAAACCACCGGCCGCGGTGAGCGGTCGTTCGATATTTATTCGCGTCTGTTGAAGGATCGCATCGTGTTTTTGGGTGGCGGCGTGACCGACGATTCGGCCAACGTGTGCATCGCCCAGATGCTGTACCTCTCCAATGAGGATCCGACGGCGGATATTCACTTCTACATCAACTCGCCGGGCGGTAGCGTTTCGGCGGGGCTGGCGATTTACGACACGATGCAGTTTTTGCGCTGCGACGTGGCCACGTATTGCGTCGGCATGGCCGCGAGCATGGGCTCGATCCTGCTTTGCGGTGGTGAGAAGGGCAAACGCTATGCGTTGAAGAACAGTAGGGTCTTGTTGCACCAGCCGCTCATCGGCGGTGTGATGCAAGGCGCCGCGACCGACCTGAGCATCGAGGCTCAGGAAATTTTGCGACTGCGCGAGATACTTTATGGTATCCTGTCGTCGCGTTCCGGAACGTCGACCGAAAAGATCAAGAAAGACTGCGATCGCAACAAATGGCTCGACCCACACGAAGCAATGGATTACGGCCTGATCGACTCGATTCTCGATCGGCAGCCCGAACCGAAGCCCAGTTAGGCCCGGTTTCCAATCGTACATTCACACGCCGCGCGCAGGGCTTGCTCCTGTTCGCGGCGTGTTTTGTTTTTACGCTCGGCGGCTGCGGTGGCGATACACCGCCGGAAGTCGTGGAAAGTGCGGAGCGGCTCAGCACGATTCAGGAATTGCAGGATAAGGTACAGGCCCAGCAACAGCAGCTCTTAATGAAGGACGCGCAGTTGAAGCGGCAGGCTGACGAGATTCGCGAGCTGCGCGCGCGGCCGACGCAAATCCCACTTGATGATCTGATTCATGTCGAAAAGGTCGGCATCGACTCGCTTAGCGGCGGCTACGATGACGATCGCGACGGTCGGCCAGACGGCATCCGCGTGTATCTGCGGCTGTACAACCAGTTCAACGGCAAAATGCGTGCAACAGGCAAGGCAGAAGTGCGGCTGCTCGATCTGTCGCAACCGGCCGAGCGGCAGGTGGTGGGCCAGATCACGCTCGATAAGGATGAGTTGAACAAATGCTGGTACGGCGCGCTGTTAAGCAGCGAGCATTACACGATTTCGGTGCCGTGGAAAGATGCAAGTAATCCGCCGTTGACGCAGCCGATTACCGTATTGGTGAGTTTTAGCGATTTGCTGTCGGGGCGCACGTTTGATGCGCAGCGGGTGGTGAAGGTGGTGCCGGAGTAACGGGAAAGGGTACCCGGAATTTACCGCGCGAACAGCCGCCGATTATTCACGCCAATCATCAGTTTTCGAATCTTATCGCTCATAGGCGAGTGCTTGAGTCGTCGGATTTGAAATTATGAATTTGAGATTTGAAATCTGTTGATTTTGAGGTTGGAAGCCCGAATTGATTCATCAGTGGTTAACTTGCGGCACTATCTAACGGGCACCGAATCCGGCGTCTGCCCGGAGTGCGGCGAATCGATCGAGGCAATCGTATGAAATGGATACGACGATTCGTCGGGCTGGTCGCGATTGTGCTACTTGTAGTTTGGATGGTATCGCTCGCGACGTATGGTATCTGTTTCGTCTCGCGTGGGTTGGTGGTAGGTACCTGTCGGCAGGGGTTTAGGGTCTGCTTCTTAAACAACCCGCCCCTGGCATGGAGCATCTTTAACGATCCTAAGATTAAAACCGATACGGTAGGGAATGACTTTGTCGTGGAAACCGACGGCTATTGGCAGTGGCCCCGTACATTTATGGTCTGGAGCGCGCGCGTCGTTCAAATTCCACATTGGCTGCCAAATCTATTAGCTTGGTCGTTGTTCTTGATTCTTTGGTTTTGTCGGCGCCGATACCCTATCGGTCATTGTCAGTCGTGTGGATATGATCTGACGGGTAACGAAAGTGGTAAGTGTCCGGAATGCAATCGGGCAGTTCTGGGTTCGAATTGCGATTGAACCTTTCGATCACTAAGGCGCTGTTGCACTGTGGGGGCAGTCCGCAGCGACTTCGCGAATAACCGATTCATCAGTTGTTCTGAACCGCCCCCAAGCGGTTACCGTTACCGCTTCCTGACGGGCGCGGCTCTGACGGATACGAGTACGTCACTGATTGTTGTGGGCGCGTCTCTGTTCGGGCGAAATTGAATGCGCGAAGCTGCACCGGCGACGTTTATAAGAAATCCAACTCATCGAGACCAACGCCTTGTCCGCGCATGAAAAAGGCCGTCATCTTCGTATCGAAGATGACGGCCTTGCTTGTTTTCTACTTTGCGTATTGATCGTCGCGTTAACGACGATCAATTCGTGAGCTTAACCTCAACTCAATGCTTTACTGGCTCAACAGCAAGGCTGCAAACGTGGCGATGTCTGCCGCGTCGGCGGTGCCGCTGGTGTCCGTATCGGCGTTGAGAATGTTGCAGCTCGGGAACGCCGAAGCGTAACCGGCCGGATCGACCGTCGCCGTGACGAAGGCCGCAATGTCGCGACCGTCGATCGAACCGTCGCAGTTGACGTCGCCCGGCGTGACCGGAACGACGACACCGTCGGACAGGTTCAAGTTATCGAGCACGAGCATCCCGCCATTCGGGTAGGTGCTGACAGGATTCACGAACTCGAGTGCGACTTCGTAGCTATCCACGGCGGACAGGTCGCGTCCTTCGACGAACCAGTTGTCGATCGTGAACTTGGCACCCGGGCCCCAGTTGTCGGCGAGACCAACAGCGGCGAAGGTTACCGAGTACGTGCTTTGGAAGAAGTCGAACGAACCATCGACAAGGCCGGGGTCACCGACGCCGGGGATGGTCGCAGTATCGAGCGTGCCACCGACCTGTTGGAAGGTGCCGTCCGCCGTTACTTGGAACTCGATGGTGTCGGTCTGTGCGTCTTCGATACGAAGGACGTAGAAACCGTTGATGCCGCCGTTGATTTCACCCTTGATGTCGGCCGTCATCGTGAGCTGCGACAAATCGCCGGACAGATCGAGCGGTACGTTCGGGAAGAACACACCGACAAACCAACTATGCGGCGGGTTGTTGTCAACGGAGATTTCCAAGGCTTTGCTACCGCCGACACCGCAGGTATCGCACACGCTGACGGATGCGCCGCCGGTGAGGGAAGCACCGAAGCTACCGAAGAAGAAGTTTTCGTTTTCGATACCGTCGTCAAACGGACCACCCGCACCGAACGACATGTTGATGCCCGGCGTGCCGGTGCCGCCTTCGAAGTCTTCATCGAAGTCGCCAAAGGCAGGGCCAGCGGCCGTGTCGAGCGAGCCACCGACTGACTGGAAGGTTGCACCATCGGCTACGCCATCGAACGCGAACTCGGCAACTTCCAGCGACGCGTTTACTGCGGTGAGGAAGAGGTCATCGATCTGAAGAATACCGCCGGAGAACCAAGTGGTCTGGGCGCCGTCTTCGAACGCGAGCACCACGGTGTAGTTCAGGCTGTCCGGGTCGGCGAGGTTGATGTCGAACACGCCATTCGAGCCGCCATCGAAGGCCGCGCCGAAGGTGGCCGTGTCGAGCGTGCCGCCGATGGATTGCCATACACCGGGAGAGGCAGAAGCATCACCTAAGAAGAACAAGCGATCGCCATCGGGGTCTTCGATTCGAAGTTCGTAGGCACCGAGGAAGCCGTTACCCGCGCCGAGGCCGAACGGATCGCTCGGGTCTTCGAGACCGCGAACGCATGCCGAAAGTTCGACCTGCGACAGATCGGCCGAGGCCAAGCGCTGGCCCGGCCAGCTCAGCCCGGCGAACCATGCACCGCTGGTCGAGATCGATTCAACACCGATCTGTGCGGCGCGCGTGCTGGTCTGGCAGCCAGCCGGCGTGATGCCATCCACACCGTTGGCGTAAATGCGCGGTGAGAAGCTGGCGGTATCAACGAGACCGGTGACGCCACCGAAGGCTTGTTCGCCGTCAATGTCGGGTGACCAACCGAGCGTCGAGCTCACGGCGTTGGGTTCGAGCATGGCAATCGTCGGCGTGTCGAGGAACACGATTTCAGTCGTATCTACGACCGTTTCGAAGTCTTCATCGAGACCAACGAGGAAGTTGTCGAAGGCGCGCAAGACGAGTCGATACTCACCGCCGAGCACATCGCCGAAGACGTCAGCCGTTAGGCTGATTTCCTCGGGCAGCAAAGACGTCAGAGAGAGATCTTGGAATAACAGGCCCGCATTGAGATTGCTGCCTGCCGGGTTGGCGTTGGTCAATGTGAGGTTATCGACATTGATCGTACCGCCGGTTCCCCACGTGTCGCTTTCGCCGAATGCGACGACGACGCGGAAGACGGGCGAGAGGATGTTAAACGCACCCGGCGTCGGAACGCCGTCGCTGTTCGCTTCCGTACCGGTATCGAGCGAGCCACCGATGGTTTGGAAAGTGCCGGTTGCGGTGGCGTCGAATTGAATGCGATCGCCATCGGCGTCTTCGATGCGGAGTTGAACGTCACCCAACATTTCGCCGGCGGCATTGGCAAGACCACTGATATCGGCGAGGAGTTCGAAGTTGCTCGGCTGAACGGGTTGCGGACCGGAGACGAGCGTTAGCGAGAGGTCGTCCACGAGGACGGCACCCGGGCCGATCGCGTCGCCGCTTAAGTTAACGTAGATCACTTTAACCACCATTTCGGCGGTGGTCGGCGGTGCTTCGACTTGAATGCCGCCACCATCGATCCACGTGTCTTCTAGCGGAGCCGGCATCGAGCTACCGTTGATCTGCTGCGCTTCGGTGTTGCTGAGGGAGGTGCCGTTCGCGTCAAAGTACTCGATAGCGAACAGAACAAAGTTTTCGGTGCCGACGATCGAGTCGCCCGTATTTGTGCGAACGAAGCCGCCGAAATCCCAAACCTGACCGGCGATGGCCGGCAACGTTTGCGTGACACCCGAACCGGCGAATTGCACGCCTTCAAATAGCGCCAAGCATTGCGCACCGCTGCGCGGCGTGACGTCGGTGGTATTCACGCCAGGGCCAAACGATGGCCAACTCGAAGGAGCCGGGCCGATGGCGCTGTCTTCAAAGCCGGGGTTGGCCAATGCCGTTGCACCCGGGAAGGCGCCGATATCGAATTGCAAACCGGCAAACCAACCGGCATCCATCGGAACCGTAACGTCGTTAACGTCGATGCTGACTTGGCCATCCGGGTTGCCGCCGGTGAGCGACGGCGTAACCGACATGTTGCCGTTGAGCGTGGCGCCGCCGAACGTGCCGCCGAAGGCGAATTCGTTCGACAGGTTTGCGTCCCATTCGCTGATGAAATTGAATGTGTCGGGACCGGCCAAGCCTGCGATGATTTCAGTCGTGCCGGCCGCGGCGACGTTATCAAAGTCATAGTCGATCACGTTAAACGAGTCGATCATGAAATCGATCGCACCTGCGCCCGACGCGGCAACACCGCCGGCGGGCAAACCGAAGGCTTCAACGAGGCCGGTGAGGTTGCCGCTCGTTCCAGCAAACGCGGATTCACCGCTGATGCCGCTATCCCAGTCGTTGACCTGATTGAAGCCTGCACCGTTGAGTACGGTCGTTGGCGGATCGCCGGCCACTGTGTCGAAGTTTTCCTGAATACCTTGCGCACTGAGCTGAGCAGTGCAAACCGCGATGGCAAGCGCCATCGCGCACGACAGTTGTCGCCACTTCATCGAACACCCTCCTAAAGGCAGAACTTGTTTTGTCTCGATTGTCCCTTTGGTATTCGAGACGTTTATGGTGAAAGTTTCGCAAGGTTACGCCACTGCGAGTGATTTTCGTTATCGCTTCAGACGCTGCAAAAAAACCGAGCATCCGCAAGCGAATGCCCGGTTGGGCGAAGAACTTTGTTGTTAAGGTCGATACGGTGAAACGCGGACCGGCGGTGCATAGCGCAGCGGCAGGTCGTTGTTCGGATTAATTTCTGCGGGCTTGACGGAGCCGCCGTGCATGTCGGCGTACAAGACGTTCAACAATCCCTGCGGGTGTCGCGACGTCGGCAAGCGCGTTTCAAAAAACTGTTGGGAATCGCCGAGGAAACCACCATTCGCTTGAGCGCTGGTTACCAGGTTTGCGAAACCGGAGATGTCTTGGTTCAAGTCGTCGCGACCGGCTTCAAAGATCAGGCCTACATCGGCGGGTTGAATTACGTCGCTCAACACTCCGCGAAGGCGACGGCCTTCGGAACCACAAGGCGTGCCGGGCGGGTAGATAAACTCGCCGCGGCAACCGATGCCGGGATTGCCACCCACGCGTCGCCAACAAGCGGGGTTGTTGTTGCTTTCCGCAACTTCGGCGCCCGTAATGTCTTCGTTGATTGCGTAGCTCAGCGGTCCCCAGTACGAAGCACTGCCGCCGGCTCCACCGGAATCCTGCGGGTCGCCGGTGCCGATCAGGCCGTTGTTCGAGCCGCCTTTGTTACGCGGGTAGAACGACGTTGCAAGCTTGATCGGGTCAGAAGGGCACAGCAAGAACTCGAGTTCGGTCTTGGTTTTGAGAACATCGCTCTTGCCTTCGGCAATGGCGAAAGAGCTCGCACGAACACCCCAATCCCAGTTGGCGTTGAGCTGAATGTTGCTGGCCTTGCCCAGCGCTACCGGCCACGAGATCAGCTCGCCAACACCGTCGTAGTTGTAGATGGTGCGATTGGGGTCGGCGGCGCGCCGACCGACTTCGTCCGTTACTAACTGCATTCGACCGATGTCGTTTATCTGGTTGGTCGAAGCTTGGGCGGCCGCGCGCATGTTGGCGAGACACTTGGTCTGCTTTCCTTTCTCGCGGGCCAACGACAGGGCCGGCAGCAAGACGGAAATTAACAACGCGATGATCGATATGACCACCAGTAGCTCCAGCAACGTGAATCCATTTTGCCATCGATGCGAGAATCGCGCCGTTGTTTGATTCATTTCTTCGCCTTTCTCTTGGTACTCTGAGGGGTTTGGTCGTATTCGAGCCGTCCCGTGGCGGTGACCAAATCGGATCGACCGTTCCCGGAAACCCGCGGTGTTCCATTGCGACGGGGCTTCCCTTTATGGCGACCATTCGTTCCTTTGGGTTTCGAAACAGGACCCGTTGTGTCGTAGACTTCAAAAAACGTTGGGATCGATTTACTTAAAACGCCTTGCTGCCCATCGGTTAGCGTTCGCGTTAACCAAAGGGCCGCTTCTAATCCTAGGTTGGCTGCCCGCTGACAGACAGCCGTCATCGTCGGCCAAACGCTGTAACGGATGTCCGTATCGTCGAAACCGATGATGGAAATGTCGTCCGGAACGCGAATGCCGAGTTCGTGGGCGCGCTTGATGGCACCAATACCGAGCAACGGGTCGGCAAAGTAAAAGGCCGTCGGTGGGTTCTGTAGGCCCATCGCCATATTCATGATGGCGGCGCCGCCGGCAATGGTAAACGGCTGACGGAAGATCAAGCCTTCATCGATTTCGATGCCGTTGCGCTCCAACGCTTCGACGTAGCCGTAGTATCGATCGAGATGATCCAAGTCGGATACGTTATGCACGCCGAAGGCGATGCGCTCATGGCCGAGACCGATGAGGTATTCGACGGCGCGAATGCTGTCCGGCTTTGAATCGCAATCGATCGAACATACGTTCGGTTCGTCAAACCGTTCGCTGATGACAACGTGCGGAAAGCCTTCATCGGCAATGGTATTACAGACCGATCGCGTTTCCTTCATGGTTCGCAGGATGACACCGCGCACGCCTTTGCGGATGAAAAACTGCGTATAAGTTTCGTTGGGGCGCTTATCGCGATGCAGATTGAGAATCACGAGGTCAAACCCGCGCTCGTCGAGGCCTTTGACGAGGCCTTCGATGACGGTTGCATCGTAAGGGTGCGATAACGTCATCTCTTGCGTGTACGCCAATGCGACGTGCGTTGTAACGCGGCGGCCGACGGAGGGGGTGTAACCTCTTTCGTTGGCGACCGACAACACTTTGGTGCGCGTGTCGGGGTGAACACTGCTGTCGTTGTTCAGGACGCGCGAGACCGTGCTGATGGAAACACCAGCTTCTCTTGCGATCTGTCGAACCGATGCCATGAGCAAACGCTTTCTGTTTTGGGCTCTGAAACGGTTTATGAAACTGTTTCTATTGCGATCGAATATACACGGCTCGGACCGGCGTTGCAATAAATTTGGCGGTAGAAAATGAGTACTGCGGGGCTTTTTCGTAAACTTAAATGCTAGCGGGGTTTACCACCCGGCCACGAGGGCGACCGGGTGGCGAACTACGGTTGTCGGTTAGCTGTTGGCCGTGCTGACGGACGATTTCCAGAAATGGACGATGACGTAGGCAATCCAAATGGTCGAGATCAGGTATGAACCCATCAGTCCATACTGTAAATAGGCGTTGCTGGCGTTCATTTCATTGAACTCCAGCGTCTTGTTCATTGCGACGCCGATCGAAACAAAATAGAACAACAAATAAATTAGTAAAAAGCACGCAAAGGAATGACGCTCGACGAGACGGTATTCGACTTTGGATTCAAGCCATTTTTCCCAACCGCCATCGGCCCCCATCTTTGGTTCCAACTCCTCGCGAATGTATCTCCCCGCTCGCATCATGGCGTTTTGTTCCGTTAAGAACGTGACCATAACGACCACGACGAAAAAGGGCAGAAGCGTTAATAGCAGTCCGCCACCACCAAGGCCAAAGTACATCAATAGCGGCCCACCGATGAGCCCGATGACGATGGTCCAAAATCCGCGCGATTGTCGGTTGTCGATTTCGCGTCGCAGCGCTTGATACTGCTCGATGACATATTCCGGGGCTGACATGTTTGCATCCTCCGATTTGTTGGCGAAAACCCTTGAATTGATGCATCCAAAGTACGACTGTCATTCAAATACTGCAAGTATTTGAAATCGCGAAAGTTACTGAAACAGTTTCAAGGTTTGGAGCGGGCCGGTGGCGTTGCTAGACTGCCATATCATCACTTTTGCAAGTAAATCGATAAACGTCGAAAAGAGGCAGTCATGCGCACGCGTAGTTCTTTTTGGTCCGCGAACGTCACTTTCACGCTTTTGGTTCTCTTCTCGATTGGCGTCGCGAACGTCCGTACGACGTTGGCGGCGGAATCGGATATCGACAAGCGTATTAATTCGCTGATCGAGCAGATGACGCTCGAAGAGAAACTCGGGCAGTTAACCCAACAGTGGGGCGGTGAGTCGCAAGATATCAATCCGGGCGCGCAGAAGCGTCAGCTCGACGACTTGCTCGGCATCGCGCGTGTTGGGGCCGTCGGTTCTTTTCTCGGCGCGTACGGTGCGGAATACACCAACAAGCTGCAACGAGCGGCCGTGGAAGAATCGCGCCTCAAAATTCCGTTGATCATCGGCAATGATGTGATTCATGGGTATCGCACGGTCTTTCCCGTGCCGTTGGCGGAAAGTGCGACGTGGGATCCGGAACTGGTCGAGCAGTCGGCGCGCGTGGCGGCAACCGAAGCGCGGGCGGGCGGTACGCATTGGACCTTTGCACCGATGATCGATGTGTCGCGCGACGCGCGCTGGGGGCGAATCGTAGAGACCGCCGGTGAAGATCCGTACTTTTCGAGCGTGATGGCGGCGGCACGCGTCCGCGGTTTTCAAGGCAAATCGTTAAAAGACAAGGATGCCGTTGCTGCTTGCGCCAAACACTTCGTCGCGTACGGTGCGGGTGAAGGCGGCCGCGATTACAACACGGTGGATATCTCCGATCAGACGTTGCGCGACATTCACATGCCGCCGTTTGCGGCCGCCGTTGATGCCGGCGTTGCTTCGATCATGAGCGCATTCAATGAAATCAACGGCACACCCGCGTCGGCCAATCGATACACGATCGACACGATCTTGCGCGGTGAGTTGGGTTTCGACGGATTTATCGTTAGCGACTGGACCAGCGTTACCGAAATGATCAACCACGGTTCGGCGCGCGACGCGGCCGATGCGGCGCAACAGGCGATTCGCGCCGGCGTCGACATGGATATGTGTTCGTTTTCGTATCGCGATCATCTCGACGACATGGTGAAAAACGGCTCATTAGAGAAAGACATCGTCGATCGTGCGGTGCGTCGCGTGCTGCGTGCCAAGTTTGATCTGGGGTTGTTCGATAACCCTTACGCCGATCCTGCGCTTGAAGCCAAGGTCACGCTGGCGGATGAGCACCGTGCAGCGGCGCGGCGCGTCGCGGCAAAGTCGATGGTGCTGCTCAAAAACGAAAGCGGATTGTTACCACTGGCCGATGGCGTCAAAACGATCGCACTCGTCGGGCCGATGGTGGACAACAACCACGACCCGCTTGGTACCTGGGCGATTCACGGTAAGGACGAAGACGTCGTTACCGTGCAGACGGGTATGAAGAAGCGTGCGGAAGCCGCCGGTGTGAAGGTGTTGCATGCCAAAGGATGCGACTTCGCTAAGGAAGATGCCGATGCGCTAAAGCAGGCCGTTGAGATAGCCAAACAGGCGGACGTTGTGTTGGCTTTTGTTGGTGAATATGAAATGTCAACAGGGGAGGCACACAGCAAGGCCGACCTCGACCTGCCCGCGCCGCAGCTTGCTTTGATCAAGGCTGTGATGAACGCTAATAAAAAGACGGCTGTCGTTTTGATGACGGGGCGACCGTTGACTATTCCGTTTTTGGTCGAGAACGCGCCGGCGATTTTGTCCGCTTGGCACCCGGGCGTGGAATGCGGTAACGCGGTAGCGGATGTGCTTTTCGGCGACGAAAACCCGGCGGCTCGCTTGCCGGTGACTTGGCCGCGACACGTCGGCCAAATCCCGATCTACTACAACCATAAGAGAACCGGCCGGCCGCCGAATGACACGCGCTATACGTCGAAGTACATCGATCAGCCGTGGACGCCGCAGTTTCCTTTCGGCTACGGCCTGAGCTACACCACTTTCGAATACGCAGATTTGGAAGTCGAACCAACAACGGCCACGGTTGACGACACGCTGACGGTCACGGTGCAAATAACCAATACCGGAGAGCGGGACGGCGATGAAGTGGTTCAGCTATACGTTCGCGATCTCGTCGGCAGCGTAACGCGACCCGTCAAAGAGCTTAAAGCGTTCGAACGCGTGTCGATTAAGGCAGGGGCATCAAAGACGGTTACGTTTGAAGTACCATGTAAGCAGCTTGGATTTCACAACGCCGAATCGAGATACGTCGTTGAGACGGGCGCGTTTAAAGTGTTTGTCGGCCCCAACGCGGCGGAAGGCTTGGAAGCAGATTTCGAAATCGGAAGCGCTGAATAAAAAAACGCCGCCGTTCGGTGATCGAAACCGAACGGCGGCGTTGTGTTTTCGTAAGAAAGAAACGCTTAGTTTAGTAGCAGGGCGACAAAGCCGGCCAAGTCGGCAGTGGCATCGACGTCGCCGCTATCATCGACATCGGCGGCACACGCTGCGATGGCCGATGCACTACCGGGGTCGATGACCGTCGAGGCAAATGCTTCGATGTCGGCACCGTTGAGCCAGCCATCGCTATTCATATCACCCTTGGTGCATTCCACGGAATTTTGCACAAATTCAAACCAGTTTAGGTTGTATTCGCCGAACGATCGATTTGCGAAACGCATCACTTGTATGCCCGCGTCGAGTTCGACCTCAGCCGTAACGGTTACCCAGTTTTGCCAACCGCCGGTTCCGGCAAACGAGAGGTCGCCGGATACATCATCGCCGTCCATTTCAATGCGGAAGCTTCCGCCACTCGCATCGGAAGCGACGCGGGCGGAGAACTGATACGACCCCGCCGCCGCCACATCGACGGTGTATTCGACCCATTCGTCTTCGCAAATCCAGCCAATGTTAAAGCCATTTTCGGTGCTGGTTTCGATGTCGACCGACTCGGCGGCACGAAAGTCGCCGCCGTTGTTCGAAGCGTCGCAATCGAAGTATGCGATGGCGGGACCACCACTGTCGTAATTCTCGGCTTCAACGACGCCGGGAATCGGGTGGGGCGTGCTCGCATTCGGGAACGGATCTTGGTCGGGCGAATCAATATTTTGATACCAGCGAACCCAATCTACCTGCATCGATTGCGGAAAAACGCTGTCACCGTTCGGGTTGCCGGGGAAGTTACCGCCAACGGCAACGTTTAGCAGCAAGTGAAACGGCACGTCGAACGGGGCGTCCGGGTCACCAGGAGCGGCGGTGGAGAACCAATTCGACGGTACGCGCGTGTAGAATGGCGAGCCGTCGATATACCAGCGAAGAAATTGCGGCGTCCATTCGAGCGTGTACACGTGGAAGTCGGCACCATAATCGATGCCGTTTTCGCGCTCGCCGCCGGTAAAGACGTTGTTGGGCCAGTTGCCGCCGTAGTGAATCGTGCCGTAGATACGGTCGGCGTAGTTG
>JAUIHO010000330.1 GCA_030432035.1 Phycisphaerae bacterium
TACGTCGTTGCCGATTCGCACGCCGAGAGCTTGGCGACGGATTCTTCCAGTTCGCGGTGATAATCAAACGTGCCGCAGATGAACCGCACCGACGCGGTTCCCGGTCCCCATTTTTTTTGAGCGACCAGCGCGGCGTCAACGACTTCAGGGTCGTTGGCCAGGCCGAGATAATCGTTTGAGCACAACACAACGACGTCGCCGATGCCTTCGATCGCCGAGACCGGCCCCATCGGGCGCGTAAGGTTCTTTATGTTTTTGAACTGACCTGCGTTGGTCAGCTTGGCGAGGTCTTGGTCGATGGCGTTCCAGAAGGATTTCATCGTGGCACCTATGAGATGATGTTTGCTGGTTCGGATTGCAAAACGCTTGAACGTTGCGGGCGTTGCGCCGCAATCGTTCGCGTACAAACGCTCGTTCGGAAAAAACTTAGCCACCGACCAATGGCCGGTGGCTATGTGATACTTAAGTTAATCGTCGCTGCCACGCGGCTGGAATCAAGACATCGCGCCGGCATTCAAGCGATTATTCCTTATCGTCACTGTCCTTTTGCTTTTGCGCCCAGCGCGCGCGCTGTTCGAGCGTGGCCACGTTATCGATGCGCGTCTTCATCTGATTGAACAGCGCCAAGACGGGCTGCATGATCGACTTCGATTGACCGCGACCTTTCGCCTCGGCGGCTTCGATCTTGTCTTTGTTCTCGGAAATGTATTCCAATGCTTTGCGATGCGTGTATTCATAAATCTGCCCGGCCGTTTCCTTTTGTTCCTGATTAAACTCGTAGTTGTTGCACCAGGCTTGGTAAGCCGACTCCCATTCGCCAACGGCAGGCGCATTGGTGAGGGGCTGATTGCGAAGGTTGTCGGGCACGACGGGCGGGGCCGGGTTCTTCACTGGCGGCTTCGGCATGGATTCCGTCTTGGCGGCTCCATCGTCGGCCGCCTTTGGGGCAGGCTTGCGGCTCGGCTTCTCGGTCGATTGGGGTGCATCGCCACCGAGTAGCTTGGCCTGCGCCGTCACTAGGTTGTCCGTCATGCTTACGTCTTCCATGGCGACGGGCTTCAACACCAAGCGATCCACGCGCGACAGTTCGAGTGCATTATCACCTAGCACCGGCTTAAAGAATTTCGCCATTTCGCCACGACCCGTCTTAGCGCGACCGTCACCGACGATGGCTTCGGCCTGCTGCACGGTGTACGACAGACTCATGGGGGCGTTTTCGTGAATGCGATAAATCTGATCTTGGTAATACGCGCGGAAGCGTTCCTTCTGCTCGGGCGTGTACTGCTTCGGATCCTGCTGCGGCAGGGCGACAGCGATCGTCGCCGTTAACCGACGCAGGTCGGTTTGGTGTTGGCTCATGTATTCGCGATGCAGCAACACCTTTGCTTCCAGCGCCATTCGCAGCTTCTCGGCTTCGTCGGCGTTGAGCTGATAGAACTTCTTGCAAAACGCGATGCGCTCGGGGATCAGCGTTTCGCGCTCGGGCAACACTTGCTGCCCCTTGTCGCCGGTCGGCTTGTCCTGAGCGTGGGCGGTTGCGGTCGCGATGGTTGCCGTCACCAGCAGGGCGACAACGAGACGGTACACGGAGTTCATCTGTATGGCTCCAAATGGATGGTTTGCTTTGTGAATTCGCAGCCGTGCGCGGCAACCGCGACGGTTTTGCTTACCTCAATTGAATTCTCGTTCTGCGGGGCGGATTCGTCAATAAATTGGGCCGCAGCGGCGGCGGACATAGCGGGGCAGTCGGTGCTTACTCAAACCGCGTGCTGCTAAAGATCTTTTGATGCTCACCCGAACAGAAGCGGTCCGTCATGCCTGCGATGTAGTCGCAGACGACACGATGCCGCCCAAAATCCGGAATGCGATCGCGAAAGCGGGCGGGTAACAACTTCGTATCATCGAGGTATGCCTCAAACAATTCGCGAATCAGCCGCTGTGCCTTGGCGTCCATTCGTACCACGCGCTGATGGCGATACACGCTTTCAAACAGCATCTTTTGCAACGCCGCCAGCTTCCGATCGAACGCCGGCGAGAATCCGACGAGATCGTCTTCGCGACTGCGCGCGTCGTCACGATTCGTCACCTTCGCGGCTTTGATGCGCTTGCTGCTTTCCGCATATGCGTCTTCTGCGATCATGGCCGAGAGCGTGTCGAGAATGGGCCGCCGCACCGCATGAATCGGCGCATCGGGATAATGCTTGCGCACGGCACCGGCAGCTTCGCGCCATAGCTCCGCTGCTTCCAGTGTTTGCTCGTCGAGCAGGCCGTAGAACAAACCGTCTTCGATGTCGTGCAGGCTATACGCGACCGCATCACCGACGTTGGCAACTTGCCCTTCGAGCGAACAGTTCGGCCCGCTCCCGAGTAAGTCGCTCACTTCCATGCCCGGCAAGCCCGACTCGGTCGGTCGATCGTAACGCGTGCGATGCTTGATCAGCGCTTCGCGCACTTCAAACGTGAGGTTCAAACCGCGAAAGCCGGGGTAGGGGTGTTCGAGATAATCGACGACGCGCAGCGATTGCAAGTTATGCTCAAACCCGCCGTGGTCGGCCATCAGTTCGTTGAGCGTCTTCTCACCCGCATGGCCGAACGGCGAATGACCCAAGTCGTGCGCCAATGCGATGCTACCGGCCAGCCGTGGGTTTAGTTCCAGCATGCGCGCTAAGCGCTCAGTGTGCGCGGTAACTTCGAGCGTGTGCGTCAGCCGCGTGCGGTAATGATCGCCTTCTGCGCTGGTGACGACGACCTGCGTTTTTTGACCGAGCCGACGAAATGCCGTGCACGACATAATGCGATGCCGGTCCAACTCAAATGGTGAGTCTTCACCGCGCTCGCTGCGCGCATGACGGCGACCGCGCGAGGCGCTGTCGTGCTCGGCATAAGCGGCGAGTTCGGGTCGATGTTCTTTGGCGTTCGCACTCATAATGGAAGGGCACCTGCGCTAATAGCAGTCATATCTATTCGGCCTCGCGATGCAAATCCTGCCACGCGGCACACACGGCGTTATAGGCGCGTTCCATCGCCTGCGGTATCACACGCACGTCGCCTAAGACGGCCATAAAGTTCGTGTCGCCATTCCAACGCGGCACCACGTGCGTATGCAAATGGCCGGGCAAGCCCGCCCCCGCGCAACGACCGAGGTTAATGCCCACGTTAAACCCGTGCGCCCCGACGGCCACGCCCAGCGCCAATCGCGCGTCGCGTACGAGTTGATTCATCTCCAACAATTCGGCGTCGTTCAAGTCGGTGAGGTCGGCCTTGTGCGCCGTCGGCGCGATCAGCAAATGGCCGTTTGTGTAAGGAAAGCGGTTCATCACCACCAACATGTCGGTCCCGCGAAACACCACGCCGTTTTGCGCGTCGTTCTCAGTCGCATTGACGTAGTCGCACAGAAAGCACTCGCCGCCCGCCTCGGGATCGGCCAGCGACTCGATATATTCCATGCGCCACGGAGCCCAAAGGTTGGGGTGGAATTCGTTCATAGGTGGATATGGTAATGGATGTGGAGGCGATGGCGAGGGAGGGAATGTCGGGCGTGAGTCGTGGGTCGTG
>JAUIHO010000331.1 GCA_030432035.1 Phycisphaerae bacterium
GAATGCGATCTCGATACGAATGGCGATGGTATTCCTGACGACTGCAATGGGCCATGTGGCAACGAACAAGTTGGGGATCTCAACGGAAGCGGAACGGTCGAATTAGGTGATTTAGTTGATTTCTCCGCAGTTGTGCTGGAACCGAATTCGTATCCGCCCGGAGTGTTGTGCGTAGCGGATATCAACCTTGATAGTGCGGTCGATGGAAATGATATTCAAGGGTTCGTTGATTTGTTGATCGGTCAATAGGTTATTTGTCCCGGATTTAATGTAGTCTGAACGTTCTTAGCCGGAGCGGACTATTCGATGCTTAGAATTCCTTTACGACTATGGAGATACACTTCGCTGATCGGTTGTAAAGAATCGCGTAGTCATTATTCGACTGGCTTGCAGATCGTCACTGGTGATGTGGTGTTGCGAGTGATCGTTACCGTCGATTGATACGGTGTTAGAAACCCTTTCAACTCATTGGCTTTCTCAGTTTTGCGCACCAACGCCAATCGATTTACCGCCGAATTGAAGCCCGTCCATTTAATCGTCGCTGAGTCTTTGTTCTCAAGCTTTGGCAATTTGACGGTACAGCGAATGCGGGATGTAACCGTAGCGACGGGATGCTCGTTTGGCTGGGCGATGTTCTTTTCGGTCGGGTCGATTATCGTTATCTCGCAACTCGGTAACTGCGGCGTGTGTTGCGAATCGGACGGATGATTCAGAAACGAGATGTTTGAGTTGGCCCAAACGTGAACGAACGGCCTCAAGTGTTCGAACTCTGCTGTCGAGATGGCGTTCGCTTCAAACGCCGTCATCTCCGACCAAGTCGCCAACAATCGACAGGGGTAGTCGATCTGCAACGTTGAACCGTCGGGGCCGTCGCTAATTCGCATGACGGGCTCAACGAACGGATCGACACCGGACGGCTCGATGGTCGGTTGGCCGCGCAGTAAAACGGCATGGTTACCGCGCGAGGTTAACCGTAGATGGCGCGCGATCGTGCCATCGGGCTGCTTTAAGCCGAGTTGAATTTGGCGAGCGAGAGGGCCGAGTGTGCGGTGATCGGTTTGGTGAATCAGCGCGACGGCACTGACTGACGGTGAAATTGTGTAGTATGTTTTTATGCTAGTCGGGGATGCAATTGCTTCAACGCGCGAAGATGGAATCGGCCCCGATTCGTGACCGACGACCATGATGCTGCGTGCCAATCGTTCGAGCATTTGCGTAGTTGAAAGCTGCTCGCCCAACGCTTTGGTTTCGTGCTCGAGCACGTGCTTCTCCGCGTCGAGCTGGATGCAAAGCCGATTACTCTCCCACTGCACAGTGCCGGAATGCACGACGATCGAGTGTGCGCGGGCAAGTGCGGGAAATGCCAAGGCTGCGAAGAGCGTGCATAGTAGGGCGGTTGCGTTTCGCACGAAGCAAGAATTGGTTCTTGCAAACACGTTGCATTGCTTTGGCCGCAACCCTCCCTTAACCGTTCCTTGAGAGGTAGGTGAAGCTATCGCAACGCCGCATCCTGCTGTTAATCGATATTTTGATTCGTGCCGCGCAATCATTCCGCAAAGTCCATGTCGATCTCAGTGAAGAACGTGCCGTGGCCCATGTCTTCGCATACCCATAACAGGTGCCGATAGGGGCCGATCGGTTTATCAGCACGTTCGATGCGCGTGGCATGCACGCCGCCATCACCGAGCGCTCGCGTATCGACGACGGCGATTAGCTCCCAACGATCGCCCTGACCGCCGGCTTTGAAGTCGGCGTCGGGCATGTTCTCTTCGTAGCTCCCCCAGACGGAGAAGTACTGCGGGGCGCGATCGGAAACGTGCCAAGAATAGGTATCGATGCGTTGAATCTTGCGCGGCTCTAGTAAGTCGAGCGTAAATCGACCTTCGTTGTCGTACCACACGCTGCGGCGCGTGTCGTCGTTGTTTTGCGAAACCTCACCGTCGTTCAGGCGCGTGATCTTGCCGTCGACGACGCCCGATTGATGATGGATTTTCAGCTCGGATCGCGGGGCGAAGACTTTGAAATCGAATTCGCCGCCGGAAGCGGCGTCGATATCGTCGTCGGTGCGTGGCTTGGTGGTCGTTAGTTTCGCAAACGATTCGGCGCGGGCGATCGCGACGTGTTCGTTCGGCTTGCGTTCGCCGAAGACGGGCAGCTTTTCGTCTGAGTAACTATGGCGAACGGCAATCGGCTTGCTATTGGCAAAGTCGTCATAAAGTGACGCCGCGGCAGTCGCTTGATTGCCATCCGCTACGGTCATTGCAAACACGCGCACGCGCTCGTCATGCGGCAACGTGATCTCGCCGGCGCTGTCGCGCGGCAAAACGTAGTGATACAGATAGGTGAAGCGATACGACTCGTTACCGTTTGCCGGGTCGTGCCGATGCGTGGCGAACCACGCGATCGCGTCGCGCTTGATGAACGCCGGCAAGATTGACACGACTTTGCCATCGCAATGGTGATCGTTTTCGCCGAACTTGCGATCGAACACGCGGTCGTACCATTGGCCGACGAAACCGGTCCACGATTGGATGCCGATTGTTTGTGGGCGGTCGCCGACCATAAACGTTGTGCTGACGTCTTCGGTGGCGGCGGCGAGCAAGTGAATTTCGTTGCCCTTGGCGCTGCCGAGATTGATGCGTTGACCCTTGCACGTGACCGCTTGCTTGGCACCCGGTGCAGTCGAACCGAGGCGGAACGCGATGCCGTTGTCAATTACGTTGTTCGGTAACATCTCGGCTGGATAGGTGCGACCGTGCGCGTCCATGTTGCCGTCGGATCGATCGTCGTCGGTCGAAGCGACATCGGCGTTGAATTCGAGGGCGATTTGCGTCCCTGCCTGCGCACCGGAAGTGGCGTCGGACATCTTGCCAAGCTCGAAGGCGAAAGTTCGCATGCCATAGGCACCGACGTCGAACTGGAAGGTTTGTCCGTCGCCCCTCTGCGATTCAAGTTTGCGTTCTTGACCATCAACTTCATCGACAGCGGTGATCGCGGTCGGGAACGTGATGCGAACATTTTTCGCAGGCTTTCCGGTTAGCTCCTGCACACGCACGATGATTCGATCGCTCTCTTCGGCGCGCTTGATGGCTCGGATATCGACTTGCGGTGTGTTGCTATGTGCGAATGCAAACGAGCGGCCCAGGCTGCCGGCGTGTTTGTCGCACCAAAAGCCGCGCAACGGTTGATTGAACCGTCGACCGCGCCATTCGCTATTCGCCGCACGCCAATCGCCTTGATGACCGAAGATGGCGTAGCGTATGTCGTGCACGCCCCAATCCTGGCTGTGTTGATCCATGTAGGAGCTTCGCACGCCGGGCGTATAAAGCAGCGTGAGCCGCACTTCATCGTCGGCGGGTTTGTCGGAGCCAAACTTCGAATCTTCGAGAATCGTGACACCGTAGTCGCCCGATTCATCAGTCAAATCGAACCATTCGTGCGACGGCACTTCGTACTTCTTGGGTTCGTTGTTGCCGCGCTCGATCGTGCCCATGCCCCAGTTGTACGTCGCTTGTTTGTTGCTAACGCTTAAGGGGAAGGCGGCTTTCAA
>JAUIHO010000088.1 GCA_030432035.1 Phycisphaerae bacterium
CTTTTGCGCCAATGGCAAGGCATCGAAGATAAACGATTCGAGCTTAACGGCGTTGGGTTCGTCGGGCTCAACCATCGCGCTCGAATTCAAATCGACATGTGGCACCTTCTTCACGGCGCGATGCCAAGGCAAGCCGAATGCCGCCGGGTCGGCTGTGAGCCGTTCGACGAAGGCGCGGCGAATCAGGTGAATGGCAATGCTGCCGGCGTCGTATTTGCGCGAGCCGTCGTCATTGCGTGCCGTGGCGATTTCGTCGGGCATGTTGGAATATTCAATCACGCGCAGTTGATCGCCGACCATCACAAAGTTGCCGACCTTTTCGTAGTCATCTGCCTTGGCCAGCGACTTACTCGACATCTCCGAACCGCTGCGATCGTGCAACCCGATGAACGCGGGATCGATGCAATGCACCAACGGGTTATCGACTTGAAAGTAGCTGATGTGCTCGATGCCCTTCGCGGCCATGTCGTTCAACATGTCCGATTGCGCCAATGCGAGTAGCGAGCCGCCGTGCCCATCGGGCGAGAGCGCTAAACGATGTTTGTCTGCCAACAAGATTTGACCGTCGGTCGAAAACGACGGCATGACGCCTTGTTGGAAAAACTTCACGCGCCCGACCGTCAAATCGAAATAGCCGTTGGTTTCAAAGTAGGCGACCGTATCGGCGTGATTGATCGGGCTGGTCATGATGTACCAGGTGAGTTCAACGTCGTAGCGCCGCTCGGTCGCGCGGATGTGTTCGGCGAACAACCGAAAGAGCGACTTGCCCTTTACCGGCGAAATCTCAAACGCACCCTTGGGCCCGTCGAAGCCGAGGCGGGTGCCTTGCCCGCCGGCGACTGTGAAGGGGGCGACCTTACCGGCGGCAATCAACGCTTGCCCGTGTTCGATCTCGGCGCGACCGACGCTGCTCTTTGACACCACATTGGGCGGCTGGATGTTCGACAAGTCCGTCTCGGCGGCACCTTCGCCGCGCACGACGTTGGTGAGTTGCGCGAGGCGGTCGAGCGGAACCGCGTTGATGTCGTCGACCAGTTGGCGTTGCTGGTCTTCGGAAAGTTCATCCCAGAATTGGAGCAGATGGCCCTGGTTCATGCGGGCTAGTTGGTTGGCAAGTTCGGCTTTCATATTGATTCTCGGATGAAGGGTCTGATTGGGTTGCAAGTTGAACCGATACACTAGCAAGCGAACGATGCGTGTCAAAACGCAGGATGTTACCGGTTGAGCAAGGAATCATCAGAACAATTCGATCTTTCGCGCCGCGCATTCCTAGTCGGAGGTGCCGCCGGATTGGTGGCTGCCGGCAGTCGGCGTCTCATGGGCCAGGTGCGGCAAAACGGTCCCGCCCGCGTTGGCGACATGCCTGCGAAGACCGAGATCGTGAAAAAGTCGCGCGTGGTCGTTGCCGAAGACCCGGTGATGGTGCCCTCGCGGCTGATTCAGGAGGCGTTGGTCCGCGATACGCTCGATCGAAGCGTCGCGGCCTGCGTCGGAACGGCCAGCGCGGGGCTCGCGTGGCGGAAATTGTTGAATGACGACGACCGAATTTTGATCAAATTCAACCAATCAGCGTCTGCGCTAATCGGCACAAATCCGTCGATGGCGCGAGTGTTGATCCAATCCCTATTGGCGGCCGATTTGCGGCCCGATCAGATTACCCTCCTTGAGGTGGATCCGGTGGTCGGCGACGAATTTAAGCTGCGGCGCCCCGACCATCGGTGGCAGGGGCAGGCAGCGAAATTCGGCGATGTCGGTGAAGACGTCTTCCGGGCCGACCTCGATTGGGCGACGGCCGTGATTAATGTGCCGTTTCTCAAGACCCATCATATGGCGGTCATGACAGGCTGCCTGAAGAACTTGTCGCACGGACTGATTCGGCGACCGGCGCGATTTCACGGTAAACGGTGTAGCCCGGCGATCGCCGCGATTAACGCACATGAGGCGTTGGCTAGCAAGCTTAAGTTAAATATTACCAATGGTTTACGGGTGAATTTTGATCGTGGACCGGAGGCGTCAGAGCGGGACATTGAATCGCGCGGCTGGCTGGCGGTGTCGTCAGACCCGGTAGCGGCGGACTGCATCGGATTCGGGTATTTGAACCACGTTCGGGCGGAAAAGGGGCTACGGCCAATGCTGCCCAGCCCACAGTTGCCCGATTCGTTGACGCTAGCCGAGGAATACGGAGTTGGCAGGTCCGGTATAGAGCAGGTTGAGCAGGTCAATCTGGCCGACACTTGATTTGATGAGCTAACCCGGGTGCTTGAAAAATCCGATTCTCCGGGCAGGGTGTTTACTTGACCCCGACAGATTGGAACGGCTAGAATTAGGATAGTGCGTGGAGATTTCGCACCGAGAAAATAGAGGGAAGCGCAGCGAGACAACTGATTAGGCGACCATCATACTCAAAACTTACACGCCATTATTCGCCCTCCGTGTAGGGCACTTTCCTGTAAGCATTCCTGCCTAATCGTCTCACCTTGCCCTCCAACGGTCCGCTGAAGCCACTCTCCCGCTGTCAGATACAACATCCAAGATATTTCGCCGTCGTCGGTGCCGGTAATCGTCTGTTTTGACGGTGAGCCGAAACCGTGTTGCGGCTACCAAAATAAGCTTTGCCGATGTTTCCGTTTCGTTGTGAAACGGGTCGGTAGATGTGGGTGACCGTTGAAACTGGAGCGGGGGCTCGCGACGAGGCGACTTGCGTAAGTCGCTGAATTATTGACGCCTTCATTCTGAATCTTAACAGTTCGAGCCACTGGGCCGAGTTCAGTGGTCACTCGCAGGAATTACGCCATCATTCATAAGGAGGTTATGGCGGTGAGAAACAAAAAAGCTTTTACGTTGATTGAGTTGTTGGTGGTGATCGCGATCATCGCGCTGTTGATCTCGATTTTGCTGCCCAGTTTGTCGCGTGCACGCGAGCTGTCGAAGCGAACGGTCTGTTCGGCCAACCTTCGCGGTATCGGTCAGGCGATGTACATCTACGCTCAGGACGATCCGCAGGTTTTCCCGACGATCGGCCCGCGCACCGCGACTGGTAACGTTCGCGTCTTCGGTCAACAGCCGCTGGCTTCGCAGCCGCCGGCCAACGGTAACCACCAGGACCGCGGCCCGCAGAATCCGCAGACCTTGGTGACCGGCATTGGTTCGCCGACGGTTGACATGTGGACCGTCATTCGCGCCAACAACACCACGCCGAAGCAGTTCATCTGCCCGTCGACGATTGACACGCCCGACCCGGCTCAGGACACCACGGTGTACTACGACTTCCTTCACTGGCAGTTCCTCAGCTATTCGTACCAGAATCAGCACGACACTGATCGTCGCGTAATTGGTACCTCGTCGGAACCGAACATTCCGTTCATGGCCGATGCCAACCCCTACGGTAAGGGTGGCGTCAACGGTGCACCGAACAGCATCAACCAGGACCGCATCAGCCCGTTCCGTGGCAACAGCACGAACCACACCAACCGCGAAGGTCAGAACATTCTGTTCCAAGACGGTCACGTGGACTTCGAAAAGGGCCCGGACGCTGGTCTGTCCGGCTTCTTCTCGTCGGGTATTCCGTCCGCTCGCGGTCGCGACCATATCTACACCACGCACGGCCCGAACAACCAGCCGGTTGACCCGGGTACGGCTTCTGCACTTCCGCTGCAGCAGTCGGGCCAAGGTGTTATCAACCTTGGTGGCCGCTCGGACGTCTGCATGATTCCCTAAGCGGTTTCCAAAGCTAAGTTAGCTTGACGAATACGACCCCCGTAGTGATTTCGCTGCGGGGGTCGTTTCATTTTTACATGCGACGCCTTATTGTTGGTCGCCATCATGTCGAGCGACGAACAACTACAACGCGGAATTGAGTTGCGCGGCGATTACGGTCGCTTGCTCAGTGAATCGGCAGCTCAGATTGCTGCTATCACGCGGGCCATAATCGACGCATTGCAGAATGGGCACCGCATCCTGACGTGCGGCAACGGCGGTTCCGCGGCCGAGTCGTTGCACTTCGCCGAAGAGCTGGTGGGAAGGTTTCGCGCCGAACGACGACCTTTGCCGGCTATTTCATTGGTTGCCGATTCAACGGCGCTAACGTGTATTGGAAATGACTATGGCTTTGACGAGATCTTCGCTCGACAGGTAGATGGGCTCGGCACGGCCGGCGATGTATTGATCTGCCTGAGCACGAGTGGCAAAAGCCCGAATCTCATCAAGGCGTTACAACGTGCCAAAGATAAGAAGCTGACGACGGTTGGATTATTAGGAAGGCCCGGCAGCCCGGCGGAAGCGCGTTGCGACTGGGTCTTTACGCCGGTGACAGATTCATCCGCACTGGTGCAGGAGTTGCACCTTGCCGTGATTCACTTGGTGTTGGAAGCCGTGGACGCGGCCTTCGTCGAATAGTCGTCGGCGACTCGCGCGTTACTCTTCTTTTTTGCGTTGGCGATAGAGTTTCTTATCGATCACACCCAACATCGCCGCGCGATCCACTTGGCCATCCAATAATGATATGATCTGGTCTACTTGCGTTTCGGCATTGCCTTCGAGCATACCGTTGTAGTCGACTTGCAATAGCCGCACGTCGTCGCGGGCATCCATTTTATTAAACACGTCGGCCAAGTGTCGCTCGAAGTAAGCCGCCATTTGCGCATCGTTGGGGCCGTCGTCGCGTACGGTGCCGCGCCGCTCCATCATCGTCTTTTGCGATGCGAGAATTTCCGGCATGCGTCGTCGCATAAAGATCACGCGATAATCCTCGCCCGGCGGTAAGTCGATCAACAACATCGAGATCATCTTGACGACTTTGCCGCGCGCTTCGGGCAACCAATCCGTATCTTCTTTGATCTTTTTAACGCGCTCGAATTCGTAATAGCCTTTGGGGTTGTCGTCGTCGGCTTTGCGGATGTGATCGATCAGCGGCGTCATGCCGCCCGCTTCCAACATGGCCATCATCATGCTGGTACCACTGCGCGGCAGGCCGGATACCAATGTCGTAAACGTGTGCGCCAACGAATTAACCCTTCGTCAATCTCAAGTTGCGAATCTGTCTCAAATCCGTCACCAGCTATATTATGGACGCTGTAGTGTGCGGCAAGTGAAGCTCAGAAAATGCGGGCTGTTGGATTCCTAACGCAGGAGGACACCATCATGTGTAGCCGAAACCTCAACGCAGCAGTGTTCCTATTGGTGTTGGTCGCCGGAGGTGTCATGTTGGGCGGGCTTGCGTGTGGCGAAAACGACAACCGCGAAGTCACCGAGGCGGACATGCAGGCCGATCCGCAAACGCACGGCCTGCACATGATTCGCGATCGGGAATTGCGCGAGATTATGAACCGCCTACAGGCGCTCGATCTGGATGCCGTCAGTCGCGAAATGGACGAGACCGATATGGTGCCGCCCGAGCTGGACGACGTAGCCGAGATGGCGTCGACGCTTGCCAAAGATGCGCTGGTGCTGCCGTTGGTCATGAAAGACCAGCAGATGAACGACGAATCACGCGGTTTGCTGGTGAAACTCTCGCAGCGTCTCAAGAACGAGGCCGACGATTTGGCTCGCGCCGCTCATACCGGCAACGCCCGATTGGCGAGTACGCGGCTCGACGCCATGATGAAGACGTGCGTTGATTGCCATCGCGAGTTTCGTGCCCCGGCTTTGGCGAAGCGTTAAGCGCTGGCGAACACCGCCTCTGATCGGTCCGGAAAGCGTCGCCTCAACCCTAGGCGTTGCTTGCCGGTCGGCGGGGGTTTGCTACACTCACGCGCCGTTCCACAGGCAAATACAACACCATCCGATTCGCAACGAGGATACACACCATGGAAAAAACACTGATCATTCTTAAGCCCGATACCGTGCAGCGCGGCATGGCCGGCCGCATCATTACCCGCTTCGAGGAAAAGGGCTTCCAGATTGCCGCCATGAAGCTGATGAAGATCGACAAGGGTATCGCCGAGAAGCATTACGGCGTGCATAAAGACAAGCCGTTTTACCCCAAGCTGCTCGAATACATCACGAGCAGCCCCGTCGTTGTGATGGTCTTGCAAGGTAACAACGCCATCGCCGTTTCGCGCAAGATGATGGGTGCGACGTTCGGTTCCAACGCCGAGCCGGGCACGATTCGCGGCGATTTCGGCATGTCCAACAGCTTTAATCTGATCCACGGCAGCGATTCGCCCGAAGCCGCCGAGTTCGAAATTAGCTTGTATTTCGGCGCGGGCGATCTGATCGAGTACAATAAAGCCATCATGCCGTGGATTTACGACCACTCGGGCAGCACGCCGGAATAATGATGTAAGCAAATGTTTCATCACCGGCGGCGCGCGAAACAGCATGCGCTTGAGGCCGGACGATGACGACGCTCTACGACGAAAACGGAAACACCATCGAACCCACGGGCGACGCAACGCCCGTGGGTTTTTGTCCGTATTGCGACTATCAGTTGGTGGTGGTGGGAGTGTGTCCGGATTGTCGTACGACTGTCGAAGCAGTCAAGCTTCCCACGCGACCGCGGCGATGGCGTAGAGTTTGAATTGGGAATAATCGATGCGCTAATTCTGTCGCTTCACAAGCTATTTATTTAGACAACAGTAAATTTTTGAGTCGCCGCCGCCGCATGGGTAACATGCAACCGCCGATGAGCAACCATGCAGCGCTCGGTTCTGGAACGGGTCGAAAATCGAAGCGGCCCGAGCCTGTCGCGGTCCCGACGGGGCCGATGGAGTCGCTAAACGCGGTCAGTGTGATGCCATAGTTAAGCGAATATAGATTTCCCGGTTCCAAGAGAACGTCCATGGTCTGCGTCTCGACGGTCCCCATTGCCGGCATGCCGCTCGACGAAAGCCCGATCGGCGTAATGGGCCCGCCCGCAACGCCGACGCCGAGTGTTTCGTTGGCGATGGAAAGCGTCGATGTCACGGTCATAAAAGTCGGCGGCAAATCGAAAGTCATGACGGCGGACATGTTAACGAACAGCGGTTGCAACGGCGTTAAGAAAATAACGCCGCTCATCGTAGATCGAATCGCATGACTGGGCGCAACTCGCCCAATGGACATTGCAGCCTCAAATGCGAAATAGCCATTTGCGGTCGAGAAATCAGAAAAATCATAATGGGCCATCACGCTGGATGGTGATACCTCTAGCAGTTCCGAAAATTGGTATGGCAGTGTATTTGCGATCACGGCATCAGAAGCTAGGCCCCCGGCACCGTTGTTGGTGGAATGACCTAAACCATATTCGAGGAGGTCGATTGCCGCGCCAGCGCAACGATCTACGCCAGCCCAGCCGAGTAGGCAAAAGAAAAAAGACGCGATAAATATGTAAGGTTGCGGGCGCATACGATTTATTATACAGTGCCGCACTGAGGTATTGAATACCAATAAAGGAGGTCATAGGGCTATGAAAATCAAGATTCTTCTGATAGGTGCGTTGATTGTTGGAGTTTCGGCTCGCAATGCATGGGCGCAATGTTGCGATGACGGTGTTAATCCGTGTGGCGGGATTATTTATGTTGATGACAGCGCTTCCGGTGCTAACACAGGCGCAAATTGGATGGATGCCTATACCGATCTGGCCGCAGCGCTGCTGGTGGCGCCACCAGATTCTGAAGTCTGGGTGGCCGAAGGCATTTACAATCCAGGCGGTGGGTCGCTGGATGTGTTTAGGTTGCCCTCTTCCGTAAGAGTTATTGGTGGATTCACGGGTGTCTCCGGGACTGAGGGTGGCGGGTGGCCCATGTTGGTAATCCAACGTGGGGGCTCGATTAATTCGCGACGGTCGTCTCAATACTGAACCGTCTCTACAATCGCAGCCATGCCGGCCAAACATACAACATCCCAATTTACACAAACCGCTAAATACAACACCGCTGCCTGCGGCTCAGCATCATTGTACCGCCCAACAATACCATCACCCCCGCCCTCGGCGGCGCTGTGCAAAACGAACAAGGCATGGCGACTTTCACCAGTTGCCGCTTCAACGACAACAGTGCCGTTATGAATGGTGGCGGCATCTACAGCTTCGAAAACTCCATCGTCACCATCGAGGGTTGTCAGTTTTTGCTGAACGAAGCCGGTCAGCGCGGCGGTGGCATCTACAGCCAAAAGTCGAACGTGACCGTCGTCGATTGTTTGTTCCAACAAAACGAAGCCGATCAGGGCGGCGGTATGTATCACTCGGGCGGCGGGTCCGGAACGCTCGCCAACCTGCGCTAGCGCGATAGCACCTTCAAAAACAACAGCGAGCTGGGCATAGCGATGGACGGCAATGGCGGTGGTTTGGCGCTCGGCCTACAACCCGACGGCAGGCTCGTCGAGATTGTCAGTTGCCAGTTCATCGATAACGACGCCGACGACAACGGCGCTTCGGCTTATCCGTTTGTCAGCGAGCCGGAATCAACTGGCCTGCGAGTTTCTTCGCGGTCGAATGCGGTTCAATCCGAAGGTGTTGGACGATCCCGAGTATGAAGTGCTCGATAGAGAGATCAGTGCGTTGTGCGAGGACGTGGATTGATACGATGGGATGTAACGCTAACGAGAAAACCAAGTCTCAGTGCAATATTAGATATCGCCGGTGCTTCGGTGGGTTGAGTACAACCCACCCTACTACTGCGTTTTGACCAGTGCGTCCTTACGTCGGTGCGCCACGGGCACAGGTCTGTGTCGTAATCTCATTGGTCTTGTCAGGTAGCGCATGATCCGCAGCACTCTAAATGTAATTGGCTAGCTACAGCTAAGCGATCATGGGGTTAAGATCTCCGGCTTGGGCCGTTCATGTCTAATATACATTCCTAGTGAGGCCGGCGATGGGCGTTATGACGTTAGTTAAGTTTCTACTTGGGGATCGTGAGGCGATTCACCAAATTGCATCGGATCGGCGCTGGCTGGGTGTTGGTGCACTGTGGGTGTTCGTGGCGGGCCTGGCGCGTGAATACGATCAGGAGTACCTCGTTGCAGAGCCGTATTATTTGGCGATTCCGTTTGTCGCATCGCTGGTTGCATCGTTTCTGTTGTTTGGATTGTTGGTGTTCGTCTTCCAGCGGCGCGTAAGCGACGTGCTGCCGTTTGAAGCGAGCTATGTATCTTTCTTGCAAGTGTTTTGGGCGACGGCTCCCTTGGCATTGTTATATGGTTTGCCGGTCGAAAGATGGTTCGACGAGGCCACTGCAACGCGCCTTAACCTTTGGATGTTAGCGATCGTCGCGTTTTGGCGTGTTCTGCTCATCGTTCGTGCGAGCGCGCTGATGTTTGGCGTACGACAACTTCGGATGCTTTGGCCGGTAATGTTGTTTGCCGATATTGCCGTGTTCGTCGGAATCAACTCGATGCCGGCACCGATGTCGCTGGTGGCAACCATGGGCGGCGCGCGGTTGCCGGCCGCTGTCCAGATCGTCAGCGCCAGTACGTTCCTTGTGGGGTTCTTTACGATACTGTCATTTCCGATTTGGCTAATTGGCACGCTGAGCGTCGCGAAGATGAAGGTGACGCCCAAGAACGGTATGTTGCTCAGTTGCCCTATCGATGCGCGGCGTCATCGGGGTTTGTGGGTTCCGCCCGCGCTGATAATGTTGGTGTGGATGGCGATCTTGTTTGTTACGCAACCGCAGCAAGGGCGGGCTTATTCAATCGATCAACAGTTGCGTCGGGGCGAAATCGCCGAGGCGTTGGGTGCACTTTCCAAATTCGAACGCGAACAGTTTCCCGTCGGCTACGACCCGGCACCGCGCATCCTCTATCGGGAGAATACGCCACCGATTGACGATGTTGTGAGTGTGATGTTCGAAATCGATACGGCGGCCTGGGTTCACGATTTATATGCGCGGAAGTATTTGCTTCATTTGCAAACGGGGCGCGTCGAGCGAATCGACGAGTTAAGGACGGCGCTCCGGCTTATTCTTTTGTCAGTGAGTCAGGATCAACTGGCCTGCGAATTCCTTCGCGGTCGAATGCGGTTCAATCCGAAGGTGTTGGACGATCCCGAGTACGATGCGCTCGATGCGGAGATCAGGGCGTTGTGTGAAGAGGGGGATTGATACGATGGAATGTAACGCAAGCGCCGTTGCTTAAATTTGTTTCAAACTTAGATGTCGCCTGTGCTTCTGGTCAGCCGGAGCGCATTTCCCGATCGAGTATTTGAATAGACTTCGACTATTCCAACAACCCCAACCCCAAATTCACTTCCAAGCGCGTGCCGTCGATGACGTCTACTTTGATATTCGGGTCGCCATCTTCAATCGTTAGCGAACGCGACGCGCCGCCGGAGAATAGTAGCGTGTAGGTACCGGCGGCGTTGACGCGGAACGAGTAACCGCCGGCGTCGTTAGTGGTGCGTTGCACGTTGCCGAGTTGTACAGTGATTCCGCCGCGGCCTTCGTTGTAGTCGTATTGACCGTTGGCGTTGGTGTCGTTGTACACCACACCCAAGACAAACGTCGGATCGCCCGGGTCCGTGCCGTAGTCCTGCGTCTGCATCATCGAACTCGTAAATACGGTGCCGTCGTCGCGCGTGAACGCGCCGGTGACGATCGAGATACCCACTTCGCGAAATGCGGCGTTCAACATCGTGACGCGGTGGCCGCGGTCGGGAATGCCTTCATCGACAAAGAGGTCTTCGTGTTGATCGTCCACGGTTTGCACCACATTGAGCGTGCCGGTCGTCCCGCGCCAGGCGAGGTTCTCACCGGCGGCGGTAAACATGTAGCCGGCGTTTTGCATGCGCTCGAATGGCGTCACACCTTCGGGCGTGTCGTGTTCGAAGTAGTCACGGTCGAGCATGTCAGTGCTGTGTTCGAGCGCTGCGCCGCGCAAGTTGGCGTTCATCGTGACGGCGGGTTTCGGTGTCGTGTTAAGTTGGCCGGGAATACCTTCATCGATGGCGATGTTGAACATGCTCGCTTCGGTCGCGGGCAACAGTCGCGCGCGGTTGATGCGCTCGAGGGATAGTTGCTCAAGCAGCGAGGCGTCGATGCTGGTCGAGCTGCCGCCACCGTTGGAACCACCCGAGTTGTTGCCGCCCGTCCCGCCGGTTTGGTTGCCGGGGTCGGTCATGTTGTTCACGGGCGTGACGGCGCACTGTTGACCGGAGGCGACGACCAGCATGAAGGCCAGAGCGGGAATCGATAATCGTTTGGGCATATTTCAATTCTCTAATTTAGGGCGAGCGTTGGTGAGCGTATTCGGACTCCACAGCCGCATGGTGCGCTCTCGTCACGCATTCATCGGTCGATGGCCGGGTGAGCCTGTCGGTATGGCTATTTTAGCCGGTTGTAAATGAGACGATTCGGCTGCGTGAACAGTGCGGCTTTCTGTAGATCGCCATGTGGGAGTTGGGCTGTAAGATTATGATATTTAATGAGTTGTGGGGTAAACAGTGGGGTGAGATTGGCACGCTTCGGAATCAACTCGTTCCAGAAATCTTATATACGACTTATTATTCGCGTATAATGCGTCAGGTATAAGCCAATGGACGAGAAATCCGCCAACACAAACTGGACCTTTCTGACCAATCACGGCCACGTGCTCATTTGCCTCGCCGGCGATAGCGATCTGCGGCTGCGCGATGTGGCCGAGCGCGTCGGCATTACCGAGCGGGCGGTGCAGCGCATCGTCACCGACCTTGAGGAGGCGGGTTACATCGAGCGCGTGAAGGAGGGTCGTCGCAACCACTACAAGATCATCAGTTCGATGCCGCTGCGGCACCCGGTCGAGGCGCATTGTCACGCCGACGACCTGATCAAAATGGTGACGACGGCCAAGCACTGACCTTAATATTTCGGGCCATGTCTATAGATTCCAGCGAAATTCAAAGAGCCTCGGCGACAGCGCAGCAGTGGCTGACGTCCGAGCGCTTACGAGCGGGCTGTTGGTCGACCGATTTGGCGGAAAGTGCCTTCGCGATTTATGGCGATCCGGTTGCGATGCGGTTTATGCGACCCAACTACCCAGTGAGCGGCGTAGCGGCGATGCGGGATCGGCTGGGTGAGATCATCACGCGGAACGAGCAGTACCGGGGGCGTATGGGTTCGTGGCCGTTGTTCCTGCGCGACACTGACGAGATGGTGGGGGTGATTTTGCTGAAGCCGTTGCCGGGGTCGGAACAGATTGAAGTTGGTTGGCACTTGGGCCGTGCGCATTGGGGCAACGGATATGCGACTGAAGCGGGGTGGGCGGCACTGGATTATGGGTACACGTGTTTGGGCCTGAGCACGATCTACGCAGTGGTGGACCCGGACAATACGCCGTCGATAGCGGTGTGTCGGCGCATCGGGTTGACGCATTTGGGACGGACGGAGCAGTTTTATGAACGTTCGCTTGAGTATTTTTCCAAGGCGCCGACGGCGGATTAGGTGATTGGATCGAGCGGAAAGTGTGAACACATGCCGGACGTATGCGCGATCAAGGCGGAGGATTCTGCAATCTTGCAAGATCGGGCATGTCGGCAGATAATCAGGGGTCCCTTGGAGAGGTGTCCGAGTGGTTGAAGGAGCCGCATTCGAAATGCGGTCTGCGGGTAACCGTAGCGGGGGTTCGAATCCCTCCCTCTCCGTTTTTCCTTTCTTTTTTGCTGTGGATGATGCGGCATTTGTCGCTTCACCAATTCGTGGTTTTCCATGGCAGTTATACATTATCGGTTGCTTGAATAGTCAGTGCCTCGTTGGCCAGGACGTCTGCATGAGGTAGTCGTGTGACGGGAGCCTGTCACGTCTATAAAAATACCGTCATCTGAATAGCACCGACACGACGGCTATATTCCTTCTGGGGTTAACACAATTTGAATCCTGAACAAAGGAGTGAATATGGCTGCTAAGCAACACGAAATTTTGTCGAAAGATGCCCGTGACCAAGTGGTGAATTCGATGCATAGCGTTTTGGCGACGTTGATTGACATGGCACTACAGGCGAAGCAAGCGCACTGGAATATCCGCGGTCCGCGCTTCAAATCACTGCACGAACACTTGGATGAAATTATCGATGAATTGCGACCGGCCTCCGACGAAGTGGCCGAACGCATTGTGACGTTGGGCGTACCGGCCGACGGCACGCTACCCGCGCTGACCAAAGGGACAGCGCTAGCGACGATCCACACGGGCTTTTTAAACGATCAACAAGTTGCCGAAGGCATCGCCGAACGGTTGAGCCAGACGATTGGTTGCATTCGCAAGTCGATCGGGACCGTAGGTGAAGTCGATCCGGTCAGTGAAGACCTGTTGATCGGCATCGTGGCTGGTTTGGAGAAGCAGCTATGGATGGTGCAGTCGAACTTTTTGGAAGCGTAGAAGGGATTGCTTCTCATACTGATAACGGAATTTAACGAAAAAGCCGATCGCGGGTGTGATCGGCTTTTATTCTTGACTTAATTGTTGTTGCCGATGCGTTAGGCAATCCGTTCGCCGCGCAGGCGATCGGCGTGGACGATGCCGCGCAAATCACCGCTGTTGAGTATGCGGATGTCGGCGACGCCGAACTTCATCATGGCGAGACGCGTTAGGCCCAAGCCAAACGCGAAGCCGGTATATTCGTGCGGGTCGATACCGCCGTAGCGCAGCACGTTCGGATGGACCATTCCGCAGGGTAGGATCTCCACCCAACCGCTGCGTTTGCACGTGGCACAGCCGGCACCGTCGCAGATGGCGCAGCTCATATCGAGTTCGAATCCGGGTTCGACGAATGGGAAGAAGCCCGGGCGTAGGCGCACTTTGACGTCGCGGCGAAAGACCTGACGCAACAACAATTTCATGTAAGCGATCAGGTGCGCGATCGAGATATCTTTATCGATGAGCAGGCCTTCTAGTTGGTAGAAGGTATTTTCGTGCGATGCGTCGAGCGCTTCGTAACGAAAGCAACGGCCCGGTGCGATCACGCGAATCGGCGGGCCGAAGCGCTGCATGGCGCGAATTTGGCACGGGCTGGTATGCGTGCGCAACAGCCAACCATTGGTGAGCCAGAAGGTATCTTGCGAGTCGCGCGCCGGGTGCATCGCGGGAATGTTGAGCGCTTCGAAGTTGTAGAACTCGGTTTCCATTTCGGGGCCACCGACGACGGCGAAGCCAAGCCCACGAAAGAGCCGTTCGATCTCGCGCTGTACGATGGTGACCGGGTGTAGCGAGCCGCGGCGCGTCAGCGGCGGCGGCAGTGTCGGGTCGAAGTTGGCGCTCTTGCGGCGTTCGCCTTCGAGGTCCGCTTGCTTCAGCGTTTCCTGCGCCTTGGCGAAGAGTTGTTTGACTTCGTTCTTGGCTTTGTTGATGGCCTGACCGGCGGCACCGCGTTCTTTGGCGTCGAACGATTTGATGTTCTTCAATGCGTCGGCGAGCGGGCCTTTAGTGATGCGGCCTTCCGCCGAGCGCAACGCATCAACCGTATCGGCTTCGGCGATGGCCTTCTCGGCGTTCTCGCGCGTTTCGCTTAGTAGGTTGTCGAGTTCTTGCAGGTCCATTGGATACCTAATCGAGTCGGGATGCGTCGGCTTGCAGCCAGCCAATCGCCATGTGAATTACCTCCGTTGGTGTATGGCACGGTCGGGGCTTCGTCAAGCGAGTGAGAGGTTTTGCACTGGCAGGGCTATCAGCTGCGGGCGGCGTATATCAAAAAAGAGCTACCGAAAGTGTCACTGCATTTGGTTAGAGAGTTTGAGGCTTGGCCTAGTCGAAGCCTAAACCGGGCTACGACCTTCGCCCGGTGGCAGGATGAATTTTTCGTAAATGATGCCGGCTGCCAACGCCCCGAGAATGGGGCCGATGAAATACGCCACTTGCATCGTCCAGAAATGCGGCAGGTAATCACCGGGCATGAGTGACGTGATGAAGCCGGGGCCGAAGGATCGCGCCGGGTTCATCGATGTGCCGGTGATGCTGCCGGCGGCGAGCACATTAGCGGCGACGACCAAACCGATTGCGAGCGCGCCGGAGTGGCGACCGTTGCGTGGGTCGATGGCCGCGCCCCAGATGACGAATACAAGGAGAAACGTCAGCACCATCTCAATGCCGATGACAGCGGGCAGCGCGAGGTTGGCCGTATCGAAGGTGGGATTGCCAAGGGCGGCGTTGCGTGCGGCTTCGGTCCATGCGTCCGAACTGCCGCCGTACATCGCCATGATCGCGAGCAGGCCACCGGCCGCGAGCGACGCGGCAAACTGAACGATGAGGAATGCGATCGCGCCGCCGCCATCGATGCGTTTGTTAAACCACATGGTGATGGTGACGGCGGGGTTGAAGTACGCCCCCGACACGTTGATGGTCGCGGCAACGGCGACGAAGAGGATGAGGCCGTGGGCCAGTGCTGCGATTAGCAGCGTCAAGCCGTCGGACGCGCCGGCAGCCTTGGCGGAAATAACGCCTGCGCCACCGATGTAACACAACGCGAAAGTACCGACGAATTCGCAGATGAGTTTGCTGGCTCTGTTCATGATTGTTTCCCTTTTGCCGAAGGGCGTAAGCCGGATTCGTTAGTGACCTCGTACCTCCAGATTATGGGGAGAAGCAGTCGCGGCGGCAAACGGCGGGCGCATTAGAAAAGACCGACGGTATGGCGTCCGCCGGTCTGAGTGATTGCTTCCAATTCAGTATGTTGGTCGCGGCGAGGTTAGCGCCGTCGGCGTGCCAGCGCGGCCATGGGCAACGCGAGCATCAGCGCCGTTGCTGGTTCGGGAATGCGGAATACAAATCCTTCTGTGTTGCCGTCGGGGTTCGTACCCCAGCCAACAATGTCGAGACCGGTTGCAGAAATGCCAGTAGCCTCTTCAAGCGTCCAGCCGGTTAGATCGATTCCATATGTGTTGGTGATAAGGTCGGAAAGCAACTGTGGGCCAGTGCCACCATTCCAGATGACCGCTTCGCGACCATTGGCCGTCGTTCCCCAGCCGACGATAGTGCTACCGTCAGCGTCAATCGCGAGTGCGCTGCTTTGGTCAGAGCCACCAGCAAGGTCACCAAGCAGGGCGATGCCACCACCGCTGGTCCAACTAAACGCATCGCCGTTGTCTTGGCCGATCACTACGCTGCCATCGAAAGAAGCGTCATTGGCTTGGCCGGCGTTTGACGAAAGGAATGTAGGGCTGCTACCAAAATCATCCCAGATGACCGGACTGCCCGGGTTGGAGAATGGGCCGGTGGCCGCCCTGCCGACGACAGTCGAGCCGTCACCGGAGATACCGAATGCGCCGGTTCGAAACCCGCTTAGGCTGAAGCCCGAATTGGTGTTGTTATCAAAGACGAAATTGGATTCACCCGAGTCCGCCGAACCAAAGCCGACGACGTAGCGACCATCGAATGAGATGGCACGCGCAGCGGGAGCGTCCGTAGTACTGCCCGTATCGTTAATGGTGTTGAGTGATCCGCCCGTGAACTGGTATGCAGTAGTAACGGGATTCGGGTCACCAAAGACTGGGAGCCCGTCGGCCCCTACGATGATGCTGCCGTTTGACGATGCGTCGAATGCGCCAACCTTTGCAATTGGACCTGCGCTTGAGGCGAAATTCAAGGGGCCGAACGCTTCTAGACCGTTAGCTTCGGTCCAACGAATCGAACGGACACCTAACTCCGCCCCTCCGAAATCTTCTGATTGGCCTACGACTGTTGAACCATCTGGCGAAATACCGAGTGCTTTACTGAAGAACGACCAATCCGGTGTGTGACCGGAAGTGTTGAGATCGCCGATTGCGTTAAAAGTTTGAGCTGATGCATTTGCGACGATAAGACTCGTGCCAAGTGTAAGCAATGCGGATAGTCTGAGCTTCATGGTGCCTCTCCGTTTTTAAATGACGAATGGGAATATTGACCGAGGAAAATAATACGAATCTCTCGGCCTATCCCGGCAGTCTAAAGGAAATGTATAGGCTCGTTCAAATTTTCAAGAGCGGTGTTAAGGATTCTTAATCTTCGAATACTAGATGCGTTTCCAAGTATTCCATTCTTTGAATTTGTTACATATAGCTACACGAGTTAGGTGAGTAGTCATCGTCCGTGCTTGAGATTGTTCTAATCCGCGCGCAGACCTACCCGTTCGGGTAGATAATCGTCTTGATCAATCAGCGATTAACGCCGCAATGAACGGTTGAATATCGCGACCATCGACATTGCCATCGTTGTTCATATCGAGCGGGCAGACAGGCACCGGAGCGGGTGCGCCAACAAGGACGCGGGCGAAGATGGAAAGATCGACGACGGTGATCGTGCCGCTGCCGTCGGCATCGCCGTTGGTGCAGGTGGTGATGGGTTCGATGATCGTGATGTCATTCACATTGCCAAGTCCCGTAGCGACGACGACTTGTTCGTTGGCGTCTAGCGCATCGCCATCAGCGTTTAGGTCTCGCAACGCGACCAATTCACGATTGTTGTTCGCAAGATAAACGTACAGCGTGTCGGTAGATGCGGCACGGGCCATGCGCGCGGGTTGGTCGAGGTTGTTGGCGAAGATAATTAACTCGTTGGCATCGAGCGCGTCGCCGTCGGCATTTGCATCGTGGTAGGTGACGATGTCGGATTGACTGGCCCGCAGATGACGCTGTGTATGGCTGTCGATGGTGACGAGTGATACACCAATCGGCTGATTTTCGACGTAACTGATGTTCTCTGCAAAGTCGAAGCAGTCGCCATCGTGGTTGCGGTCTTCGAGAATTCGCACTGGTGTAGCGGTATTCGTCTGTGAGATTAAAAACGTATAGTCGTCTAGTTGTGTGATGGCGTTTGGTGAAACCAGATCGTCGGCAATGTTGGCGATCTCATTCGTGTCTAGCGCATCGCCGTCACCGTTATGGTCGGAAAGTTGTATCAATGTGCCGTTGGCGGCGTCGGTGACGAGTAGCGTACAGAGGTTTGTAGCGAGTATGGCGCTCAGGTTCGGGTTGCTGGCTTCGGCAGACAAGTCGGCAAAAAAATTCATCTCGTTCGCATCGAGGCAGTCACCATCGCCGTTGAGGTCTTGGAGTTTTTGAATGCTTGTGCCTGTTATGACAAACAGAGATTGAGTGCTGACGGAAAGTCCGCTGAAATTCGATTCGGCACTAATCGCATAGGCCTTGCGTTCGAAAGAGTCGAGAAAATCACCATCGCCATTGATGTCAAACAAACGATAGATCGAGCTATTGGTGGAATAGAAGACGGTCGGCGATGACTGAGCATGTGCGCGGCCTTGCAAGCCTGCACAAGTCATAACGAGAAGCACTAGCGTGGGAATATGAATAAGCGATTGCATTCGTAGGTGCCACTTGTGTAATTCCGGTAATAGCCACGTCGAGCCGTACGCAGGCCGGGATACAGTCGGCATTCTAATGAAATCGTAAGGGAAATTGCGAGTAATGGCGCACGCGCGGATTGAACGACGGTGGATTGGGGCCGAATCTAAAGCAATTCGTCAGGAGAGGCGTGGCGCGTGATTTGCATCGCACGGTTGCCGCGCAGTTGGCCGAGCTTGCCGGCGAATTTGTTGCGGCCTTCGACTTGCAGAATGAAGTCTCGATTGACGAGCTTGTTGAGACGAATGATGTCGCCGGGGGCAAGCGTTAGCAGTTCGCCGACGGTGAGTTCGGCGCGACCGAGGTAAGCCCGCATATTGACGGCGGCGTGTTTGAGATTGCGCGAAACGCTCTGCGCTTCTTTCTGGTCACCGTCCTTGTGCGAATAGGCGAGCCAGGTTTGCGTGCCAAGCTTTCCGACGATCGGTTCAATCACGTTGAACGGAATGCAGATGCTCATCGTACCGGCGCGGGCACCGATCTTGATTTCGAAGCCGAGCACAACGACGACTTCGTTGGGGGCCACGATCTGAACGAGGTGCGGATTGCTTTCGGTACCGGCGATGCCGAATTTGACTTCCATCAAATCCTGCCACGCTTCGGCGAGATTATGCAACGCCCGATCGATGATGCGATTGACCAATCGATTCTCGATAGCCGTCAACGGTCGCTGAGGGATAAAGATTTCGGCATTGGTGCCGCCCAACAATCGATCGATGATCGGAAAGACGATCAACGGGCTAATTTCGAGACACAACTGGCCGGTCAGGGGTTCGGCATCGAGCAACGTGAAACAGGTCGGGCTGGGAAGTGAGTGGATGAACTCGCTGTAAGTAAGCTGCTCGGCCGTTGCGACCCGCGTTTCCACGATGGTGCGGAGAATGCCGGAGAGCGACGCGCCGAAATTGCGGGCAAACGCCTCGTGAATCGACTGCAGCGCCCGCATCTGGTCTTTACTGACGCGTTCCGGCCGTTTGAAGTCGTACACGCTGACGTCGCGAGGTTGAACCGGCTCCCCGCCGACCGCGATTTCGGGCGAATCGGTATCGACGTCGCCGGTGTTAACGGCGTTGAGCAGGGCATCAACTTCAGATTGGTCGAGAATGTCGGCCATCGGTCTCGCGCGTAGGTACTGATAGAGGCAACACTTGCGCCTCGGATGGGCAGTGTCTGCGTGTTTATCGGACAGATGCAATATGCGCTTGAGGCCGGTGTCGCGCCGGAAAATTTCGAAGGCGGCCCCAGCTTCTCAAAATATTTCCGCGGAGTGATGTAAACCAATCAGTAGAGGAATCAAATCCGTCGAGTTGGCGTTGCGTTTTTTGCTCGATGGAGATGCAGATACGAAACGGTCAAGGTTCTTAGATATAGGAGTGCAGATCATGGGGCGTCGCGGTCCACATCAGGCGTACGAACAGGGCGGCACGACCGTCATTCGAAAGCGGTTGTCGT
>JAUIHO010000089.1 GCA_030432035.1 Phycisphaerae bacterium
GCGCCAAGCGACCATCGAGAGCGTCGAAGATCATTCCCAGAACGAGCAGATAGGCAGCGGCGGATAAAAAGCTGGGCAGCTTGAAGATGAGCCGCGCCGACTGCGCCGCCGCCTCACCGTCGCGGCCGGCTGCTTGCATGCTGAGCATGCACAAATATATCGCGCCGACGCCGCAGGCGAGATTGCCCAACGTTGCCAACGACGGCAACACGCCGACGGTCTTTAAAACCCGTTCGCGGTTGCGCTGCTGCAACTCCGATGGCGAAAATCGATCGGGCATTAAGAGCCACCTTTCGCTGCCGGTGCGGCGGCATTGGTTCCACCGGTCCCGAACACGCGCAGTGTTGTATTTCGCGCGTATGCCTTGCCGCCTTGCAGCGCGACGTTCACGGTCACTTCGTATACTCCGGGTGCGGGGTACATGTGTTGCCCTGTAGCGTCGTAAGACGTTTGGCCGTCGCCGAAGAACCACTTCTGCTTAACGGCCGGTGGTACCGCGTCGAGATGATAGTGAATCAAGCGCGGATTGCTCAGGTCGGGGGCGCGCATCGTGATGCGAATCCATGGGCGTTCTTTGATGACTTCCGAAAAGAACTTCCAGGTCTGATCGGGGTCGATGCGACGGTGGCCACCGGGCAGCTCTTGTCGTTGCACGAACATGTTGCGTTCCTGTAGCCACTCGATCATTTCAATCGATTGATCGCGCAGGAAGTCGGACGCGCCGTAGGCGACTTTGGTGACCTGCCACGGATTCAGCTCGTCTTCGGAGAAGGGCAGGTACTCGGCGTCAAACGTGCCCTGTCGGACAAACATCGCACGGAACACATCGGGGTTGTGTAGACCGGTGTACATCAGCGGATACGCACCCGCCGACCAGCCGGTGAGAAAGACCTGCGATTCTTCGATGCGGTAGCGCCGCTTGATCTCTTCGACGATGCCAAGAATGGCGGCTTCGTCTTTCTTTTGGAGGGCGATTTGCTTGTCGGCGGGCGGCGGAAAGTCACCGCGAGAAGCGACGAGTTCCGGCGCGGCGACGATGATGTGGTTGTATTCGGCGAAGTGAGCCCATTCACGGATTTGAGCGTAGGCCTTGTCGTAGGGCCGGGTACCGTGGCAGGCGATGACCAATGGCCAACTGCGTTTCTTGGTGTAGGTGCTGGGCACGTATAGGAAGTAGTCGCGATCCGAGCCCTTCTCGGTGCGCTCCATGATGCTGGCTTGCTCGGGAAGTTGCTCGGTCGTGAGGCAGCCCGCGGAGATGACCGGAATCAGCAGGGCGAAAGCGACGAAGCGGGCGGGTGACGGTTGGGGCTTGGTCATGATAAATCGTTTGAGGCTCATCATCGGTACGGGCGGCCCGATTGATCCGCCGATTCGGCAAGTTTACTCATTGCGACGGGCCTGTACCCATCATATACTTTTTCTTAACATCCCACCGAAACGCGATTGCGTCTTCCACGGCTACGATTAGATAGATTCCGAAAAGGGGGCCCTTATGCCGGCCAATTTAGAAGGTTGTCATATTCTGGTAATCGATGACGACCCAGATATTGTCTCCAGTGTGCGATTTGCGTTCGAGCACAACGGGGCCAAGGTACAGTCGGCCAACGACGGTGCGAAGGGGCTCGAAGCGGCCCGCCGGCTCCAGCCCGATCTGATCATTCTCGACATGATGATGCCGCGTAAGAGCGGTTTCGTTCTGATCGAGGCCCTCAAGCCCGAGCCGCGTCCCGGAGAAAAGCCGTTCATGATTATGATCACGGCCAACGAAGGTAAACGCCACGAAGCCTACGCCCGGCATCTTGGTGTGGACGAATATGTCTCGAAGCCGTTTGCGACGGAGAAGCTGATTGAAGTGGCTTCACGGCTGTTTGAGCGTGAATATCGCGACCCGGACCGAACGTAATTGTTGAAATATCAGTAGGTTAGGTCAGTTCTTGGCTACTGCTCGGGCTTCCGGCACAGCGATTTGGGCGGTGAGCGACGATTCGTCGGCTCGCTTGTCAGTTTTCGGATTCTCAGGTATCTTTTCGGCAACCTTGCAGGGTTCAACGCCAATAACGCCCTGCAAAATTTGCGATTTGTAACCCGGTTGAGTTGGTTGATGGGTTGTTGTTAGGCAGGAGTCGGTTGTCGAATGTCGTTGACGGTGGAACAGAAAAAAGAATTGGTCGATAAGTTTGGTCGCCATCAGGGCGATACCGGGTCGCCTGAGGTTCAAATCGCGCTGCTGACCACGCGCATCGGTCAGCTTACCGAGCATCTCAAGGACAACAAGAAGGATCACGCTTCGCGGCGCGGTCTTCTGAAGATGGTCGGTCAACGCTCGAGCTTGTTGAAGTATCTCACCAAGCTGGATGTGAAGCGTTACCAAGCCGTGATCGAAAGCCTCGGCCTACGTAAGTAGGGGCCGGTCGGTTTCTCATCGCGCATCTCTGTTCACCCCGCACCCACGGTTTCATGCTGCGGTCGCGCCCGGCGTCATTCGGACGGGGTCTATTCGTTGTTACACCCACCTTTGAAGTTTCTTATGCGCCATCGGCTCAATTGCGAGTCGCTTGCGCTTTGCGCCCATTGTGCAACCAACGCACGCCATGACGGGCGCCATACATAACAATCGAACATTGTCGGAAAAAACGGAAAAACAGTAAGCATTCAAGTTGGAGATGACGGAATCATGTCGGCTCATCATGTAGTTGAAAAAGAAATTGGCGGTCGCATGTTGCGGCTGGAAACTGGCAAGCTTGCCAAACAAGCGGCAGGGGCCGTCTTGGTCACTTATGGCGAAACCATCGTCCTCTCGACGGTGGTCACCGCCGACCCGCGACCGGGAATCGATTTCTTCCCGCTCTCAGTCGATTATCGTGAGAAGATGTATGCCGCCGGTAAGTTCCCCGGCGGTTTTTTCAAGCGCGAAGCGCGCCCCAGCACCAAAGAAATTCTCACCATGCGCCTGACGGATCGCCCGATCCGACCGTTGTTCCCCGACGGTTTCAAGAACGAGGTGCAAATCCAAAACCAAGTGCTGTCGTCGGACCAAGAAAACGACGGCGACGTGCTGTCGATGATCGGCGCCTCAGCGGCGTTGGCCGTCAGCTCGATTCCGTTTCTCGGCCCCACGGGGTCGGTTCGCGTCGGTCGCGTCGATGACGAATTCGTCCTCAACCCGACGATGAGCGAACGCGCTCAGAGCGACATCGAAGTCGTCGTGGCCGGACACGGCGAAGCGGTCAACATGATCGAAGCCTCGGCGTTGGAAGTCTCCGAAGAAGACATGGCCGATGCGATTGCTTTCGCCTTTGACGGTGTCAAAGAAATCGTCGCACTGATAAACGAGCTCGTGAAGAAGGTTAAGCCGGTTAAGACCGAGTTCGACTCCGGCAAAGACCCGACGCTGCCCAAGCGCGTGAAGGAACTGTGCGACAAGTACGACCTCAAGTCGGCCCGATATCAAAAAGATAAGCAGACGCGCAAGGAAGCGGTTAAGGCCGTCGAAGACAAAGTCATCGCCGAACTACTGCCCGAAGATGCGGAAGAAGACGCACCTTGGTCGCGCGGCGACGTGTGGGAAGAAGTCCACAAGCTTGAAGAATATTACTATCACCAAATGGTGATGGAGACGGAAGATCGCCCCGACGGTCGCGGCTTGGCGGACATCCGCGACATCGATATCGAAGTCGGCGTTCTACCTCGCGCTCACGGCTCGGCATTGTTCACCCGCGGTCAAACGCAGGCGCTCGTGGTTACCACGCTCGGCACCAAGCGCGACGAACAACTCATCGACGACATGCTGGAAGAATACAACAAGAAGTTCTTCCTGCATTACAACTTCCCGCCGTTTAGCGTTGGCGAAGCCCGCCGCATCGGTGCCGTCGGTCGTCGCGAAATCGGTCACGGTAACCTTGCCGAAACGGCGTTGCAGGCCGTCATTCCGATGCCTGAAAAGTTTCCCTACACCATTCGCCTCGTCAGCGAAATTCTCGAATCCAACGGTTCGAGTTCGATGGCCAGCGTGTGTGGCGGTACCTTGGCATTGATGGACGCCGGTGTGCCGATTCTGCATCCGGTTGCCGGTATCAGCATCGGCATGGTACACGACGACAAGGGTAAATATAAGCTCATTACCGACATCCTCGGTGAAGAAGATCACTTCGGCGATATGGACTTTAAGGTCGCTGGTTCGCAGGTCGGTATCACGGCCATCCAGCTCGACCTCAAGGCCAAGAGCATCACGCAAAAGCAAATCGTTGAAGCACTCAAGCAGGGCAAAGAAGCCCGCATGGTGATCTTGAAGAAGATGCTTAAGGCGATTCGCGCGCCGCGCGCGGAAATCAGCGAATACGCACCGCGCATGCTCACGATCAAGGTAGATCCCGAGAAGATCGGCAAGATCATCGGCCCCGGCGGCAAGGGCATTCGCCAGATCGAAGCCGACACCGGCGCGAAGGTCGACATCGCCGAAGACGGCACGGTCAATATCTCGTGTCTCGACTTGGCCGGCGCGCAGGCCGCATACGACATGGTCGAAGGCATCTCCGAAGGTGTGAAGCTCGGCCGCGTGTACAAGGGCCGCGTCAGTTCGATTAAGGACTTCGGCGCGTTCATCGAAGTTTCGCCCGGCCTCGACGGTTTGTGCCACATCAGCGAACTCTCCGACGGCTACGTGCAGAAAGTTTCAGACATCTGCAAGGTCGGCGACGAGTTCGAAGTGAAGGTCATCAACATCGACGACACCGGTCGCATCAAGCTGTCGCGCAAGGCCTTGCTGGTTAGCGAAGATAGCGAAGGCGAAGCTGATGATGAAGGCGGTGACGAAGAGATGAGCGACGAGCGCGAGCCGGTGGAAGTCGGCGAAGGCGGCGGTGAAGACCGACCGAAGCGCAGCAAGGCGCGTCGTCGCGGACCGCGCAAGCCTCGTCGTGAAGACTAAGTCGATCGCAGAATTCTGACGCGATTCGTCGCCTGTGCGAGCTTTCGTTTCGTGCGCAAGCACAATCAGAGTCGCGCCCGTAAGGAAGCGGTAAACGGTAAGCGAGGCGCGGCAGCGACGGCAAGTTGAGTGACGGGTAATGACGACGGTCGAGGGGCCGTGAGTTTTCCCGACACCAACACCAATAGCTAGCCAACCATATGAGTCGTCGTCGGTTTAACCCGGCGACGGCTTTTTTCTTGCGCCCATCACCGCTTAACTGCTATGATGCCGCCATCTTGGCAACGGCACTCAAAACACGATCGCTTCCCGATGCGTCACGCCGCAAACGCCGCTTGGGTCAGGTATTCACGCCACGCGACATTGCCGACTGGATGGTTCGCGCTGCATTGGCAGATCGACCGAAGCGGTGGCTCGACCCGTCTCTCGGCGGCGGCGTGTTTATCGACGCGTTGCGCGATGCGCTGGCTGATACAGACGATGATTTCGCGCCGACCGTTTATGCCTTCGAGATCGACGATCAACTCGATATTAAGCCGCGCAAGCAATGGCCGCAGATCGATGTTCGGTTGGCGCGGCGCGACTTTCTTACGGCAGGCCTTCGGACGCGCTTCGATGCCTGCGTTGCCAATCCGCCGTATGTCCGGCATCACGAATTGGAATATCCGCCCGCGATTTGGCAGCAATTCGACGAGCAAATCGGTACGCGCATCAGCCGCAACACCAATCTCTATTGCCTGTTTATTCTTCGGATTTGGTCAATGCTCGCGCCGAACGGACGCGCCGTGATCATCACGCCGCTCGAATGGCTCAATGCCGACTTCGGTCGAGCGATCAAATCGTATCTTCTAAATGAGAACGCGATCGATTCCATGTGGTTGTTCGACGATGCATCGACGGTCTTCGGTGACGCGCTGACGACAGCCGGCATAACGGTTCTGCGTCGCGGTAGGACGGCGGATGAGCCGATTCGTGTGGCGACCATTTCCAACGGCCAAGCGTTAACGCGTTTGAGTTCATCTGCGATTAAGGAGTTCAAACGCCGTGATCTCGACCCCGATGCAAAATGGACGGCACTGCTTCGTCAGCAAGACGAACGCCGCGTAGCGATTGAATCTAATACCACATCGCTCGCAACCTTCGCCACCTGTTCGCGCGGCATCGCGACCGGCGCCAACGATTACTTCACGCTCACGGAGAATCAGCGACGAGAACGCGAACTCGATAAACGCGATCTGTCGCCGTGCGTGACACGCGCCAGTGATTTGCAGGCAGGCGTTTTCGATCGCGAGAAATGGCAGCAACTATGCGAAGCGGGCAAGCGGGTATGGCTGTTAACACCTCGGCAAACATGTAATAAAAATTTTGTCGCGTACCTCGATGCGGGGCGACAGCGAGGCATCGACCGACGCCATTTACCAAGCCATCGTCCCGTTTGGTATCGCCCCGAAAATAGGCCGCCCGCGCCGATTTTGATTTCCGTCTTTTTTCGCGAGCGACCGCGCGTCGTGTGGAATGAGATGGGCGCGTTGAACCTTACGGCATACCACGGAATCTACACCAAGCTCAACGGCGAGAACGAGCAGCAGTTATATGCGTTATACAAGTGGTTGGCCTCTGATGCGGCGACCGACGCATTGCTAGCGCAATCCCGCGTGTATGGCGGGGGCCTGCGCAAGCTAGAACCGCGCGATGTGATGGCGGTGCAGATACCCCGCAGGCTCGTTCGATAGTGTTTTTTTGAATGGCGTTTATGTGAACGTTATTGCTTGTAGGTTTGCCCGGTTGATTATTTCAACAATGCAAGCCCATCGATTAACGGACGCCCGCTCGTTTTCGGTCGCTTCACGCAATCCTAACAGCACTTTTCCCTCTCAATATTCGATTCTTTAGATGCATGGCTAGTTGCCGTGCATTGCAGGCGATCGGGTGTGCGGCAGCTCTTCAGATTCGACCGTTTCACATTGGAGAGCGACAGCAGCGTTGTGGCATCGGCTCTTAGCCGACAGATCATCCGGCGGCGCAGTCATTCGTGAACTGGTCAAGATGACTTGCTGCCATCAGCCGCTGGGGCCGATTGAGAGGCGTTCACCACCGACTGCCGGGGCCGCGGATCGCCAACGTTCGCGAATCATAAACAACTGCCACAAAGGGGCGTTCATATTCGCACGCTCGCAACGATCCGCGCCGACGTATCGGCACCGCCGAGAGTTTTCTGCGGAACGCTAATAGGAATCATGCCGTGCCTTCGACTGTATCACCGCCGACGAAGCTGTCGTTTAAGTCGCGTCCACATGCCGGTCGCGTAGCAGTCGATGCGTCCGCGCGTCAAAACGCGGCCGATCGCCAACTGCTACGCGCCGAACGGCTGGACTTTCTCGAAGCGTCCAAGTCAAAACTCTGGAAGAACGATCTGCGCCTAAGCGAGTTGGCTTACTTCTCGTTGTTGATACCGGCACTGGCCGCCATGTGGTGGTTCGCCTGGTCGTGGCCGGTCTGTTTGATCGCATCAGTTTACGCAGTCATCGGCATGTTGGCATTCTCAACATGGATGGTGCCGCGCGAACGCCGACTTATCCGACACATGATGTTCCTTGCCCGCCATCGCCGCCGCTGCATCGATTGCCGCTATGTGATTCAGGACGTCGAGCGTGCGGTTTGCCCCGAATGCGGCAAGGCATTCGACCCGCACGACGACCGGCACCTGACGTTGCCGTTGATCAATCAACTATATTCGCAACAAGCCCGCCGCATCGCTGCTGTTGCCATACCGATGATGTTGGTGGAGATCACGCTCATCGCGAGCGGAGCGTCGGTCGCGTTGCACGTTGCCGCGGCCGCAAGTTTTCTCTTCGCGTTTCACGGTGTGTTCGGCCTGACGTGCTGGGATGCGCGGCGCGACGCGAATAGCACGCGCCCATGGCAGTTACTGCGACAACGGCTCTCATCAAACGCCTTTCGCCGCTTACTAGGCTTGCAATACGCCGGTCTAATCCTTCGCTGGGCGTTTCTCGTAAGCCTCTGCGGCGGCTTAGCCGCGATCCTGCAAATTAACACGGCGACGCTCGAACGACTCGGTATCGCCAACACGCCGCTCGGCGTCTACGGCGGTATCGGCACGCCGGCGTTGGTCTGGATGGGGGTCGTCATCTTCGGCTACCGTCAGTTGATGGTCGTCCTGCACGCTCGAATGCGTCACCTCTTGATGGACAGCTAACCAGCAATCCGCAGCCATCCCGACGCCGTGCATTTTCCCGCGATTGCGACTACATTTTCGCCTTTGTTCCCCAACCATCATCAGTTGAACAGAGGCGAGTGGACGCAGTCATGAAGGCGGCAATCAAGGACTTATCGCAACATGTCGGACAAGAAGTTACCCTCGAAGGCTGGCTCTATAATCGCCGCGACTCGGGCAAGATTGCCTTTCTGGTCGTGCGCGACGGGACCGGCCTGTGTCAGTGCGTCGTGGCCAAGGCGCCCGAGACCGAGGGCTTTTTCGAGACTGCCCGTCGGCTGGGGCAGGAGACGGCCATTCGTTTGACTGGCATGTGTCGTGCGAACGAGAAGCAGATCGGCGGTCATGAAGTCGACGTGACGGCGTTGGAGGTCGTGGGCGAATCGCAGGATTACCCGATCACGCCGAAGCCGCACGGGATCGACTTCCTGTTTAAGAATCGACACCTGCATTTCCGCAGCCGCCGACAGTGGCACATCCTTCGCGTCCGCGCGACGGTCATCGACGAAATCCGCAGCTACTTCAATCGCAACGGTTTCACGCTGATCGACACGCCCATCTTCGCTCCGGCGGCGGGCGAGGGCGCGCAAACGCTGTTTGAAGTCGACTACTTCGGCGAGCCGGTTTACATGGCGCAGACGGGCCAGCTTTACGTCGAAACGGCGTGCATGGCGTTCGGCAAGGTTTATTGTTTCGGTCCAACGTTCCGGGCGGAAAAATCGAAAACGCGTCGCCACCTGACAGAATTTTGGATGGTCGAGCCTGAGATTGCCTACGCCGATCTCGATACCGTGATTGCTGTGGCGGAAGATTTTGTACACAGCGTCGCCCAGCGCGTGTTGCGCGATCATAAAGAAGATTTGGAATTCCTCGGTCGCGACCTGTCGTTCTTGGAGTCGATCCAGAAGCCCTTCGCGCGCATCACATATGACGAAGCTGTCGATATCTTGCATGGCGACAAAGCACGCGAGTTGTTGGAGAACGACCTTACCACTAAGAACGCCCGCATCGACGAATTGAAGAAAGCGATTACTGAGAAAGAAGCCGAGTCGACGGCGCAGGGCGTGAAGCAGTGGAAGAAAGACAAGTTAATCGCCGAAGTCGCCGAACATCGCGACGAGCTGACCGATCTCGAAGAGGAAGTGAAGAACATTCCGCACCATATGGAACTCGCCAAGAACTTTAAATGGGGCAAAGACCTCGGCGGCAGCGACGAAACGATCATCTCGCGCCTGCACGAGCGGCCGTGCTTTGTGACGCATTACCCGCGCGATGTCAAAGCGTTTTATATGAAGAAGAACGAAACCGACGAGCGCCTGTGCAATAACTTCGACCTACTCGCGCCGCAAGGTTACGGCGAAATCATTGGCGGTTCGCAACGCGAAGACAGCTACGACGAACTCATGGCGCAGATCAATCGTCACGAACTCGACCCGGCCGATTACGCGTGGTATCTCGACCTGCGCAAATACGGCAGCGTACCCCACGGCGGATTCGGCCTAGGCGTCGAACGCACGATCGCCTGGTTGTGCGGCTTGAAGCACATTCGCGAGACGATTCCGTTCCCGCGAATGATGGGGCGGTTTTATCCGTGATGAAATAGGTCATCAGAGTTTTGGCTAATGAGTATTCACCGCGAAGCACTGCGATGCGCGTCCCAGAGCTTACAAGGCTTGGCCGTCGGTGATGCTTTTGGTCAAATGTTCTTTTCCTCTCAAGCAGTCTTCTGGCTTGACGATCATAAGGCTCCGCCGCCACCGTGGTATTGGACTGACGATACTGCGATGGCGCTTTCCATATGCGAAGAGCTGGTCGAGGGCGGCGAGATTGATCAGGACAGACTGGCGCGTCGCTTTGCAGATCGATACAAGGCAGATCCGAATCGCGGTTATGGCATGGGGGCCGCGAAGCTGCTATCGCAAATTTCGGCAGGCGAAGATTGGCGCGTTGCTTCACGCAAGATGTTTGCTGGCGATGGATCGATGGGAAATGGTGGGGCGATGCGGGTCGCGCCGCTAGGTGCGTACTTTGCGGGTCAGTTAGATGTGGCAGCAGAGCAAGCGCGGTTGAGTTGCGAAGTAACACATGGAAATCCGGAAGGTATAGCGGGGGCGGTGGCTGTAGCTGTTGGTGCAAGCTTAATTGCAGATGGTGTGCGCGACGCGAGCGTTTTGTTTGACGGCGTTATAAACTCGCTTCCCGACACCGTAGTTTGCACCATGATCGAAAAGGCACGCGATCTACCGCCAGATACCGAGATTTCTGATGTCATAAAACAACTCGGCAATGGTGATGCCTTGCTCGCGTGGGATACGGTTCCCTTCACGCTTTGGGTTGCATTTCATTCGCTCGATGATTTCGATCGTGCTATCTGGACCTGCGTCACGGCGCGCGGCGATAGGGATACGACATCCGCAATTGTTGGGGGGCTTATTGCAGCGGGCGGTGTCCAATCGCCCGACGACTGGATGGCAGCAACTGAGGCCTTCCCCGAATTTGCTTGAATATTGACGGGTCAGAATCACCGATTTACCTTTTCCCCATGAACCACCCCACGATCGCAATCCTCGATTTCGGCTCTCAATACCTCCAACTCATCGCCCGTCGCGTGCGGGAGAATCAGGTGCATTCGCTGGTCTTCGCGCCCGATGTGTCGCCTGACGAACTCAAAAAGCACAACGTCATCGGCCTCATCCTCAGCGGCGGGCCGGCCAGTACCTACACCAGCGACGCGCAGCGGCCCGATCCGGCAGTCTTGGAAATGGGCTTGCCCACGCTCGGCATTTGCTACGGCATGCAAGTCGCGTGCGAACGGTTTGGTTCGCGCGTCGAGGCGGCCGCGCGGCGCGAGTACGGGCGGGCGCGACTGGAAGTCGTCAGCGACGACGGTTTCGTTAAACACTTACCGGCAGAGACCAACGTGTGGATGTCGCACGGCGACTTCGTCTCAGGGCTGGGTAACGAGTTCGAGGTGCTCGGCAAAACCGCCAACTGCCCCAATGCGATCGTGCGACACAAGACGCGACCCTTGGTGGGCGTGCAGTTTCATCCTGAAGTATCGCACACGCCCGAGGGTGGTCAGCTACTGCGCAACTTTTTGTATGAGATTTGCGGGGCCGAGGGCAGTTGGAACCCCGGTTCGATCGTCGATTCACTGACGGCGGATATTCGAAACCGCGTCAAGCCCGATGACAACATCATTTGCGGCCTTTCCGGCGGTGTCGATTCGGCGGTCACGGCGGCGCTCTTGCATAAGGCCGTGCCGGGGCAGGTGCGCTGCATCTTTGTAGACAACGGTCTATTACGAGCAAACGAGCGCGAAAAGGTGCGCGCCGTGTTTGAAGGGCACTTCAAGCTCGACTTGCGTGTGGTCGATGCCGAAGCACGCTTTTTGGATAAGCTCGCAGGTGTTACCGACCCGCAGGAAAAGCGCATCCGCATCGGTCATGAATTCGTCGAAGTCTTTAAGGCCGAGGCGAAGAACGTGCCCAACGCCAAGTTTTTGGCACAAGGCACGCTGTATCCTGACGTGATCGAGTCGGGCCATTCGGCGGCGGGTAAGGCGGCCAATATCAAACTGCATCACAATGTCGGCGGCTTACCGACAGAGTTGGGTTTTGAATTGATCGAGCCGTTGCGCGATCTGTTTAAAGATGAAGTGCGCGTGATCGGCGAACTGTTGGGCCTGCCGGAAGAGATGGTCTGGCGGCATCCGTTCCCCGGCCCGGGTTTGGCGGTGCGGATTATTGGTGATGTGACCAAGCCGCGCTGCGACCTGTTGCGGCTGGTTGGTATCGTAAGATCGCGCAGGCGTTTGGTGTGTTGCTGCCGATTGCCAGCGTGGGCGTGATGGGGGACGGTCGCACCTATGCCGATCAACACGCGATTGCTGTGCGCTTCGTTGAATCCACCGACTTCATGACGGCCGACTGGGTGCACATCGACCCCGGCGTGTTGTCCACGATCTCCACGCGCATTACCAACGAGGTGCCGGGCATCAACCGTGTGGTGTATGACATCACGAGCAAGCCGCCTGCGACGATTGAGTGGGAATAGCAGGGGGGAAATTTAGAATTAGGAATTGAGAATTGGGAAAGTAAGAAAAATGAATGGCGAACGCATGTCGTCGTTACCCTGTCTACAGCTGATTTCTTGTGGATGGCATGTATAAACTCCCCAAGCCCCAAGCCCCAAGCCCCAAGCCTCAAGCCCCAAGCCCCAAGCCCCAAGCCCCAAGCCCCAAGCCTCAAGACACAAGTCTCCCGTCTCACCCGCTTGCCGCATTTGCCGACTGACGTCACGATTCCGAACAGAATAAACGATACTGAATCGAGACCCCACCATGTCCGACTGGCAACAAGATATCGACCGCCTCCGTCGCGAGATCAACGATCACGACTACAAATATTACACGCTGGGTAAGCCGTCGATCAGCGACCAACAGTACGACAAGCTGTTTAAGGAGTTGCAAGCGCTGGAGGCCGAGCACCCCGAGGCGATCACGCCGGATTCGCCCACACAGCGCGTCGGCGAAAAGCCCATCGAAGGGTTCGAGCATGTCGCGCATGCGGTGCCGATGCTGTCGATTGATAACACCTATAACGAAGACGAACTGCGCGAATTTGACAGACGCGTCGCCAAGGGGCTCGATGGTGACGCCTATCAATACGTTGTCGATCCCAAAATCGATGGCGTCTCGGGCACGTTGCGTTACGAAGACGGCCTGCTCGTGCTCGGTGCCACGCGCGGCGACGGCAAAGTTGGCGACGATATTACGGCCAACATCAAAACGATTCGCGCGATCCCCTTAAAGCTGCGCGGCAAAGATTGGCCCGCCGTTCTCGAAGTACGCGGCGAAGTGTATTGGCCCAGGCCGGCCTTTGAAAAACACAACGAACAGCGGGTGAACGACGGGCAAGAGCCGTTCGCCAATCCGCGCAACGCGACCACGGGCACGCTCAAATCGCTCGATTCCAAGGCGATTGCCGAGCGCGGTCTGCACTTCATCGCGCACGGTTCCGGCCAAATCGAGGGGGCGGGGTTTGAGACTGCCGCCGAGTTGTTTGAGGCGATCGAAGGCTGGGGCATCGCCGTCTCCGAACATTTGGAAGTTTGCGACGATATCGATGCCGTTCTGAAGCTCGTCGAAGCGTGGGATGAACGCCGCCATTCGCTCGATTATGAAACCGACGGCTTGGTGATTAAGGTCAATCGATTTGACCAACGCAATGAGTTGGGAACGACCAGCCGCTATCCGCGCTGGGCGATTGCTTATAAATACGCCGCCGAACAGGGCGAAACCAAGCTGATTGATGTCGACTTTCAAGTCGGCAAGCTCGGCACGATCACACCGCGCGCCGTGATGGAACCCGTGCAGCTTTCGGGTACGACGGTTCGTCATGCCAGTTTGCATAACTTCGATCAGGTTGAACGTTTGGGCGTCGGCATCGGCGATACCGTCGTGGTGGAGAAGGCGGGGGAGATCATTCCGCAGGTGGCGAGTGTCGTCGAAGCAAAGCGACCTAAGAATTGGAAGCCGTTGCAACCGCCGAAGACTTGCCCGGTTTGCGATGGCGAGATCGTTAAAGACGACGGCGGCGTCTACATCCGCTGCATCAATCCCGAATGCCCGGCGCAACTGAAAGAACGCTTGAAGTACTTCTGCGGTCGCGACCAGATGGATATTGAAGGCCTCGGCGACGTGATGGTCGAGAAGATGGTGGACGTCGGTTTGTTGAAATCGTTCGCAGACATCTACGCGCTGCCGAACAAGCGTGAAGATGTTATCGATCTCGAAATCGAACAACAACGCAAGAGCGGCGACGAATTCAAAACGAGCATCGTAAAGTTCGGTGAAAAGCGTACCGACAAACTGATCGCCGGCGTGGAGAAAAGCAAGGACCGCACGCTCTCCCGCGTCTTGGCGGCGCTGAATATCCGTCATGTCGGCGGTTCATCGGCCGAGTTGATCGCGCAACACTTCGGCAGCATGGAAAAGATCGCGGCCGCATCCGACGAAGATTTGCAGGCAGTCGATGGCGTTGGCCCTGAAATGGCCGCGTCGGTGACCAAGTTCTTCAAAAGCGAAACGGGCGATCATATGTGGCGCGCGCTTCAAACGGCGGGCGTCAACATGATCGAGCCCGACACGGGGCCACCGGCAGGCGTGACTGAAGGCGAGTTGCCGTTCGCGGGCAAAACGCTCGTTGTAACCGGCACGCTGGAGCACTTCGATCGGAAACAAATCGAAACGATTATCAAAAAGCTCGGCGGCAAAGCGACAGGCAGCGTGAGCAAGAAAACCGACTACCTCGTCGCAGGTGAAAAGGCGGGAAGTAAGCTCGAAAAGGCGAAGAAGCTTGAGGTGAAGGTATTGACCGAAGCCGAGTTTATCGAGTTGGCCGGTGTCGATCCGCCTGCGGCATAAGATGGCCTTATGCTGGCATCTGACCGTCGAAAAAACCATTCCATAACGATGCGACGGCGATGGCTGCCGTTTCGATACGAAGGGTATTGGCGTGAAATCGCACCGGCGTCGCGCGCTCGCTCAAACGCGTGAGTTCGTTTTCACTCCAACCACCCTCCGGTCCGATTAAGCAGGTTGCCTCTGCGATTGCGGCATTCTGTTGCGACGCCAACCACGGCAGGATCGGTCGCGCTTCGATCTCAGTTGCTCCGAAAAAACATACTGCGTCTGCCGGTCGTTCATCGAGGAAAGACTGTAACGATAGAAGCGGCAGTACTCGCATAACAGGCAAAGCCCCGGATTGCTTCGCCGCTTCGGTTGCTTTTTGTTGCAGCCGATCAACACGATGGTCGCGTAACTTGACGATGCTGCGTTCGGTCTCGATAAACCGCAGGCTCGCAACGCCTAGTTCGGCGCATTTCTCCACTAGGAAATCCGCACGCTTTTGTTTGGGGGCCGCCACGGCGAGGTGCAGTCGAGCGCGCGACTGCGAACCGCTCGAGACGTCGCCGAGCAAGGTCAATTTCACCGACTGCGCATCGATGGCAGCGATCTCGGCGATTGCGGTGCGGCCGTCGTCGTCGAACAGTTCGACCTGTGCCCCAACGGCGAGCCGCAGCACGTCGACGGCATGGTGGCGCTCATCGCCCGTGAGTTGCAAGCGGTCGGTGCGGGCCAAATCCGGTAAAAAAAATCGCCTGAGTCGCATGGGCGTTAGTGTCGACCGACGGCACAAAGCGGGCAAGACCGGTACAAGCGGCTAGAGGCAACCTCTGCGCGTCGTCGATACATTCAATACACCCACGGGAGAGTATGCCGCCGTCCGACACGCAACAATCCGAGGCAATGCCCGCCGACACGCCGCCGAAACCGGCGTCGAGCGAAGCGTCCGCGCCGAGTGCGCCGTTGTCCGACGTCGATGATCTGCTCGAGCAGGTGCAAAGCCTCACGCAAGATATCATCGAAGACGCGACTGCCGAGGCGGATGCAATCGACGATGACGAGTCGGTGGGCGGGCAGTCGACCGTCGAAAACGACGACACCACGCAGGTGGAAGCGGAGACAGCGACCGACGAAGACGGCGCTACTGGCGACGAAGGGGCAGTCGAGGAGGACGTATGCGCCGAAGAGACTGACGAGGTTGCTGCCGACGTCGCCGATGCGAATGACGTTGAGGACGCATCGGCAGAAGTTGGTTCGCTTGAATCCGCGGCGGAACCATCATCTGTTTTGCCGCCGGTGCTTGAGTTAGATACCGACGACGAGGCACTGGATTCCGTCGAGACCGACGCGGTCGTGGACGTCGAAGCGATTGGCGATTTAGAAAACGACACCGACGCCGGTGCGATGGTCGGCGACGTTGACGAGCATGAAGAAGAGGCCGAGGTCGCCGCGGTCGGGGACGAGGCTAGCGCCATAGAGGACGACGCTGCTGTAGAGACGAATGGTGGCGATGAATTCGTCGCATCGAGCGAGCCCGACACCACAAGCGAAGCCGACGACGATGAGGCGCTTGCGATTCTCGATTCGTTGCAATCCGAAAGCCAAGCACCGGACAGCGTGCTTGAGATCGATCCCGAAGGTCTGTTAGCAGAACCCTCGGTCGGCGCATCGGAATTGGATTACGATGACGCAGCCATCGAACAGGGTGGCGAAGACGATGCAGCCGCCATGGCGACCACTGACGTTGAAGACCAGTCGAACGAATCGCTGACAGCCACGGATACTGCCGAAGGCGAAGTTGATGCGAATGCGTCCAATGACGAAGTCACCGCAACTGATGATACAGGCGATGTTGCTGAATTGTCTGCCGACGATGAAGCTGACTTGCCCGACCTACTACAAGACCCCGACAGTGATGAAGCCACCGAGGCCCAAGCGGTACTGAATGCTGCCGGCATCGATGACGTCGAATCGGAAGAAAGCGCGGAGCACGAGGCGCGTGAACCCGTCGACGCAACTTCCGCAAAGACCTACGAGAAAGGTGCACGGCGAAAAAAAACGCGATGGCTACGCGTTGCGCAACACGGCTTGCAAAAGGTTGTCTATCGCGTTCGTTATACCGTTACCCATCCGGCTCAACTGGTGCAAGCCATCTTGGCGGGGCCGCGGTACGTGTTTGCGTCATTCGATCGCGGCTTGGCTTGGTTGGATCGACCCTTCGCCGAAATGAGCCTGCAGAAGAAGCAGATGATCGGCATCGTGGCGCTCGCAACACTGCTTGCAGGCGTGCTGATTTGGGTATTGCCGATGATCGCCTTCACGAATCCGTTTGACGGCATGTCACGCGGCATTTCGAGCGGACCGTAATCAAACATTGCCTCGGCCTTCTCAAACCAATTCCAGATAGGGAACTCAATAAAAAAACACCGCTCGTTCGAGCGGTGTTTTTGCTTTTGTCGAAATTCGATGCGTTCTATCGTCGGCGTCGAACCAATGCGATGCCGCCCAGTGCCAGAATCGTCAGCGTTGCAGGCTCAGGCACAATGTTAAAGGTGCTGTTGACTGTGGCGCGGTCGCCAGGGCTTACGGTGAATGTGTGCACGATGCTGATATCGGTGAGAGTTCCAACGGCAGGACCAGCTTCGGCGAAATAGTTATCGAAATCGCCTGTGACAGCGAATGGCAATGCCAACGGGCTTAACGAATAAACGTCGTCAAAGAGAGTACGGGCAACCGTACCACCATTGATCTCCGCGGAATAAATCGGGCTACCGGGAAACGTCGACATAGTTGCCGAGCCGCTACCATTCGCGTCAGAGATCGAAATGGCAGTTCCACCATCGACTGTCGTTGAGCCACCCGTGTTGAATGCCGTAAGCATAGTAACCGTCAGCACGAATGTCTGATCGGTTGGCTGCATGTTCGTCACCGCGAAATTACCGGCGATAAACGGATCGGCGTCGAACGAAACACCATCCCAAGCCATCATCCAATTGCCCGGACTCGTGATGCTATCGTCGGGAACATTGAAAATCGGTGAACCGTCTGTGTTCGGGCCGATGTCGGCAATGTTCGTAACAGTGCCATTGCCCCAAGTAAGGTCGATGGTGGCACCCAAAAACGGATTATTATTCGATGCCAATGCCGGTGTCGTTGCCAGTGCGACCAAGGCTACTGCAAGCAGCTTCTTAAACATTGCGAAATTTCCTTCTTTATCCCCCCTGCAGCGACACGCCGCAGAGAAATGCAAGACACGCAGAACGATTTCCCCTCGCTCAAGGCGTAAAGATAACCGAAACGGACGGACATATGCAATATTTACAGTCCGAAATCGTGGTAAACTTCCGCACACTTGAAATTGGCAAAATTGTCTGCATTTCGCGATTTCTTGTGCATAAGCACACGAAGGTGGTTGCTGGTAAACAGAAATGCGACTCTGTTTGTCTGCAATTTGGGGTGCTTCGCAATTTGAGGCGGCCGCCTCAACCGCTATCTCGAAAAAAATCCCCGCCGATTCAGGGCGGGGACTGTTGATTCACTCGGATGTCAGCTGGGTGCCGAGGGGCCGCAGGTGCTTACTCAGCAGGCACCGGAACGACAACCTGATCCTTCGTCAGCTCATCGCGGACCCAGTCAAGCGTAACGCCCTTGGGGGCCAGCATTTTTGCGACCGTCGAATCGTCTTCGCGAAGCAGCGCGAGCAGTAGGTGCTCGTCTTCGATCTCGCCGTGCCCCAGTCGGTTGGCCGCATCAACTGCGAGAACCAGAATATGCCAAAAGCGGGTCGAGCGAAACGCTTTCGACAGTTCTTGCTGGTGCAACCATTCGATCGGGTTTTGCGACGTCGTGATGCCGTGATGATGATCGTGGTCGATGCTGGCCAAGTGTTCGAGGATGTCTTCGCGCACGGCTTCGATTTTGACGCCGTGTTGCGTAAGCGCGTCAGCCGGAATGTTGTGACCTTCGCGCAGAATGCCGAGCAGGATGTGCTCGGTGCCGATGTAGTGATGGCCTAGCTTGCGGGCTTCGTCGATGGCGAAGTGCAAACACTTGCGCGTGTCGGCGCGTTGCGCCATCTTCACCTGATGCAATTCTTTGTTGCCGGGCTTTACCGACGACTTTACGTCTTCGCGCAGCGTATCGAGATCGACGCCGAGGTGCTTGAGCACCATGGTCGCAACAGCATGGTCGAGCGACAGAATCGCCAAGAGGATGTGAACGGGGGCAAGGTAGTCGTGATGCAGCTTGATCGCTTCGTGGTTGGCCAAAGCCATGGCGCGCCGAGCGCGTTCGTTAAACCGATTATGCACGGGTCTTTCTCCCTGAGATCGAAATGGATGAGGCAGTCATCTGGCCGACCGCAGTCGCGCCAGCCGATCGACATGGGGTGGTCATCGAAATAACGCCCCCCACACCGATGAAAATCTAACACAAAAGGCCGCCCCTGCCGATGGTCGCCGTCGCGTTTTACAACGGGGCGTAGAGCCGGGCAGGGGAGGCCTTGAGGAAATTGCGGAATTTAAGAGTTCTTGGCGGCTTGCTCTTCTTTCGCGCGGGCCACGATTTCTTCCTGAATGTTTCGCGGCACACGCTTGTAAGAATCGAATTCCATCGTAAAGCCGGCCTTACCTTGCGACATCGAGCGTACGTCGGTCGCATAACCGAACATCGCGCTCAACGGCACGTGAGCCTTAACGATCGTCAACGGGCCGCTGGTTTCGGTCTGTTGGATCATACCGCGGCGGCTGCTGAGGTCGCCGATGATGGATCCCTGAAACTCGTTCGGCGTTTCGACTTCGACGCTCATGATCGGTTCCAGCAAGACGGGCTTGCTCTTGAGGAACGTTTCCTTGAACGCGTCACGTGCACAAATTTGGAACGCCATATCCGACGAGTCCACTGCGTGCGACGAGCCGTCTTCCAAAGTCATCTTCACACCGATGATTTCGTAACCGGCTACGGGGCCCTTGCTCAAACTGTCGCGGAAACCCTTGTCGACCGACGGGATGTATTCCGTCGGGATGCGACCACCGAACACCTTGTTTTCGAATTCGTATGGTTCA
>JAUIHO010000090.1 GCA_030432035.1 Phycisphaerae bacterium
GCTTCTACCCGTCGAAGGAAACGCGGGAGGCGGAGTTGAACTATCGCCGCATGGGGCTGATTCGATTTAGCTGGGGCGTGTATATCTTCACGTTTTTCATGGGCATCTTCGCGCTTGCGACGAACTATCGTTGGGCGCGTTGGAGCGGATTGGGATTGCTGACGCTGGCGTTGGCGCTGCATGTTTGGGATATTCAGATGCGATGGAACGTGCTCGATCGCATTCCCGTCGCCAACATGTATGAGGCGATTGTCTTTTCGACGGCTTGCGGCACGCTACTGGCGCTGTTGCTCGAAGTATTTTGGCCCAAGCGCGTGTTCTTATTTGCGGGCGGCTTGCTCGGCTTCTTTGCGCTGAGCCTGCCGGAAGTCATTCCCGATAAGGTCAACAACGACTTGCAAACGATGATGCCGATTTTGGATGACGCCATGTTGCGCATTCATACCGTGCTGATCATCGCGAGTTACGCCGTCATTACGTTGGCGTTTGCGGTGGCGAATTGTTACCTGTTTGTGGAGGCATACCGAAAGCGATCGATCGTCGCGCGAGCGACCATCGGCGCGCAGATCGGTCTCGCGGCGTGTTTGATTTGCGCCCGCCTCGGGTTGTTCGAGGAGTTTAGCCCGGCGCTCTTCATCGCTGCGATGATCGGATTCGTGGCGGCAGGCAAAATGCTGGCGCTGGTGGCGTTTGCGTTGGTCGCTAGTAAGGCGACGCCGAAGTGGATGACGGCCGGTGGTGCGATGCATCCGCAACTTGCAACGGCAGGAGCGCCGATTGAAACGGTCACATCCGGAAGCGGTGGCGGCACGAGTCCGTACGAATCGCACGAATTCGATAAGCGTACGGATACGAGCATTACCGGCGTATTGAAAGACTTTGATTTGTGCCAGCGCGTGCTGCTTTACACTGCGACGGTTGCGTTGTTCGTCGGTATCGTGCTGGGGGCCGTGTGGGCGGATTATTCTTGGGGGCGGCCCTGGGGATGGGACCCGAAAGAGGTGTTTGCGCTCAACACATGGCTCATTTACGCAATCCTGATTCACATGCGCTTCGTGACGAAGCGTCGCGCGCTTTGGACGGCGGTCTTAAGTGTGATCGGGTTCGTCGTGATGCAGTTCAATTGGTGGGTGGTGAACTTTTATATCGTTGGGCTGCATAGTTACGCGTAGGGCCTGATTCCAATGTAAATCGATGACCTCTAACGACCGCGTTAACTTGCAGAACATCGATAATGAAGACCGGCCTTACGACATCGAAATCGAGGTTCAAAATCTTGCTAAAGATGTTATACCGGCTGTTCTAACCATCGATGAAAAGTATGAAGGCGTCGTGCTCACGCTCCGCTTTGAAGATAATCGCATTGAGACTGAACGGGAGCAGACAACTTGGGACGCGTTGCTTTCACTGAGAAGAACGCTGGAAACACAAGACTTCCTGATTCTTTGTGCAGGTGCCCAACTCGATATGGGGCCGCTTCCGATGAGTTACGACATGTCCGGAGGCTGGGTGCTAAGCCGTTTTGTAATAGGCGCGCGCGAGGATCGAGCACTTCGACGGGGCATTTTCGACCCGATTGAAGGCGGCATCCCCGCGACCATTGAAGAACAGGAAGCGCACTATCAAGCGTGGCTGGCTTCGATTAAATATCCGCCCAGTTTTGCCGCCAAGATTCTCGACCCGCCAATTGGCCTGCTAATCGATGTGGTAGAATGGCTCATCGGAATCGTCGGCAAGCTGCGAAAGAAGTAGGCACAACTACATCCCCGCCGCCATCATCTCAATCTTCGTCGGGATTTCCTGATAGCGCGGGAAGGAGCCCGTCTCTTTTTTGCTGTATATCTTCTTGCCATCCAGCTCGATCTCGAACTGACCGCCCGATCCTTCGATCAGATCGGCGTCGATTTTGTCGGCACCGAACTTCGCTTCTAACTCGGCAACCAGACCGGTCGCCTGAGGTTTGTAGTTTCATTGCACGCAGTAAGTGATGCTGATTTTCATCTTTGGGTTCTCCTTTGCATAGTTCGACGCGTTGAACACGAACGCGACGGACAGATTCATCGACCGACTCAGCCGTATTCCGCTACCATAATTCAAATTCGCAACACGGCGTTGATGTTTATGTCAGACATCTCCACTCGTGCCGCTTTTTCCAAGCTGCAGCAGCCATGCTATATTACGCTCCATGCCGTTGTCGAGCCCTATCGTTATTACCTCGTTGGCCATGATTCCCGCCCTGCTCTGTGGCATCATTGGTGGATTGGTACACAAACATTGGAAAACGCGGCTGATGATGTGGCCGCTTCTATACGCGGCGGCGTGGCTGTCGCTGTACATCGACGCGTCCGTGATTCGTGGTCCGTTGATGGTGCTGGGCTTGCTGTTTAGTTTGCTTTTGGTCTTGCCAGAATATGGTAGGCGAGACAAAGCGCCTACGACGTAACACTGCACGCCGTATCGATCCCTTTGCATCAAACGCAAATGATCCTTACCGCCGCAACTGCCCTACTGCCTTAACCAACGACTCCACTCGCGCCGCATCGGGCTCGTTACGCCAATCGCCGTCACGCTTCAAATAACTACCCACGATCAACCCGTCGGCTTCCGCGAATGTTGATACGTTTTCGACCGTGATGCCGCTTCCCACGAAGACAGGCTCGTCGATCGCACCAACGGCGGCTTGCAGGTCGCTGACTGCCGCCGCTGCCCCCGTCGCGCTTCCCGTTACGATTACGCCGTCGGCGCCGAAGAATGTTGCGGATTTGGCAGTCTCACCGAGCGACATATCACTCGTTAGTGCGTGGGCGGCGTGTTTCTTTTTGATGTCAGCGAGAACGGCGATGCGATCGGCATCGATCGCGCGACGGTAGCGCAACAGCGGCCCCGCGTCGGCCTCGTCTATCATGCCTTCATCGGCGACGTGCCCAAACACGAATCCTTCGCAGCGAATGAACTCGGCCCCCGCCGCTTGAGCGACGGCCAGCGCCGCGTGGTTTGCTCCGGCCAATATCTGAACGCCCAGTGGTAACGTCGTCGCTTCGCGAACGGCGAGCGCGACAGCCGTCATGCTCGCAACGATTTCGGGCCCGACTGCGCGACGCAGATAAGGCACGTCATGCATGTTTTCGATGGCAATCGCATCGACGCCGGCCTTCTCGTAAAGCGCCGCTTCTTTAACGGCTTGGCGACAAATATCGGCAACCGGCAACTCGCCGCGCGGTGTGCCGGGTAACGCTTGCACGTGGATCATCGCGACCAGTGCCGGTCGTTCGAGTTGGCTTAAGAATTGCAATCCGTTGCTTTCGGTCATTACCTGCAAACTCCAAAGTAGAAGATCTCGCAGTACGTCGCATCGATATACGCGGTAGCTTGATACCTCACTGCGACGTAACGTCGGAAACCATAGCATCGACCAATTAGCGACACATACTTACGTTTTTGACGTCATCGATTCCGATGCGAACGATGGCGTCGAACGGAGTTTGTGTAGGGAAATCTCAAGAAGAAAAAACGGGCCCAACCCCATGAGCGAGGAATTGAAAAAACGGGGTCGGGCCCAAGGTAGTATTCCGATTCTATCCGCAACACGATACCAAAATCATCGGGATACGCGCGTGAAATTCGACTTATGGACCGCACCGAACTGTTACAACCGGGAGCGATCCGGCAATCTTGACCGATAAAGAGGTGTAACGAGCCCGACGTAATATCACAGGAGACGAACGATTTGGCTGGAATTATTTTTTGACGGTTGGTCAAAAAGTAGGTTTCGTGCTATATTCCGAGCAGATGGCAACTCTTTCACGCAAACAACGCGAAATTCGCGATCGGGAAAAGCTTATTCTCGATGTCGCTCGTCGTTTGTTGTTGGAAAAAGGCTATCTCGGCCTCAGCATGGACCGCATCGCTGAAGAGATCGAATACTCTAAAGGCACGGTATATCAGCACTTCCGTTGCAAGGAAGATTTGCTTACCGCCCTCGCTATTCAAACCAAGTTGAAGCGTATCGAGTTGTTCGAGCGGGCCGTCACGTTTGACGGTCGCCCGCGCGAGCGAATGACGGCCATCGGTGCGGCGGACGAAATCTTCGCCCGACGTTTTCCCGATTACATCGCGACCGAAGAAGTGCTATACGTGCAGTCGATCGCATGCAAAGCTTCGGAATCCAATCAGGAAGCCATGCAAGAGGTCGATGGGCGCTGCGTTGCGGCCGTTTGCGGCACGATCAGGGGCGGCATCGAAGCAGGCGATTTGGAAATCCCGCCGCCACGCGAAGCTTCCGAGATTGCGTTCGGCATATGGGGAATGACGTTCGGTTCGCACATCGTCGGCAAGACGCCAACGTGCATGGACCAACTCGGCATCAAGGATACGTTTACCAGTCTGCGTCGCATGCAACAGGCCTATCTCGATGGCTGGAATTGGCGACCGCTTTCTCACGAGTGGGACTACGATGCAACTAGGGACCGAATCCTTGAAGAGGTGTTTGCCGATGAGCGCGCCGCCATCACCATCTAGTTCGTCTTTTTTTGGAACCAAATTGACGATCCGTCAGTTTTTGACGCGTCGCCGTGTTGGCGTTGTTGTGATGGTTGGCGTCGCAGTTCTAGTTTGGACGCAACGTGAACAGTTGTTCGGTAGCGATGCGGCCGCGCCGGCGTCACCACCTCCAAAAGAAAATCCCCTTCTCGTCGAAACCACCACGGTTACCGTTTCGGACCAATATCAAACCCAAGTGGACTTCACCGGCCGCGTTGAAGCGCGACGGATTACCGACCTGAGTTTCGAACTGAACGGTAAGGTTGAAACGATCGCCGTCGACGAAGGCGACGCTATCACGGTCGGTCAAACGATCGCGCAACTTGATACGGCGCTATTGCAAACACAACGTATCAAAGCGGCGGCGCAACTCGAACAGGCCCAGGCACAACTCGATGAAATGATTGCCGGACCGCGCAGTGAGGACATCGCCGAAGCGCGCGCCATGGTGACAGCAGCCGAGGCGGCGTATCAGCGGTTCGACGAGGAACGCCAACGCAAGAACGATCTGCACCAACGCGGTGTGGCAACGCTTAAAGAGCGTAACGACGCCCGCAACGATGCCGCGCAAGCCGCCGCCGAACTACAAGCTGCACGCGAACGCCTGAATGAACTGGAAGCCGGCACACGCAAGGAGCAAATCGCCGCTCAGCGCGCCGCCGTCGCCGCCTGGACGGCGGAGCTGGAGAATATCGACGTCAGTATAAATAAAAGCACGCTTGTGGCGCCGTTTGCCGGTCGCATCACGCGTCGCTCGATCGATGAGGGTACCGTGGTGAACGCGGGGCAGGTGTTAGCTCGACTCGTCGAAGCAGGCCGGCTCGAATTGCACGTGGGTGTGCCCATCGACATCGCCGCCGACCTTGCCGTTGGCGATGCGCAGGCCGTGGTCATTCGCGATCGCGTCCACAACGGCACGATTGAATCAGTTATCGCGGAGGTGGACGACCGAACGCGCACTAGGAAAGTGATCGTATCGTTGCCAAACGACTCGGCGGAATCGGTCGTGTCTGGCGAAGTCGGCTTTCTTCGCAGTCTTCGCACCGTTAATGCCCACGGATATTGGGTCCCGCTCGATAGCTTGGTGCGATCGTCGCGTGGGTTGTGGGCGTGTTATGCCGTCGTGTCGAAGGGTGATTCGGCGCGAACCGTCGTTGAGAAGCGCGACGTTGAGATGATCTATAGCGACGGCAAACGCGCTTTTGTTGAAGGGCTAATTAACGATGGCGATCGAATCGTCACGAGTGCCGTGCATCGACTGAGTCCCGGGCAAGTTGTATCTACCCGTTAGGTCTTAATCAGACAACGATCGAAATCACCAGACGACTAGCCTCGTTGAGTCCACAAGATGAACTACTCCATCACCAACTTGTTCTATCGCCAACCGCGACTGTTGGTGTTGGCCATTGGCGTAATATTGGTGGGTGGATTGTCGGCGTTGATGGTGTTGCCGACGGCGGAAGATCCGACGCTGAGCGAACGCATCGGTCGCGTGATCACACGTTATCCCGGTGCCGATGCCGAACGCGTGGAAACGCTCGTTACTGAGAAGCTCGAAGAAACCGTTCGCGAAGTTGAAGACATCCTTCATATCACATCTGATTCGCGTAACGGCATTTCGGTGATGACGATCGAGTTGAAAGACTCGGTCTACGACACCGACCCGGTTTGGTCGCGCGTGCGCGACAAGATCGCCGATGCCGAACCGTTCCTGCCGGCGGGCACAAGTAAGCCCGAGTTCGACGAATGGACCATCACGGCGTACACGGTGATCGCGGCCCTGCAATGGGACCGGTCCGACGAACCGAACCTGCGCATCTTGCGGCGCATGGCGGAAGATATCGAGGACACGCTTGAGGCGATTCCCGGCACCAAAGAAGTTGATATCTACGGTGACCCGGATGAAGAGATTCGCGTGGAGATCGATGCGGCGCGATTGGCGTCACTCGATTTGACTGTCAATGATGTTGCCGAGGCGTTGCGACAAAGTGATGCCAAGGTCGCGGCGGGTTTGCTGCGTAGCGATGCGTCCGACCATCTGCTGGAAGTGTCGGGCGAGTTGCAATGCGTGAAAGACATCGCCGACGTGCCGCTGCGTAACAACCGCGACGACGCCTTGTTGCGCGTGGGTGATGTGGCCCACATCTACCGCGCCGTTCAGGAGCCGCCGACCAACCTTTCCATTATCAACGGTAAGCCCGCCGTTACGCTCGCGATTCGCATGGAAGACGGGCAACAGATCGATAAGTGGACGCCCGGCGTGCGCGCCGAACTCGATCGCTTTGCGGCCACGCTGCCTGACGGTGTGTCGTTGCCCGTGATCTTCGATCAAAGCACATACGTGTCGGCGAGGCTGGAAGGTCTCGGTCGCAATCTCATTCTCGGCATGTTGTGCGTCATCGGCGTCATCTTTTTTATGATGGGTTGGCGAGCGGCGATTCTGGTCGGCTCCGCCCTGCCGCTCGTGAGCTTCATGGTGCTAACCATCATGAACTTCATCGGCCTGCCGCTGCATCAGATGTCGGTGACCGGCCTCATCATCGCACTTGGGTTGTTGATCGATAACGCCATCGTCACTGTCGATGAGACGAAACAACACTTGCGTGAAGGCATGTCGCCGGCCAAAGCGATCTCCGCGACGGTGCGATATCTCGCGGCCCCACTGTTCGGTTCGACGCTCACGACGGTGTTGGCCTTTGCACCGATTGTGTTGATGCCGGGTAATGCGGGCGAATTTGTCGGCAGCATCGGCTTGGGCGTGATACTGGCGGTCGTTTGTTCGTTCGGGTTGGCGCTGACGATCATTCCGGCGTTGACGGGCTTTTTTGAAGGTCGCCTCGATGCTTCCAAACGCGGCGGCTTCTTGCGCAATGGGATATCCGGAAGCGTGTTGGCTCCGGCCTATCGTTGGTCGCTGGATACGGTGGTGCGCTATCCGGTCATAGGGATATTGATTGCACTTGCGTTGCCCACCATGGGTTTCGTAAAGGCGCGGGAGTTACCAGAGCAGTTTTTTCCACAAGGCGACCGCGATCAGTTTCAGCTCGACTTGCGATTGCCACCGCAAGCGTCGCTCGCTCGCACGTTGGATATCACCCGACAAGCACGCGATGAATTGTTGAAGCACGAAGACATCGTCGCCGTGCATTGGTTTGTCGGCACGAGTGCACCGAAGTTTTATTACAACCTGCTCGGCGGACGCGACGGCTCGCCCTTCTATGCCAACGCCCTCGTGCAGATGCGCGACGCCATCGGTGATACTCAAACCGTCAACGACGCCCAGGATTTGCTCGACCGCGCGTTGCCGCAGGCACAGTTCATTGCTCGCAAGTTAGAACAAGGGCCGCCGTTTAACGCGCCGATTGAAATTCGCCTTTTCGGGCCAGATTTGGATCGACTGCGCGACCTCGGCGACGAAGTCCGAACGGTTCTTGCCAATCATGCACAAGTGGTGCAAACCGAAGCGACGTTGCAAGACGGGCAGCCGAAACTTTGGATCGATATCGACGACGAGCAAGCGCGCATGGCCGGTTTACGCAACGTCGAAATCGCACAGCAACTTGCCGCGCAAACGGAAGGTACCATCGGCGGGTCGATACTGGAAACCACCGAAGAGATGCCGGTACGTGTGCGACTTGGCAATAGCACACGCAGCCAGTTAGACCGAATCAAATCAACAAATCTGGTCGCCCGCACCGACGCGATGACGGATGCCGAACCGCTCGACTACATACCGTTGACGGCCCTCGGCAAAGTTAGGGTCGTGCCGGAAATAGCATCGTTGCCGAGACGCGACGGCGCACGGGTCAACACGATTCGCGGATTCGTGCGTGCCGGTGCGTTGGCGTCGACGGTGCTGACGGATATCACCGATTCATTGGAGAAACAGGGTTTTGCGCTGCCTGCGGGTTACCGAATGTCGCTCGGCGGCGAAACGGCGGAGCGAGCGCGGGCGATTTCAAATCTGATGGCGTCGGTGGCGTTGTTGGTCGCGATCATGATCACGACGCTGGTGTTGAGCTTCAACTCATTTCGCATGGCCGCGATCATCGGCTTCGTCGGTATCCTCGCAATCGGGTTGGGATTGTTATCGATTTGGCTTTTTGGCTTTCCGTTCGGCTTTATGGCGATCGTCGGCACGATGGGGTTGGTCGGCATCGCGGTGAATGATTCGATCGTCGTATTGGCCGGGTTGCGATCGAACGAAGCGGCGCGCAAAGGCGACGCGTTGGCGATTCGCAAAGAAGTGACAAAGTCGACGCGGCACGTGATCTCGACAACGCTAACGACGATTGCGGGGTTTATTCCGTTACTGGTCGATGGCGGACAATTCTGGCCGCCGCTTGCGGTTGCAATCGCCGGCGGCGTTGCGGGCTGCACGTTGATCGCGCTTTACTTTGTGCCGGCGATGTTCGTTATCATGTCGGGTTTGCAGAAACGCATCAAAGAGACGTGTCCGTTTACGGTGAATGAAACCGAACGGGGATCGTTACCACCCGATGCAGAGGCGGTATTGGCGTAATGGCTTTCGCGGTTCAATATCGTTACGCGCGAACATACGATAATTGAAAAGATTAAGGAGCAATCTTAACTGGTGGCCCTATCACTTTTTGCCAATGCCATACGTGCGCCGCACTTCGAGCAGCTTTGCCATTTGTTCGTCCGTCAACCGTGGTAAGTCACCACCCGCCAACTGCCGCGCCATGATATACATGCGCACGACTTGCTCCAGCTTTTCCATCTTTAGCCAAGCGGCATCCAAATGTTCACCCACCGCCAGCGCGCCGTGCTTGTTCAGAATCACGGCATCGCGGTTGACGATCTTGTCGGCGATGACGCCCGCGCCTTCTTTCGTTCCGGGCGTGGCGTAGTCGGTCGTCGGGATTGACTCAAACGCCAGCACGGCGTCGGGGAACACATCCGGCGGAAACGTTAGGCCAGCCAAGCTCAGCGCGATGCAGTGCGGTGGATGGGCGTGAATCACCGCGTTGACGTCGGGCCGCGTTTGATAAGCCGTAAGGTGCATCCACCGTTCGCTCGACGCCCGCCGATCGTCGTCCACGACGGTGCCCTCGGCGTCAATCACGACCAGATCGTCAGGCGTGAGGCTACCGACTTGCGTGGCGCTGGCCGAGATGAGAAAGCGATCTTCGGCAACGCGCACGGAGATATTGCCGTCGGTCGCCGTCACCAACCCCGCGACCGGCATACGACGACCGATGTCGATTATTTGTTGGCGTTCGGATGCGTACTGCATGGCGATTCTTTCATAGATTTGGGGCTAACTGTGGCATAACTACTTTAGATTGAACGTCGTGCTGCGGGCAGCTAGGATACCCATAAATCACGTTGATTCGTATCAGCACGCCTTATCGCAAAGCGAGTTTATCATGAGTATTCGATTTACACGACGTACGATTCTGGCAATCGTTTCCGCAGTCGCGCTGTCATCGGCGACGGTCGCTCCGGCTGCCGATTGGCCACATTGGCGCGGGCCGAACTATGACGGCCACAGCGGCGAAACCGGTTTTAAGACGAGTTGGGACGGCGAACTGACGCCGGTCTGGTCGAAGGATATCGGTGCCGGTTACAGCGGGATTGCCGTTGCAGATGGCAGGCTGTTCACGTGCGGCGTGCGCGACGGCAAGCAGGTGTTGTTCTGCTTCGATGCCAATGGCGGCAGTGAAAAATGGGCCGTCGGTTTCGAGAAGCTTTATGAAAACAACTGGGGCGATGGTTCACGCTCGACGCCGACGGTTGATGCTGATCGTGTTTACGTGTTGGGTGCGCTCGGTACGGTCGGCTGCTATAAGGTCGAAGACGGCAGCACGGTTTGGACGCGCAAGTACGACGCTGTTCCACAATGGGGTTACAGCGGTTCAGTGCTGATTGAAGGTGATAAGGCGATCATCACTGTCGGCGGCAGCGGCGGCGGTATGAAAGCGTTGAACAAACAAACCGGCGAGCCGATCTGGGCAAACGGCGGAGATTCCGATTCGGGTTACTCAACGCCGTACCCTTTCACATTTGAAGGCACGCGCTATGTGGTTGGTTTCCTCGGTGGCTCGGCAGTCATCGCCCACGCCGATAACGGAAAGGAAGCGGCGACGATTCCATGGAAAACCGACTGGAAGGTAAACGCCGCCACGCCGATTTACCACGACGGTCACCTGTTCCTTAGCTCGGGCTACAGCACAGGCTGCGGTTTGTTCAAGCTGAGCAAAGACGGCGACCGGCTCGAAACGAAAGAAGTTTACACGAGTAAGAAGCTCAAGAATAAGTTTCAAACGCCCGTGCTGTATCGCGGTAAGTTATTTTCGTTCGATCAACGATCGTTGAAGTGCGTCGATTTCGACAGCGGCGATATCGAATGGGAAGAACGCGGCAAGGAAAACCAGCACGGTACGATCGTCTTCGCCGATAAGCATCTGATCACGCTCAATCAGCAAGGCGTATTGAAAATCGCCAAGGCATCACCCAAGGCTTTTGAGCCAACCGGCACAACGACGGTGTTCGAACAAAAAGGCGGGCGCGGAGAACAATGCTGGACCGTTCCGACGCTGGCGAATGGTCGGCTTTATATGCGTAATCTAAAGCGCTTGGTGTGCATCGACCTGCGGCAAAACGACCGCGTTGATTGATCGCGCTTGCATATTGACGTCGCAAGTAGGGTCCGCTGTGCGGACCAACACTTGCGCGCATGATCGATAAAGTAACCGTTGACGTTGCCTTGGGTTGCGTTGCGAAATCAGCAATTGGTCCGCACAGCGGACCCTACAGTTTGCCAAGGCAATACAAAAACTTGCCCGCGCGAAGGTACATCCGCTTACCGCTGACGGCCCAGCTCGACAGCGTGTAACCACCGTCGAGCTTGTTGGTTGCGAGTTCCTTATACTCCGGCCCCGTTGCGAACACGACCGTTTCGCAGTCTTCGTTGGTGATATATACCCGACCGTTGGCGACCAATGGCGACGCGCTGATCGGTCCGCTTAACAGTCGCTCCGGCCCCCACACTTTTTCGCCCGTCTTACCATCGACGCACATCGCGATGCCTTTGTCGTTGACGAGGTAGAGGTACTTGCCGTCGGTCGCTGCCGATGGCACGTCGGGACCGCGCTTGTCGTCGAGCGTCCAAACGGTGTGCGTATCGGTCACGTCGCCCTTGCCACCGGCACGCACGGCAATGATGGGGTGTTCGCGACTGGTCGCAACGACGAGGCCGTTATCCATGGGCACCGGCGTACCGCAAATGCGAAAGTTGCCAATCTTCTCCGGATTGAGCCCCTTGGCTCGCCAGATTTCTTTGCCCGTTTCCGGATCGTGGGCCGTTACCCAATCGGCACCGGAGATGATGAGCTGATCCTTGCCGTCGTGCTGCAGGATCACGGGCGTGGTGTAGGCATCGGGGCATTCCTTGGTGGCGTCTGTCTTGCGTTCCTGATACCAACGACGTTCCCCCGTTTTGATATCGAGCGCGATCAAGAATGATGGGTTGTCGGTGCTGGAACCTTGCAGCACTTGAAGGATGACCGTATCGCGATAGACCATCGGCGAAGAAGCGTAACCCCAATAGATTCCGAATTCGCCGTGCTGCTGCTGCAGGTCGTACTTCCATTGTTCCTTACCGTCGCGGTCGCAACAGATCACGACGCCGCTGCCGCTGGCCGCGATAATGTACGTTCCGTCGCTGACGGGTGACGGCGACGCGAGATTGTGCTTGGCGAGAAACTTATTGCCGATGCTGATGTTGCGTTGCCAAAGTTCCTTGCCGTCGTTTGCGTCGTAGCAAATCAGATTGATGTGCTTGCCGCCTTCGTCGTCGCTCTTGGTCGGGTAACCAGGCAAGCGTTTACCCTTATCGTCGCTTTTGGATTCGCCCGCGTCGCGCACAGGTGCCGTGAGGTAAATGCGACCGTCAACAACAATCGGTGACGAGCCCGCCCAATGCGGCATCGGCGCTTTCCAGATGACGTTTTTGTCTTCGCTCCAATTAAGCGGTAAACCTTTGGCGTCAACGCTGCCATCCATATTCGGGCCGCGCCAGTTGAGCCATCGATCGGCAGCCCCCGCGCTGCCGGTTATGGCGAGCATTACAATGGTAATGAGACATCGGCGATTCATATTCGACTCACTTTCAAAATGGAATCAATGGTGTTGCGTGCGCGGGTCTGCGTAGCTTACTCGCTGCGCAGCGCACCGATGATACGGGCTTGCAGTGCGGCGCGTACGGCGAAGATATTAGCAACCAGCCCCGTCAGCAAAACGGCGGCCAATGTGAGACTTAACGCGGGCCAATCGATCTGCGCCGCCGTCGACAGCGCATTGGGTAGCGTGGCGACGAGGGCAGAAACCGCACCTATACCGATACCGGCGAGCAGCAGCACAATGTTTTCCGATAAGACCATCACGCCCAGCATCTTTCCGGAGCAGCCCAGCGCCCGCAACAGCGCCAATTCACCGCGTCGCTCGTTCACGTTACGCAGCATGACGGCCCCGAGCCCCAGCGTGCCGATCAACAGACCCAACCCACCGAGCGACTGAAACGCGCTCATATACGTGTTCTCAACTGCACGATACCGATCCAACACGTCCAGCGTGCTTTCGATGTCCAGACCATAATCCGTTAGGTCCTCTTCCAACGCCGCCGTCAACGGATCGGCTCGATCTTTTGGAACGTCGATCAATATCGTGTCATAGCCATTGATCGACGGGAACAAGTCAACGAAGCGATCGTCCGCGATCATCAATTGGCTTTGCAACACGCTGCCGCTCAACATGCCAACGATGCGTAGCGAACGTTCGTTACCGTTGTCGTCCATAATCTTCAGGTCGTCGCCGATGCCCAGCTTGAGCAGCCACATCAGCGTGTTCATGTCGCCGATTGCGGGAATCACCCCATCGTCAAAATTGCGGTTGAGCAACGACCATGGATTGGCGGATTCGGCATCGTCACCACTCATCGAGCTTGCAAACGTAAAGCCGCCTCGCTCAATAAATGCGTCGCCGACGCCCAGAATGACGGGGCGCTGAACGGCGTAAAGATTCAAACAACTTGCATCGTCGCCGGGGTTGCGCCGCATCATGGCAACTTGCGCATCAGCAAGCAATTGGTTGGTTTCTGGCGCAAGCGCAAGATTCTCGCGGCCGTCTTTCGTCCCCAGCGAATAAACCATCGGTGCCGCCGCCTGCCCGAGTAATCGGTAACCACCCGCTCCGGTATCGAGCATGTCGCCGCTCGCAACGTGCCGACTCGCGCCGACGGCGATGATTACGAACGTTGCAAACGCGATGAGCGAGACCGTCGACAAGCTGCGACCGCGATGGCGCGCGATATTGCCGATGCCGACCGACGCAAAGCCGCGCATGCCTTTGCCAAAGACGCCCCGTTTGGAGCGACCGCGCCCGATGCGATCAGTCGTCCATGCCAACCCGGCAGCGAGCAACGCAAACCCGCCAACGAAGAATGCAATCGTGGCGCTGAGTGCGTCGCTTGCGATGGCAGTGGCGATGATACCAACCCCGAGCACAAGCAATGCGTTAGCAACCCAAGCAAAGCGCCGCGAGCGTTGCTGCAATTGCCCCGCAACCGCTTCAACGCGACCCGCCAAAAGCGCACGTGGTGATTGCTTCGCTAAGCCGTGAACGGCGTAACGCAGCGTGAGCCAAGTGATCAGTAAGCCACCCACTATTCCGATCGCGATGGTGAGCGGTTCGACAAACACGCGCAGGAAAGGTGCTTGCACTGCCGCGGCCCAAAGCGTGCGCAGCCCGGCAATCATGAGATAGGCGTAGCCGATGCCGAGCGGAATCCCGACAATGGTGCCAACGGCCCCCACGCAAAGACCTTCCGTCGTTAGCAACTTGCGCAAACTTTTCGCGTCGTACCCTAAGGCATACAACAAACCGACTTGCTTGGCGCGACGCTCGATGGTTAGCCGAAACGACAAGGCCACGAGCAAGAGCGCCGAAAAAATCGCGAAGAAGCTGAACGCGATAAACAGCCCGCTGAAATCGGTGCTTCCCGTCGCGGACGTAAGCGCCGCCGCGTGTACGTCGCGCACGACCAATCCCAGTTGTTCAGGGTACAGTCGCTTCAACAACGCCGCGCTAACTGCGTCGCGCGTTTCCTTCAGCGACTTACCGTCCAACGGCGCGTAATAAATCGCCGTCAACTCGCCAAATCGCCGACCGGTGCCTACGAAACGTGCTTGCGCCGCGTCGAGGTTGATGAAGGCCTTGGGCGTGCCTTTGTGTTCTTCCCAATACGCTTCGTCTTGAGGTCGAATACGGCTCAAATCGATTTTGTAACTCGGTGGCGGATCCCATTCGCCCAGCGTTTTCGCATCGCTGATCCCGGGATAGGCAGGCATCAGATTTGGATCGGCAGCCCAGCCTTCGAGCGGCACGATCTGTTTGAGTTTAAACGTGGCTGACTCGGTGCGTAGCGCGCCGAAGCGTTCGGACACGTAGTATTCGAGTTCAATCTCGTCGCCGACATTAGCGTTTAATTCGCCCGCGGCCCATTGGTTGAGCGCGATGTCGCCAGCAGTCAACTCGACTGCATCATTATTTCCGAACGACGCGCGGGTGGCGATATCCATCCCCGCGACCATCGAATAGGGAATCGCCTTTTTGTTCTCATCATCGCAGGGCGCTTTGCAAATGCTGTTGGCGAGATAGGTGATGACAGGAACTTGGCGTAACTGCAACGCTTCGGCGGCGGCGAGCGCGGCCTGTTCGACGGGCGGTTCCAGCAGCAAACTATCCGCTTCTAACGCCAACAAGCCGCGCGATTCATCAATGCGAATGCGCACGCCGTAGTCGCGCAGGATTGCGGCTTGCTTGAGCGCATCCTGCACGGCATCGACCGCATTCGCGTTGGCGTCACTCGCCACTTCTGTTGCTAGCACCAGCGTGTTGATGCGATCGTCCTGCTCAACCAATCGCTGCAGCGTACTTAACGGGACCAACACGTTGAACGGTGCCGTATGCTTGCCCGCTAAATTGAATCCGCCCATACCGTCGTCGGGTAGGATCTTCGTCACTTGCAAGCGGGCGGTACGCGTGGCCGCTTCGGGTCGGCCGAGCAGCGATTCGGCGGGAATGTCGGATTGGGCGGCGATGCGCAGCAGTACGTCGTCGCCTTCTTTGATACCAAGCTGGCCGGCCAGCGATACGTTAACGGCTGCACTGTTACCGTTGGATGGAATGGAAGCCGCATCGGGAAACAAGTCGCGCCATTGATCGTCGACACCGATGATCGAAACGCGGTTGGACCGCGCGCGTGTGGTCGCGTGTTCGATGCCGCCTTCGAGCATGATGCTTGCGGCAGTCTTTTCGCGGGTAAGTTTGGCAGCGTCGGGAAACGCCATGCGCTGCGGCAAATCCTCACTGACGTAACGGCCCGCCTGCACTGCAATCGAGATCGGTCCCAGCCTGTTCAGCGCTTGCTCGCGCAAGCTGCCGCGCATCGAGTCGCCAACAATCAGCGCGCCTGTCAACACGGCCACGCCGGTGGCGGCGCTGAGCGCGAGAAAGAAATGCCCGCGCAGATAGTAGAGCAGGCTTCGTTTGACCAGATCGTTGCGTTTCACGGATTCCTTATTGTTTCACCGGTTAAAGCGTCAATGTCACATTGCAATCATCAAGTCACACCGGTTGCAAACCGGTGCCACAGCGCGATGCGCGAATTACACCGGTTAAAAACCGGTGCCTCAGCGCAGATCACATCGTCGCGCCGGTCAGTTCCTGCATGCGACCTTCGGCCAGTCGCCATTGCCTGCCAAAACGCGACGCGATCTCTGCACTGTGTGTGACGACGATCAAGATCGTTTGCGCGTCGCGCTGCACGTCGCGAAGCAAATCTGCAATGCCATCGGCGGTTTGTTCGTCGAGATTGCCTGTTGGCTCATCGGCGAGCAACACGTCGGGCTCGTTAATCAATGCGCGGGCAATGGCCACGCGCTGGCGCTCGCCGCCGGAAAGCTCTGCCGGTCGATGTTCGATCCGCTGCGACAACCCCACGCGGTCAAGTAACTCGCGCGCACGGCCTTCCTCCGCTTGCGGGTCACCATTCACCAACGTCGGAATCAACACGTTTTCCAAAACCGTGCACTGCGGCAATAAATGATGTTCCTGAAAAATGAATCCGATGTTTCGATTGCGAAACTGCGCCAACGCGCGCTCGTTGAGTGCAAACGGATCGGTATTGCCCAGCTTCACATGACCGCCGTCCGGCTTTTCCAACGCGCCGAGAATGTTGAGCAAGGTACTCTTGCCACAGCCCGACGGGCCCATGATGGCGACCGACTCACCGCTTTGAATGTCAAAACTGATGTCGGTCAACACGTCGAGCGTTTGATCGCCCACCTGATATTGCTTGCGAATGTTTGCAGCCGTGAAGTTGCTCATGTGGTAACTGCTTTCATCGATTCGTCGGTCGGACGTCCCATGTGTTGGGCGTGAATCTCCGTGAAGTAATCCCAAACGCGTTCGGCCATGCGCTCGTCGGTGAATTCGGCCTGCACGGCCTCGCGACCGGTGCGTCCTAAGTGCTGTCGCTTAACGGGGTCGTCCATCAACTCAGCCAAGCGCGCGGCCAGTTCTCGTGCGTCACCGGGACGATGTAACAGCCCGCCGCCGCTGGCTTCGACCAACTCCGGAAACGAACCGTGGTCGGGCTGAACAACGGGCACGCCCTGCGAGAGCGCTTCCAAGATGTAAAGGCCCTTCGCTTCGGCATAGTCGGTCGGCACCGAGAAGACGTCAATCTCTTGCAGAAATTTGAACTTCCCCGCCCGATCGACTTCGCCCAGATAATCCACGCGCCCCGCAAGCGAACCCGACTCGATTCGCACGCGCTGCTTTTGAAAATATGCCTGATCGCCCTTGCCGAGATAACCGGCAATTTTCAACCGACAGTCACGACCTTCGGCCAACAAGATTTCAAACGCATCGACGAGATTGTGCAGGCCCTTCTCCGGACAGATGCGCGCCAAGTAGCCGATGGTGAACGGTTTTTCTTGAGGTGTCGTAGCTATATATTGGTTTGGCTCAATCGAAATCCCCAACGGAATATGCCGTAATCGATCGGCGTCGACCTCAAAGTGTTCGCGGGCGTAGCTACCGTAGTACTTGGTCACGCCGATGAAGCCGTCCACATCGCGTGCCTTGGTTCGCAACAAATCCAAAACGCGATTCCGGTGCGCGTCATCAAGTGTATCGAGCAGTATATCTTCACCCGTCAGCGTACAAACGACTGGAATGTTAACGCGCCGCTTTATCGCCGACGCGAGCCCAACGAAAAACGCGTTTGGCAAATGCACGAGCGATGCATCAACGCGTTGCAAATAATCCGTGAGCTTATCGAGTTCGACCTTTTGCGGACCGCTTTCACCTTCGAGCAGCGCGAGCATCAGATTGGCCGCCAGCTTCGGGTCGGTCGAGCCGGCACCGCGCATGGCGAGACGCAACAACGCCGGGCGGTCCAATAGTTTTGTCACCGCATTCGGCAACTTACTGATCCATGGCCAACGGTATTGCAGATAGACGTTGATACCGCCGTAGAGCACGCCGTTTTCGCTGACGTCGGTTTCATCGGTGCGAATCGGCGAATAGACGGGCATTAACAGCACATCGTGACCGCGACGACGCAGCGCACCGGCCAGTGCGTTATCGCGCAGACAGCTACCGCAATACATACCGCCGGCACCGGCTGTGAGATAGGCCACTCGCATGGGGATATTTTAGGGGAATATTGGCGAAACTTCCTCGTCCACACGCGTTAGCCACAGCCCAAGATGACAAGTTGGTTATTGCAACAGATCCGCGACGAATCCGGCCACATCTTCAACACCCAGCAAGGCATCGCCCGAATAGTCCGCCCACATGACGTCGCAGGTTGCATACGTCGCTTCGTATCCCGCCGCATCCGTCAACGCCAGCGTGAACGGAGCAATGTCCGCCGCATTCACGATGCCATCGCAATTCAGATCGCCAAGTACGCCTTCGCAGGCATCGGGTATAAAATTGTTATTCGTGTCGCTACTGGTCGAGCCGGTTGGGTATATCTCATAGACGCGACCGTCGGCGTTTTCATAGTTCGAGCCGAGATAATAGAGATGCCCTTCCGGTCCGACGGTCACATACAACGGCTTGCGACCGCCGTCACCGATGTTGGAGGCAAAATCGCTCACGGTGCTATTTCCGTTTGAGACCATCGTCGAGATCGAACCCGTTGAGTTACTATTTGAGCCGAAGTGCGACACGACGTAATTCCCCGCCATATCCGGCGGCAACACATCGCAATCTTCCGGCACCCACACGCCACCGCTAATGACCTGTGCATCGCCACCGCCGTCCGTCGAAAACGCCCACGCATCGGTGTCGGTGCCGATACCGTTGTAGCCGTCGTGACCGTAGTTGGCGGCGGCGGCCAACTCGTAAATCGCCGTCTTACCAGACCCGGCCACATCGTTGATATAGATTTGCCCTGTGATCGGGTGGCGCGACGCCGAATACGGGTTGCGTAAGCCCAGCGCATAAATCGCGCGGAAGTCGCCGGTCGCGGTGTTGTAAAACGGATTGTCGGCCGGGATCGAACCATCCGGCGCGATGCGATACACCTTACCGGTATAGGTCGACAAACTCTGCACGTTAGCGCCTCCGTTCCAACCGTCGCCGGTGGTGATGTACAACATGCCGTCGTCGCCAAAGACGACTGCACCGCCATTGTGACTGCCGCTCGAATCACCGGCAGCGAACGGCATTTCCAACAAAACGGTCTCACCAACATCGGCTACGTTCGGATCGGCAGCGCTCGCCTGAGTACGCACAACGCGATTGTGCCGCGGCTGATCGTTCATATAGAACACATAGACGTAGCCGTTGTTGGGAAAATCGGGATCGAACGCAAAGCCGCGAATGCCTGATGAGCGATGGCGCGTAGGCGTGCCGTTGCCGTCGGTCGGCACATCGAAGGTGGCAAAGGGCGTGGGCAACAGCGTCCAG
>JAUIHO010000332.1 GCA_030432035.1 Phycisphaerae bacterium
CCGGAGCACGCGAGCCACCCATCGATGCCCTCGCCATCACCCTCCGCACGCTCTTTCAACTCCACTTTGGCCCGACATGACGGGCACACCAAAATTTCCAACAGTTGCTTATCGAGCATGCGTCGTTCCTTTGACAATCCGAGCGCGGCCTGCGCTCGCGCGAATCGCTCATGCTAGAAAAGCGACTCGGCGGCGTCAATTTCACGCCTTAAATACATCGATTCAATCGCGACGAATGCTGACCAATCCGGCCAATTCCATCGCTCGCCAACGTTCATTTATCGGAATTCTGCACCAAGCCCCTGATATTTGAGCAGGTCGAAAGCAATCGCTCCAGCCGGTCTAGCGGATATACCGTCGCCGCATCCGACTTGGCCGCAGGCGGGTTGTCGTGCACTTCGAGGAATAACGCGTCCGCCCCGGCGGACATGCCGGCATAGGCCAGCGTCGGCACCATCTCGCGCATTCCGCCAGTCACGTTACCGCCCCCACCCGGAACTTGGCAGCTATGCGTGGCGTCCATCACGACCGGCCCCCATTGCCGCATCATTGGGAATCCGGCGAAGTCGTTCACGAGGCGACCGTAGCCGAAAAACGTGCCCCGATCCGTCAGCAGAATGTTGTCCGCCCCTTGGGCGCGAACCTTGCCGACCGGGTGCTCCATCTGGTCGGCGCTGAGGAATTGCCCCTTCTTGATGTTGATGCACACGCCCGTTTTGCCCGCAGCGACCAACAAATCGGTCTGACGGCACAAAAAGGCGGGAATTTGAAGAATCTCGCACACTTCCGCCGCTGGTGCCGCATGGCTGGGCTCGTGAATGTCGGTGAGCACGGGAACACCCAAACGCTCGCGCACACCGGCCAGCACCTTCAGCCCCTCGTCCAAGCCCGGACCGCGATAGCTGTCGATGCTTGTGCGGTTCGCCTTGTCGAAGCTGCATTTGAAGATGTACGGCAAACCCAGCTTGTCGCAAACGACCTTCGCGGCTTCGCCGACCTTCAAGCAATGGTCGAGCGATTCGATCACGCACGGACCGGCGATGACGACCAGCGGCGCGTCGGCAGCGATGCGAATTTGGCGAACCTGGGCAATCGGCGATGACATTCTGGCGTGATCCTCGGTGGGTGTTTACTAAAACTCCGCGACGGTCGAATTTGGCGCTTAAATGCGACTAAAAACTCGCCTGCGCAAGTTGCCGAAGGTGTGCGTCAATCGGCATCGTAAACATCTGTAACGACGCGCGAACCGATAACGGACAACGCTCGTAATCTATTAGCCTTTAGCAGGTTAGGCGAATGATCGCCGTCTGCAAGGGCTTCGTGAAAAAATGAACAATTATTTCATTGAATCGTCAGAAGCCCCTCAGATATAATCTCGGAGATTCATTAGGAACCGTACCCAGAGTACGACAACTTTGACCTTCGCCGCAAGATGGATTGGCAATGAAAAGCAATAAGGATTCGACCTTGCCAGAGTTAGGTTTGACAAAACAGCGCAGTACAGACCTCAATTTCTTTCTGTACCGCCGCGCGCTGCACCCTGAGCTATTCCATATTTATTTGGATAAGCACATTGAGTACAGCAACTTTCAGGCGGACATTTGGGTTGTGGGTCTCAATCACCTCGTAACTGTCCAAAGCGGCGGCGTACTGGTGACTGAGCTGACATCGGCCCCGTGCGATTTGCTGACGGATCGAGGGTTGGTCACCCAATTCCGCTTCCGTGGCGAACGGGATTTCTCGTATCGCTTCAGCGATAACGTGCGATACCTGTTCAGCAGCCAGGTGGAAGAAACCACCGAGCACATTTTCCGCACGACCTACCGCGATCTGTCGCAATATGCCCAGTCGCGCGGTCTTTACGTGCCGTATGAGCAGTGGTCCACCAACGGTCTGGTGCCGTTTAGCTTCGTCGATTACGAAATGCGTCAATACGAGCTACAGGTACACGCCTATCACGTGTTCCCGGGCGAATGGCGCATCCTGCGAACGCAGTCGATCTTCGAAACGCGGCCGGCCAACAGCCGCTCGTCGAAGTAGTTAACCCAGGCTTGGTCGTGCCGCCAATCGCGGTGCGACTGATGTCTTTCGACTTCGCTTCGCCGACGTTCGCATGACCGGAAAGCGAAACATGACTTTCAAAAACACGCACGGCGTTGGGTTTACACCTCTCGCCGTTTTTTTATTGCTGATCTCCGCCGTTGCCATTCTCGGCAACGGCTCGGGTGCCTTTGCGCAACCCTTCCCTCCGACGGATGATCCGCTCGACGAAGCCCGTCAAGAAGCAGCGCGTCAAGCGCGCGCGGCCGAATACTTCGCCGAAGGCCAGCAACTGTTGGCCGAGAACAAGATCATCCAGGCCAAGACCAAATTCAAAGCCGCAATCGGAATGGTCGGCCTCACGGGCGTGGGGCAATCCGCGTTCCAAGCGCTAACGCAGATCCACAGCCGGGGCATGGGCGAGATACAGAAAGCGATCGAACTCGCCAAGCAACAAAAATACATCGAAGCCCTGGAGTTAGCCCGCGCGACGCGTTCGATCTATGCGAACCTGTTTGCCGGTCTCAACATTCAGCACAACTATCCGAACATCTCGCGACTCGCGCGCGAGATCGAAGAAAAGCTGGAGAAAGACCCGACGGCTCAGGCGCAGATTCAGGAAAAGGAAGCGTCTGGTCGGTTACCGCGCATTCGCGTGTTAGAGCGCGTTGCTTCCGAAGATCCGGCACGGTATTACGACCTTTACAAAGCGTATCGCCGCGTCGCCAGGCGCTTTCCCAACTGCCCTACCGGTCAGGATTGTGCGAACCAGATGGAATCGTTGCGTAACGACAAAAACATCTGGCGCATGATCAACGACGAACGCAAGTGCCGCTGGATCGAAGACAAATTGCAAACGATTAGCATGTGCGAGGCCAACGGAATGACGGACAAGGCCCGCGAAACATATGAAGAACTTACCAAACGATTCGGCAAGCGCACCCCTGAAGAATTCCGACAGTTGGTAGCCGAAAAGCGCCCCAAGCCCGAGAAAGAGGACGAAGAACGCGACGAATAAACGCGTTCTTCAAAAGTCAAGCCTCGTTACCATAAATTGCATTTAAATCTTGCGCCGTCTAAGCGCGATATTCAAACTATTCCGTTGCCAAGTCCCGTATTGCCGAAATACAATATGAGACAGACGGGTGTTTTGCTGTCGTGTTCGAGACCGATGCTTATCATTCCTTGAACCGATATGCGTTTGAACCCTTGGGAATCAAATCGGAGTCTGATCAGCCGAACGAACTGCGGCATTATCACGTAGGGGTTCGGCCTGCCCGAGCGGTGCCCACTTTTTTAGCTAGGGTTCAAAGAATGTGCAATCGAACGGCACGTTGACGGTAAGACCGCCCGACCTTTTTAGCGTTCGTCACGGAGCATAACCGCGTGACGAACGCTTTTTTTATTGCGCTATCAAAAGTGGCTATTGTGTTACTTGATGCCCGGCACCATCCCCAACGAACCGAGCACGGCATAACCG
>JAUIHO010000333.1 GCA_030432035.1 Phycisphaerae bacterium
TTCGGGCTCGTCCATTTCGCCGTCGCCAAGGAATGCCCAAACTCGACAGTGGTCGGTATCAGCTAGCCCGCGATTCAACAGGTAGCGATTGAAACGCGCCTGATAGATCGCCGAGAGCGGTCCTAGGCCCATCGAGACCGTCGGAAATTCCCAGAAATTCGGCATCAACCACGGGTGCGGATAGCTGGACAACCCGCCACCATCGGCTAGTTCGCGCCGGAAGTTGTACATCTGCTCCATCGAGATGCGGCCTTCCATAAAGGCGCGCGAGTAGATACCGGGCGATGCGTGACCTTGGAAATAAATCTGGTCGCCGCTGCGTTCTTTCGTGTTCGCGCGGAAGAAGTGGTTTAGCCCTACCTGAAACAACGTTGCCGAACTGGCGAACGTTGAAATGTGGCCACCGATACCCGCCGAACGACGGTTGGCACGCACCACCAAACACATCGCGTTCCAGCGGATGATGCTCTTGATGCGGCGTTCGATCTGTCGGTCACCCGGATACGGGTGCTGCCGATCGCGCGAAATCGTATTGATGTATGGCGTATTGGCGTTGATCGGGAACGGGATGCCGTACTCGTGTGCGTGGCGTCGCAACTGCTCGAGCAGGTAATGGGCCCGTTGTGGTCCGGAATGATGCACGACGGCGTCGAGCGATTCGGACCATTCTCTCGTTTCAACCGGATCGATATCGGTACTGATGGACTTATGCATGGCCCCAGCATAGAGACCGTTGGGCGGGGGTCAAGCAGTGTTGTTTCGGCGGCAAATGTTACCGACCTGTGGGGTCTGGAGAATAATGCTGCTGGCGGCGAAACGTTTTTTCTGGCCGCAAATGGCCACCGAGCAGTTTTTTTCGAATTTCCGCGATTTTTTGACGGATCGTCGCAATAATCCTTTGGATGAAAGACATTCACTATCAGTAACCCCAAGGCGTCTCGCCCATAGCGAGACAAACCTTGATCGATAAGCGAGCGGCGGAGGCATCGCTAAGGTCTGGTCCTCCTCTTCCTCTCTCCGGCCCGAACACACTTTGATCAGGCCGATGGTTTCGCCGCTCCTTCTTTTCTTTCAGAACCCAAACTCCGCATATTGAGCGAATGTGACCAACGCGTTGTAGCTGCCGTGCAGCACAATCGCCGTCACCAATGGTTGATACATCGCCCGCGCATCCGGCTCGCGGCCTTCCTCGTTTACGCGCTGCCAAATGCGCATCACCCCACCTGCGGCGATGGCCGTGCAACTGACATGAAGAGCGGTGCAGACGATCCAGCGCCAAAGGGTTAATTCAAAACTTGGGTTCGTTATGTACACCGACAAATAGAGAATGTTCTCAATGACGGCGAAGCCGAGCGCGCCGCAGATGGCGGCGATGCGAATGTCGCTCGCCGCTCGAATCAACCAAGGTCGGCGCTCCACGATCAATAGCAAGATCGTGATCTTCATGATTTCTTCGACGACCGGCCCGATGACGATCGGCCCGACGTAGCGACCGAAGCCGGTGACGAACGTACCGACAACTGCGAATGGGCCGGCCATCAGAATGACGGCTAAGAGCGCGAATCGCCGGCGCGTCGGGCTGGTTTGTTCCTTTTTCTTTTGAAACCATTGGGCGTAACTGATTTTTCCCTGTGGCGGCGGCGCGTATAGGTTGACTTGCCCGCACTCAGGACACTTCGCGCCCGTCATGAGACCACGCAAATTGTAGCCGCATTGGTTGCACGTCCAGTCACGGTCGATCGGCACGGCTTCGCGCCGCGGGAAGATATCGAGTTCGTTGTACACCGAGTGGCGCGCAATCTCTTCGTCAGTGGGCGGTCGCTGCTGTAACGGCTCGGCATTGGCAGCACTGCCCTGCCGCGGACGCGCGGGCTTCGGATCGAAGTAATGATCCGGTGGATCGGGTTTGCGGCGGCGGAACATATTGAGATTTATTGTATCAGAGGAGATGGCTGGGATGGAAATTACGCGAAGGGATTGCGTGGCGGCGCAGATTTAAAAGGATCGCATAAGCAACGTAGTGCGCGAAACGGCAGGCTAGTTTTGGCGGCTTGCGGTCGTCGCAGGCGTCGACTCGTGGATCAAGAAGTTCGTGTACGCGAGTCTACTTCCGAATCACGGCCGTGCCGTAGGCGTACATCTCGACGGAGATGGCGAAGTTCTGATTGCGATTGCCGGACATCTGCCCGATGTTGCAGAAAGCGAAGCGCACGTTGTACACCTCTTTCGCGCCCATAGCCCGCGCTTCGTCGATCATGCGCAACAAGGCCTCGCGTCGCGCTCGGATCATGAGGGTTTGGGCCGAGCGCATTTCACCACCGACGAACGAGCGCAGGCCCATGGCGAATGTCTTAAAGTAATCCGTCGCGACGACCGTATTACCGGAAACCATCAGGGCAGAGCGCACGCTGTCACCGTTGGGAATCGTCTTTAGGTTGTTCACGACCACATCGGAATTTGCGGCTTCGCGTTGGTCGAGCGATTTGAAGTGGGCGCGCTCGCGAAAGCCGCCGACACCGAAGCCCAAGCCGACGAAGAAAACCGTGGCCCCTATGGTGATCAATAACTCGATCATCAGAAGCCCTCCCTATCCAAGTTGCGAAGCGGCGCTTCTGCCGGGTGCGTCGGCTCAGATCGCGTCTGAGGAACGTCCACGATCACGGCAGTACCGTATGCGTATAACTCGGCAGCGCCTTGTGCGACGGCGCTGGTCGTGAAGCGGGCATTGACGATCGCGTTGGCACCGAGTTGTTCGGCCTGGCGAATCATGCGCTCCATCGCCTCGCGCCGCGCCTCGGTCATCAGTTCGGTATAGCCGCGCAACTCGCCACCGACGAGATTTTTGAGCCCCGCCATGAAGTCGCGTCCGAAGTGCTTGGCGCGAATCGTGTTGCCCTGCACCAGGCCGCACACTTCTCGGATGGGAAAACCTGGAATCGTTTCGGTATTCACGATGATCATGATGGTGCTTGCTCTCCAATGCCGTTCGAAAATGGAAGACCGCGCACGGGTCGCGGTTAGAACGCCGTCGCCACCTTGTCATATCGGCGAATGCGGTAACGATCCATGGCGAATCCTGCACAAATCGCGTAGGAGACGCAATTCAAATATGGGATTTGTTTCGACCCGTGCATCGAGACAACAAGAAAAGCCGCCGCCGATGGATGTTTTCAAGTCCAACAACGGCGGCTATATTCACGGATTCACTTGCGGCGGAGCAGTGCCCCGCTGCGGGGGTGTGGCGGAATGGCAGACGCTGAGGATTTAAAATCCTTTGTCCGAGAGGACGTGCGGGTTCGAGTCCCGCCACCCCCAGTAGGCCGGGCGAACAATAACCGACCGTTTTTCAGCTAAACTCAATCCGAGTCATTTCCTTTATCGAAACAACGCTAACTCGCGACTTTCACAAGACCTGTGAGAGCGAATCGACGATCGATCGCAATCATCGTTGAGTCGAAAGTAACTGACGGCAACTATAGATGGCATATTCTCGTCTGTAGCTCCAAGTCCTCGCGGTTT
>JAUIHO010000334.1 GCA_030432035.1 Phycisphaerae bacterium
GATGTTCGCCCAACGTCTCGTAATCCATGAACAGGTTTATCGAATATCCGCAGCCGTTGGCGTCGTTGACCCAATGGGCGAACTTTTCTGCCGTGAGCGGCCATTCGGTCCAACCGCGATTGCCGAAGCGGAAGGCGATATCGTCGGACAGGCGATAGTTCTTGGTAAGCACCTTGATGTCGGCGTTGGGCGGGCGATAGATGAAGTTCGGCGAACGATAACCGAGCAGGTGGTCGGCACCTTCGCAGATGATGGCCTTGTAGCCCATCTCGGCGGCAGCGGCGGCGATCTCGTTGTTGTAGATCAACTCGGTGTTGCGAAACACCTTGCCGCGCTGGCCGAACAGTTTCTCGATGCGGTCGCCATGCATCTTTATCTGCGCTTTGAATTCGTCGCGCGAATAGAGAAACGACAAGCTGTGGTAATACGTCTCAGCGATAAACTCAACGCAGCCGGTATCGTTCAAGCGCTTGAAGCTGTCGATAACTTCGGGCGTGTAAGCGGCGAACTGATCGAGCACGGTGCCGGTGAGCGCGTACGACACGCGGAAGCGGCCTTCGTGAAGTTTGATCAGGTCGTAGATGCACTGGTTCGCCGGCAAGTAGCACTTGTTGGCGACTTTGCGGCAAATCTCAGCGTTCTTGATTTCGTCGAAGTAGTCGTGGACGGTATCGAAAATGGAATAACGCCGCAGACGGTAGGGCTGGTGAACCTGAAAGTAGAAGCAAACAGACGGCATCGAATCCCTCAATCGGTTCGGCGTAAGCCGCATTCTAAACGAGATATCGAAATGCGCGTACGGGTGAATTCGACGCGTTTGTGAAACTTGTGGGACTGTTTCTTAGTTAGAACGCTTTTGGATTCCCCAAGCTTTCCTGCGGAAAGGATGGGGCACCCATGCTGCTAAGCTCAGTCAAGTTTCCTCATCGTTCCCCTCGGAAAAGATGGGGTACCTGTCGTGTACGCATTCGTCCCGTTTGTGTTTAAGCAATCTAATAGAAAGTCCGAGCGCTCGGGTGCCCCATCCTTCGCGCTAGCGAAGGGTGGGGAATTCGCACAGGTCAATGTCCGCGCCAAGCGGTGATGGCCTTGCCGTACACGCCGATACAACCCTCGGCGGCCGTGCGCCAATCGAGCCGACGCACTTCGAACGTACCGTGTTCCTTGAGCGTGCGTTGCAGCGGCGGGTGACGCAACACCGCAATGATTTTGTTGGCCATCTCGTGGATGTCCCAGAAATCGACCTTGAGCACGTGCGTCAGGATTTCGGACACGCCGGATTGCTTGGAAATGATGACCGGCACGTCGTGGCTCATGGCTTCCAGCGGGGCGATGCCGAACGGCTCACTGACGCTGGGCATGACGTACAGGTCGGCCATTTTGTAGACCTTGTCGACGTCGTCACCGCGGAGGAAGCCGGGGAACAACACCTTCTGACCGATGCCCAGCTCGGCGGCCATTTCGATCGACTTGCGAATCATGTCGCCGCTGCCGGCCATAATGAATCGCGTGTTGGGCACGTGTTCGAGCACCTTTTTGGCCGCCGCCAGGAAATACTCGGGGCCCTTTTGCATGGTAATACGCCCGAGGAACAGCACGATTTTCTCGTCGCGGCGAATCGCGGCGGGGGGCTCGGCGTACGTCTCACCATTCTTGTTGATGGCGTTGTAGACGACTTCGATTTTCTCAGGCGCGACGCCGTAGCGCTTCACCAACAGATTCTTGGTGAGCAGGCTGACGGCAATCACTTTGGTCGCCGCATGTACGCCTTGGCGTTCGATATCGTAGATGCGTTGGTTTACATGCTCGCCGCTACGGTCAAACTCCGTCGAATGCACGTGCACGACCAACGGTCGGCTTGTTGCGGCGGCAACGGCAATGCCGGCGGGGAAGGTCATCCAATCGTGGGCGTGCACGACCTCGAAGCCCTCTTCCAACGCCATCTCCATGGCGAGGCGGGCGTAGCGGTGCACTTCGGAAAACATATCGCCGCCGTAGTGTTGTTTTTTCGGCGCGGCGTCTGCGTCGATCACTCTGGTCGGCGCATCGGCTGCGGAAGGTGCCGCAGTGCCCGTGGCTTGGGCGAGAATTTCCTCAGTGGCGATATCTTTTTCGTGAATCAGAAGCTGACGTTCGATCTCGGAAATGGTTTCGTCATCACCGGGGCGATCGTAAGGACGCAGCTCGGATGGGATCGTGCGGAAGGTAACGTTTTCGAGACCTTCGATTTCGGCAAGGCGCGTAATGCCTCGACGGCGCGCGGCGCGGGCGACTTGCCCCGGCGTCGGCACCTTTAGCTTTACATGGCTGGCGGTATTCGGATCGTGTTCGACCGACTGTGGCAGCACGAAGGTGATTTCGTGGCCGAGGCTGCTCATGGCGCGGGTTAGCCCAAAGCACGCAGTGCCCAAACCGCCGGAGATATACGGCGGAAATTCCCATCCCAGCATGAAGACTTTCACGGGGCAAACGCCCTTTCCGGGCTCGGCGAATGTTGGTTTAAACGTGTTCCCGGGCCGGGGAACCACTGTTACAGCGGCAGCACGAAACAAACCGCAGAACAGTGAATTGTGGATTGATTTGTGGATTTGTCAATTAGAAATTCTTTGTTGGTAATGGTATCCATTGTGGGAGCATCGCCGTCCCGGCGGTGCTTATTTGCTTTTCGCATCGGCGAGACGCCGATGCTCCCCGTGACAGAAATTAAACGACACCATTACCTGTTTGCTCAGGGGCAACCATCGAGAAGTTGGCGTATCGATTGCCCGAGAACTGGATGGACCAAATCCGGCGCAATGTCGCACAACGGCTCCAATACAAATCGCCGTCGGTGCATATCGGGATGCGGAATCGTCAGTTCTTCGTCGTCGATGATCTGGTCGTCAAACAGCAGGATATCGATATCGATCGTACGCGGTCCCCAGCGGATGACGCGTTTGCGACCGAGTGTTTCTTCAACGTTCAGGCACACGGCGAGCAGCCGATGCGGCGCGAGGGACGTGTGCAATCGCGCGGCGGCGTTGATGAATAGCGCTTGGTCGTCGGGGCCGCCGACGGGCTCGGTTTCGTATAGCGGAGAGACGGCATCGACTTCGATATCGCGCGCGGCTTGCAGTGCATTCAACGCCGCGGCGATGTTCTTCTTCCGCCGACCGAGGTTCGAGCCGAGCCCGATGTAGGCCACATGGGGTAACACGCTTACCAACTCATGCCTTCGAGGCGTTTCATGGCTTCGGCGATGCGCGGTTGATCGACCGTTAGCGCGAAGCGTACAAACTTGTCACCCGGCTTGCCAAAACCGACGCCGGGAATGGCGACAAGGTCGGCTTCTTCCAACAGGCGCTTGGCCGCGCGCATCGAATCGTAACCGTCATGGCACTGCGCCCAGACGTAGAACGTCGCCTTCGGCATGTCGACGGTGAAGCCCGCGCGCTTTAGGCCGGTGACCAGCGTTTCGGCGCGTTGCTTGTACATGGCGCGGAGGTTTTCGATCTCGGGGCCGTCGATGCGCGAGAGG
>JAUIHO010000091.1 GCA_030432035.1 Phycisphaerae bacterium
CGTTTAACTCGCCCTGCTTGCTCGTCGTTTGCCGTGCCTTGTTTACCACGGCGTTGATCGCAGCGGGCAAATTGCTACTCACCGACGCTTTCAACAGCGTCACCATCACGGGTCGGCTACAACACTTCACACGGATTTGCATTCCTTGCCGCCCCGCAAAGTCCGCCATTTGTGCGAAATCGACCCTCACCGGGTGACCGTGCGTTTCGGTTTTCGATTCGGCCATCGCCAAGCCGTATTGCTTCTTTAGATAAGCGACGATCTCGGCTTCATCGACCATCGCATCCGTCGCGGGCCCCGCTGCCAACATCGTCGGCACCTCGGTCTGCCAAAACGCGGAGTAGTCGCGATCCGGCTGCACCGGCCAATAGCCCCAAACGGCGATCGCCACGGCGGCTGCGGCAGCCAAACTGACTGGCAACTTCCAACCCGGCTGAGCCGTATCGCTAATAGGCATCGATGCAGGCAACGATTCGCCAACACCGCCTTGCAACGCATCTTCATTCACGCTGGTGCGCAGTTGCGACCAAAGCGCGTGTGGCATATCGGGCTGGCTTAGCGCCGCCGAAAGCTTGGCTTCGATTTGCGTCTCGGCTTCGAACTGTGCCGCGCAAGTGCCGCAATCGCTTAAGTGTTGATCGAGTCGCGCAGTCGTTGGCGCATCCAACGCCGCGTCGAGATACATATTCAGATGGGAGCGTGCCGTTTTGCAATCCATCAGGCCGACTCCTTCAACAAACCGTGTTCCACTGCCAACGCTGCCAATTCATCCCTCAGCTTGATGCGACCGCGATGCACGTGCGACATGGCCGTACCGACCGGAATGTCCATCATGGCCGCGATTTCCTTATACGAAAAATCTTCGAGCAACCGCAGCAGCAAGCATTGCCGTTCATCCGTTCCGAGTTTGTCTAACGCCTGCACCAACCGTTCATCCAATAAATCGTTCAACTTCTCGGGCGACTCTAGTATCGAAAACCAGTCGCTCGCGCGATCGACGTCGCCGTGTTGCTCTTCGTGCACCTCATCGAGTTGCGGTCCGCCCTGTCGCGCGACCTTTTTGTTCAACCGATAAATCGAGTTGATCAAAATGCGGAACATCCATGCCTTAAAATTCGTCCCCGCTTCAAAGCGATGAAACTCGCGCCAGCCAGTCATCACGGCTTCCTGCAGAATGTCGCCTGCCTGGTCGTCTCCCCACGAATTGCGCAGGGCGTAGCGGTAGAGCGAATCCTTGATCGGCTCCAACAGGTCGAGAAAGCCGCGGGCGTCCGCCGGGCTGCCGACGCTACCTGCGGCATGACTCCTGTCTGGTTTATTCCCGTCTGGCGGCGGCATCTTGCACGACCTCTGATGAAACCTTGTGGTTGGCGTGGCGGATTCTATCGCAAAAACGCGCCGCTAGGGCCCGGGGAGCGACGATTTCTCGGTCGTTGCGGCATCTTTCACTTTTTTGCATACGGCGCGGTCCGCCCGCCGGCCTCACGCGTGGTTAATGGCGGCGGACGAATGCAGCCGCCCACCGCCGGTCGGGCATCCCCCCCAGCCCGACCGGCGAGCACTTTGAAACGGGGCCAGTTTGAAGGAGATGTGCCATGACGCGCAACACCACGCATACCAGTCGCTTCGCTCGCTCGACCGCAAAGACTTTCATGACGGCAATCGCCGCCCTGCTCTGCACGGCTGCCGCCGCCGTCGCACAGCCCGTTTTGCTCGTGCAGCAAACCGATCCATTCGAAACCGTCACCGAAGGCCAGATCAAGAACTTCGGTCAGGTTGTCCAAGGGGATTCCGAAAGTCGCCAATACATTCTCTTCAATAACGGCGATCAGAATATGACGGTGCAAAGTGTGACGGCACAGGGCGCGTTCGCGTTCGATTGGGATGTCGCCGTCATCGGCGGTGCGACATTGCCGCGCGTCTTGCCGCCCGGTAGTCAAATGAACATCGCCGTCGCGTTCGCGCCGCCGGCGTTTCACAATCCGCCGGGTTCGTCGGTGATTCTCTCGATCGATACGAACGCACCTGACGCGCCGTTTCAGTTCCAGGTATCGGGCACCGTTCTTGAAAACCCGCTCACGTCGGCCATGCAATTGGAAATCGACGGTCAAACCGTACCCAACAACAGCACGTTCGATCTTGGCGATTTGTTGCTGGGCGAAACGGTGGACATCGAAATGTTCGCCGACAGCATCGGCGCACTAAATCTCGGTCTCTTCGGTATCCAGATGGAAGGCGACGACGCCGCCGATTTCACCGTCATCGATGCCGGCAACACGCAGGTGCCGCAGGGCCAAAGTGAAGATTTGTTGATCGAGCTAACGCCTTCGACGGTCGGTCAACTCACGGCCACCGCCCGCATCAACAACGACAGCCTGCAGAACCCGTATCGTGTGACCTTCACCGCGACCGTGCACGACGACTGTAACGGCAATGATGTGTTCGACGCCGACGACATCGCCGATGGTTTCAGCGAAGACTGCAACGTCAACGGAGTGCCGGACGAATGCGAAGCCGACAGCGACAACGACCTGATCATCGACGGCTGCGACGTATGCCCCGGCCAGGACGACCTGATCGACGACGACGCCGACGGCACGCCCGATTGTTTGCAACAGCAAGACGACAACAATAACAACAACGGCAACCAGGGTGACGATAACAATCAGAACAACAACAACGATGACGATGAAGACCCGATCACGCCTGTTCCGATGGCCACGCCTTGCGGCATGGGCACCAACATGGTCGGCATGGCGATGATCGCCGGCTTCGCAAGCTGCGGTATGCGACGCCGCAAGCGAACGACGCGGAAAGCGTGCTAAAACTTTAAAGCGAGATCATTAAAAATGGAGCAAGCCCCATCCTGACTAGGATAGGGCTTTTTTCATCGGCTTGTATTAAAGAATCATTTTCAGATCGAGCATGCAATATCCGCTCAATCAATTCGAACGATTTACGCCGAAAATCGCATTATCCAAGATTAGGATAGCGCCGGCTGCGGACGGCCGCTCGAAGGCTCCGCATACTCATCCCGCTTCGCGCCGCCCGTAATGCCGTGCACGATCAGATGGCTCGCGGGCATCATAAGTAACACGACAGCCGCCGAGAACATGATGCCAAATCCCATCGCAATCGCCATCGGAATCAGATAGCGAGCCTGCGGAGACGTTTCGAAGATCATCGGGGCTAAGCCCATAAACGTCGTGAGCGACGTCAACAAAATCGGGCGGAAGCGCCGCTTGCTGGCTTCCAATGCTGCGACTTCGACTGGCACACCTTGATCGATGAGATCGTTCATCGTGACCGTCAACACCAAGCCGCCGTTCACGACCACGCCGCACGTTGCGATGATGCCCAACACGCTGACCACCGACAGGTCGTAGCCCATCACGATATGCCCCAACAGCGCTGCGCCGACTGCAAACGGCACGACCATCATCGTGATCAGCGCTTCACCGTAACTTCGATAGATCGCCGCCAGCAAACCGAAGATCACCAATAGCGATACACCCAAGCCCCACATCAACGTGGACATGGCGTTGATTTCTTCTTGCTGCCGACCACCGTATGCAAACGTGAGACCGGGATACGTCGCTTGCAATTCGGGAAACACGTTTGCTTCGAGATCGGCTCGCACCTTGTTCACGTTCGTGAGTTCGGGCACGACGTTCGCCGTCACCGACAACACGCGCTGGGCGTTCACACGTTTGATCTCGGTATGTGCACGCGTGCGCGTGAGATCGACGGCTTCAAACAGCGGCATTTCGCCACCCGCAGGCGTGCGAATGATCATATTTTCCAAGTCGGCGAGGCTGCGGCGTTCTTCCTCGGGCAGGCGCACCATGACCTTGATTTCGTTGCGCGCCCGCTGCATGCGCAGCGCTTCGGCACCGTAATACGCATGCCGCACCTGGCGACCGATGTTTTCGTGGGACAAACCCAGCGAACGCGCTTCGTCCGTAATGCGCAGATCGAGTTGCGGCTTACCGGCGGCGAAGCCATCGTCGATGTCGGTCACGCCCGCATAAGTTTTCAAGGTGGACGCCAACTGCGCCGACGCCGCTTCTAAAGTGCGCCGATCGGGATGGGACAATTCGACTGTAAGGCCGCGCGAACCGGACGGACCGACCTCCCATTCGAAGTACATCGATTCGAGCCCCGGCAACGCGCCGATTTCCTCGCGCCAGACCTGCACAAAATCAGCCGGTGTGAAATTGCGTTTCTCCTGCGGCACCAACACAAAATTGACGTCCGCCGCGTTAGAACCTTGACGACCGCGACTGTTCATCCAGCCAGCCAACACCTCATCGCGCTTGCCGAACCGATCGGCGGTCCGCATGCCTGCTTCTTCGATTATGGCCGAGACGCGCATGGTTTCGCTAAAAGGCGCACCGAACGGGACGCGCACTTCGCAGTCCACGCGGTCGCCCTCAATGCGCGGGTCGAAGGTGAAGTTCAAACGTCCGCTCTGGTACCACGCACCGACAACGAGCAGGCCGCCAAGAAAAATCGAAACCGTGAGCCCGCGATAGCGCAGCGTCCACGCCAACATCGGTTCGTAAACGCGTTTGGTAAACGAATCGAACCCCGACGCCAGCCGCCGCTGCGTTCGCGCAATCAGCGCCATAAAGCCGCGCCCTTTGGGATCGACCGCTCGGGCATGCGCCAGGTGCGCCGGCAAGATGAACAAGCTCTCGAATAGCGAAATAATAAATACCGTAATCACGACCAACGGAATCGCGGCAAAGAAACGCCCCGTGCGACCCGGCACAAACATCAACGGAATAAAGGCAATCACGTTCGTAACGACGGCAAACAAGACCGGCACCGCCATGCGCTTGGCCCCCATAATTGCCGCGTCGATGCGCGAATGCCCTTGCTGCAAGTTCTCAAAGATCTCTTCGCCGATGATGACGGCATCATCGACCAAAATCCCCAGCGTGATGATGAACGCAAACAGCGAGATCATATTGATCGTCGCGCCCATCGCCGGCAGCAACATTATGCCGCCCAACAAACACACCGGCACAGCCGAACCGACCCAAAACGCCAGCTTCGGCGCGAGAAATATCCCCAAGACGATGAGCACCAGACCCATGCCGAACGCGCCGTTGGTCAGGAGCAAATCGAGCCGCTCGCGATACTCGCGCGCGCGGTCCCACATCACGATCATTTCGACCGTGTCCGGCATTTCGGCATTCATTTTGTCGACGTAGTCGTAAACGATTTGCGCCACATCCAACGGTTTCTGATCGCCCGTCGTATGCACCCAAAGCGTGACGCCGGCCTTTCCGTTAAACGACGACACGCGATCGACGTCTTCAAAGCCGTCGGTAATCGTCGCAATATCGCCCAGCGTTAACGTCGCGCCGCTCGTGCTACTCACAATCGGAATATCGTGATATTCGCTGGCGTACACGCGCCGACCTGCGCTGCGCAACAATACCTCTCCACCCGTCGTGCGCACCTCACCACCCGGCACGTCGCGCGCGGCGGCTCGCACCGTTTGGGCGATATCGTCGAGCGTTAGATTCAACGCGCGCAACTGCGCCTGCGGCACTTCAATCGTGATTTCCGGATTTCGAATGCCGTAGATATCGATCTGCGAGATTTCGTCGTTGTTAAGCAGATCGTTTCGCACGCGCTCAGCGAAATCGTGCAGCGTGCGTTCGTCCATATCGGCCGCGATCGCAATCGTGACCGTCGAACGCCGACGAATCGCCAACTCCACGCGCGGCCGTTCGGCTTCTTCCGGGAACGACGAAATGCGATCGATCGCGTTTTTGACGTCTTGCAACGCCCGGTTAGGGTCGAAATCTTCATTCAATTCGAGCGACATCGACGCGCTGCCTTCAACGGCCGTCGAATCGATGCGCTTCACCGCTTCCAGACCGCGCACCGATTCTTCGGCGGGCAGCAAAATGCCCTCTTCAACTTCTTCCGGCGTCGCACCCGGCAAGGACATATCGAAGTTAACGATATCGAGTTCGTATGCAGGGTAAACTTCCTGCTTGATCTGCGACGCAACCACTACGCCGCCGGCGATAAACAGAAGCATCAAGAGATTGGCCGCCACGTGATTACGGGCCATGAATCCGATGATGCCTTCGCCGGGCTTGCTTCCGGGCATCATCGTCATCGCGTTTCCTCCGCGTCGGTTGCACCATCGCTCGACTTCGCCACGGCATCGGTTTCACGCTGTTCTTCACTCGCGCTAACCGAACCGTCGTCGTCAACGTTGCTGTTCGCGTTTTCATCGGCCAATACCGGCGACGATTCTTCGCGAATGCGCAACGGCATGCCCGGCACCACGCTCGACAAGTGTGTCGTTACCAACTCGTCGCCCGGCTGAAACGCGTTGCGCACCAACACATCGTCTTGCCTACGCCACACGATCTGCACCGGTCGAATGGCAAGCTCTCCGTCGGCGTCGCGCACCCACACGCGATCGTTTTCGCGCAGAGCCTTGCGAGGAATGCTGTACACGTCGTCAAGCTGCGTCGATTCGATTTGAAGCCGCACATAACTACCAAGCAGCACGCGCCGCGCGGCCGCGCCGTCGCTAATTGCCAAACCAAGCGGATCTTCGATTGACACGATCACCCGCGCCATGCGCCCAAGGGGATCGAGATTGCCCAACGGTCGCAGTGCAACGCCGTGTCGTTCGATGTTCGCGTTGCCGCCCGCCGCTAAGCGGATCGTCACGTCGCTGGCTTTGCTTTCGTCTTCGAGTTTGAAGCGAACGTCTTTCAACCGCGAGACTGGGATTGCCGCTTCGGCCCAGAATTCATCCGTCGCCGCCAGCCGTGCGATCATCGATTGCGAACCGACGAGTTGGCCGGCCTCCACGTTTTCCGACATCACGATGGCGTCGAAAGGTGCCTTGATTTCGGTACGCTCCAACGCCAGCCGCGCAGATTCCAATCGACGCTCTGCCACGCGAATACGCGCCCGCGCCGTTTCGACGGCTTTCTCCTGCGCCGCAATCTCAGAATTCAACGTGTCGCGCTCGGCCTTGCGGCTATCCAATTGCGTTCGTGCATCACGCGCTTCGGATTGTGCCGCCTGCGCCTGTTCGGCCAGGCGACCCAATCGATCGCTATTCCATTGCAGGTACGCAATCTCCACATCGAGCTGTGCACCGCGTCCCTTCGACGCTTCGACGTTCGCTTGCAAGCGCTCGGCTTCGTTGCGGGCCACTTCCAACTCGGCTTCCCATTGCGCGACGTTAATCTCGTAGTCGATCGGTTCGATCTTCACGAGCGTCTCGCCTTCGCGAATGATGCCGCCGGGATCGAGGCTGTCGTGTAACTCGATCACGCGCCCGTTGACTTCGGGGATAACCTCAATCGCGCGCGACGGAATCACCGTGCCGAAAGCTTTGACGTACACGCTTTCGTTCTTCGCAACCAAATTGGCCGTGCCAACCACCGGCGCGAGCGTTTCAGGTTCGGCGCGCGGCACATGCGGCGGCGACTTTATCAGCATCACGCCCACACCACCGGCCACCACCAACAACAACAGCGGCAGCGCAAAATTGGCCAGCACGTTGCGCCAACCGCGCGGCGCGGCGGGCGAGTGGTCGACGTTTACATTGGGATTAGCTTGCGCCGTCAACGGCGCGAGGGATGACGATTCGCGTTCGGTATCGTGAACGGGTGGCATAAGTAAATAAGTTTCCGTCGTGACGAATGTTTATGTATCAGCAGACGGTACAACGCGCGAATCTCAGATTGATTGCGAGCGCGCAGCTCCGCCGGTGAAATTATATCGCGCCGCCGAAACGATTGACGCAATGAAACGCGTTTTTTAGGCGCGTTATCGCCGCTAAATCCGGCAACCGTTAAGCCTGCCCTGCCGATCCCGTTACATTGAAGATACATGCGAATGACGAATCGCGTGTCGGAAAGGTAGGCACGGCAATGATCAACGAAGCTGCCGGTTGGCTCGGCATCGCTCTCGGCATCCTTGGCGGTGCCGTTCTTGGGCTCAACTTCGATCGCGAAAACTGGCTGGGCGGCTACGGTTCGTTAAAGCGCCGCCTCATTCGCCTTGGGCATATCGCGTTCATCGCGTTGGGATATCTCAACTTACTATTTGTTCAGACGGCGGAGCGACTGGCATCGACCGGTCACGCCACCGCTCTCGCGTCGTGGTGCCTGGCCCTTGGGGCGTTCGCCATGCCGCTAGCGTGTTTCGTCAACGCGTGGAACCCGCGCTGTAAGCCGCTGTTCTACCTGCCGGTCGCACTGCTTGCGACGGGATGTATCTCGACCTTCATCGGGCTGGTGTCATCATGAAAATCGCCTTCATCGCCATGAGCGGAATTCGTGCCGAAAACGAAAAACTCGTCGCCGCAGGCCTTACCATGCCGGGCGTCGTCGAGCGCAGCAAGGTCGTTGCGTCGTTGCCGAGTTTGTCGCTGCTGACGCTGGCGGGCATGACACCGGAACCGCACGCGCTGTCTTACCACGAAATCGACGATCTCAAAAAGGCCGACTGTCTGCCGATGGACGTCGACCTCGTCGCCATCAGTTCGTTGACCGCGCAGATCGACGACGCCTACCAAATCGCCGACCGCTACCGCGCGAAAGGAATCACCGTCGTCATGGGCGGGTTGCATGTATCCGCCTTACCCGAAGAAGCACTGCAACATTGTGACGCCGTGATCGTCGGCGAAGGTGAAATGACATGGGCGCAACTTGTAGAAGACGCAGATGCCGGCGCGCTCGACCATATTTACCGTCCGCCGGCGGGTGAATACTTCGATTTAAAAGACGCGCCCATGCCGCGTTTCGATTTGCTCGCCCCGCGCGCTTACAACCGCATCACCGTGCAAACCAGTCGCGGTTGTCCGCATCGGTGCGACTTCTGCGCGAGTTCGATTTTGCTCACGCCCTTCTATCGCGTGAAGCCGGTCGAAAAAGTTATCGCCGAAATCCGACAGATCAAAGCCATTTGGGACAAGCCCTTCATCGAGTTCGCCGACGACAACAGCTTTGCCGCACGACCGCATTACAAAGCGTTGATGCGTGCCCTCAAGCAGGAGCGCGTGAAGTGGTTTACCGAAGCCGATATCAGCATCGCCAACGATCTCGAATTGCTCGACCTGATGCGCGAAGCGGGTTGCCGCCAAGTGCTCGTCGGTCTCGAAAGCCCTACCGGCGGCGGTCTCGACGGCGTCGAACTCAAACGCAATTGGAAACTCAAACAATTGCCCGATTACGAAGCCGCCGTGCGCCGCATTCAATCGCGCGGCATCACGGTCAACGGCTGCTTCATCCTCGGCCTCGACGGTCACACGCCCACCGTTTTCGATGAGGTCTATCGCTTCGTCGAACAAAGCGGCCTTTTCGATGTGCAAGTGACGGTGCTAACGCCCTTCCCCGGCACACCGCTATACGAACGCCTACGCACCGAAGGCCGCCTGCTCGACGAACGGGCTTGGCGCAAATGCACGCTGTTCGACGTGAACTTTGAGCCAGCGAATATGAGCGTGGAGGAATTGGAGGACGGGTTCTTGCAGTTGGTGCAACGGTTGTATGACCCGGACTTCACCGACGCACGGCGGCGACGGTTTATTGAGATGTGTCACGCGCGCGATGATGAAGATTGGTCGGCGGCGTTGGTAAGGGATGCGGGGTGAAGTTGCTGAGTGATGTTGTAGCAGTATAAATGAATCTGGTAGCATAAACGAATTATGACACCACTAAGATTTCGAATTCCACTAAATATCAACATCCCATACGAACTTCAAGAGCCGATCATCACAATAGACGCTTCAATTATCCAACATAAGATTCAAGAGGAAATCCTTAAAATTCAGGAGGATATCGATCGCCATAAATCAAGAAAATATGTCGTTATCCGCAGGAAAGAAGAATTAATCGAATTAGAACGAAAGCAAAATCTTCTTGATAAAGTTAAATCTGCGTCACCTACACTCATCGATTGCAGAGAGGCCGAATTCAGCCCTTTCAAATGGTATGTTCGCTATGCAGGATGGCTGCGCAAGTTCATCTCGATTTTTTGTTTTGAGTGCGAAAAAGAAGTTGGTTTGAAGAGCTGTGTATTCGAGGACTGGGAATATGATTTTGGCAGGCCCGAGGACGTACATCGATTATGGGGATACAACGTCTACTGTGAAAAGGGTCATTTGATTTTTTCAGATATCACGGCCGTCGCAGATTAATCACTGAATCAGTACGTCGTCGCAAACTACTTTTTTTATTGCGTAGATCCAACATAACCTTACTGCCAACGAGTAATCTAATGCCCCAACACCGTCAACGACACGCCCGCCCCCTTCGCCGCTTCGCGCGTCACTTCCGTAATTTCCCCGTGCAGCGTGTGCGGCGTCGCACCGATGATGCGGACGTTGGCGAAGCTGCCGATCAGGTCGCGGCTGCCGTCGAAAACCACGATTCGATCGTGCTCGGTGCGGCCCACGAGTTGGACGGTGTTTTCTTTCCCATTATTTGAATCGCTCGCGTCGCGCGCTGCGCCGGCATGCCCACCTTGAAGGGTGGGCATGGCACCCGACGCGTTTTCAGGCTTGGACATTGCACCCGACTCCGCTTGACCGTTCGCGTCGGCGTCGGCTTCGCCGTTTGGCGTCTCGCGCCATTCCGACCCGCGCTCCTGCTCGCTCTCCTGCCGCTTGAGCGCCGCCTTGCTGAGCCCTTCAACAAGCACCTCGCTCGTCGAATCGAGCAGTCGCTGATGCTGGGCCAAACTGATCTCCGCCTGCAGCGCGAGCATATCGTTATTACGCCGCTTCTTTTCGATCTCGGGAATATCGTCGGGCATGCGATTGTCCGCATGCGTGCCGGGGCGCGGTGAATACTTAAAAATGAAGCAGTTCTTATATTTGCAAAAACGCAGCAGATCGAGGCTCTTCTGGAAATCCTCTTCGGTCTCACCGCTAAAACCCACGATCATGTCACCGGCAATCGCCAAATCTGGCATGAGCGCGCGGGCTCGCTCGATCAGCGACATATACTCTTCCACCGTGTAGCCGCGGTTCATGCGCTTGAGCACCGTGTTGCTGCCGCTTTGCGCCGGAATGTGTAGATACTTACAAATCCGCGGCGACTCGGCCATCACTTGCAGCGCCTCGTCGGTGAAGTCGCGCGGATAACTCGTCACAAAACGCAAGCGCGGCAACTCGGGCACTTCGTCGTGCACCTTGCGCAACAGCGCCGCAAAGCTGCAATCTTCGGGGCCGCTGGGATCGAAGTGATAATGATTGACCGTCTGGCCCAGCAGCGTAACTTCCACGATGCCATTGGCGGCGAGGCGGCGCACCTCATCCACAATCTGCTGCGGCGGTCGATGTTGTTCAGGTCCGCGCGTGTACGGCACGACACAGAACGTGCAGAACTTGTTGCAACCGCGCGTGATGCGCACGTAAGCCTGATGCCGACCGAACACCTTGGGCATGGCCGCGTGAGCCGAAAGCCCGAAGCTTCGATCTGAATCGAGCGACTCGAGATCGTCATGGGCAATTTTGGTTTGCTGCGGCGTCGTGGAATCGCGCAAGCGGCCCGACAAGGCAATCGCGCGCTCGCGCGTGGCCTCTACATCGGCGACCAAACCCGGCAAGCGATTGAGTTCGCTGGGACCACACAAAATATCTACGTGCGGCATTTTTTCGAGCAGGCCGTCGCCATCGCGCTCGGCCATGCAACCGATCACGGCCACGATCTGATCGTCAACGCGCTTCTGATTGGTGCGCAACTGCCCCAATCGCGAATACACCTTTTCCTCTGCATGATGCCGCACCGAACACGTGTTTAACACGACGAGGTCGGCGCTTTCGATTGCGGGTGTCAGCACGTACCCCTGTTGCCCCAACGCGGCCAGCGCCAGTTCGCTATCGAGGGCGTTCATTTGACAGCCCATCGTTTCAAGATAAATCGTTCGTTTGGGTTTCATGCGTGGTGCAACAATTTTGGTTGGGAGTTTGGTGCTTGTTATCGTGAACGAGCGTACATCACGCTGTCGGTCGGGTCGTCGACCTACTCATTCTCGGTCAACCGATCCAAACGCGATTCCACGGCACGCCGCAGGCCGCCCGTGCACGTCTCGTGCGCCAGCGCTTCTTCATAGACCGTTCGCGAAACCGACGGTCGCCCAATCTCCTCATAGGCATTACCCGCGAGAAACAGGGCCGCTGCGTATTGCTTCGACTTGGGCCGGAGCGACACCATTCGCATTGCGTGCAAACCCGCCGTTTTCGGCTGACCATCCGCCAACAGCAAACGCACTTCGATAATCCGCCATTCATCCTTGCGGCGGCTGCTTCGCTCGCGCATGCCCTTGCGAATCAATTCGCGGGCCGCGTCGAAGTTTTTCGCCTCAATCGCGTCCATCGCCCGATCCCGGCGACTGCGATGCGACGGCTCATCTTCCGTCATGCCCAGACCAATCTGCGGCCCGACGAAGAGGCTGGTTGCAACTGCCCATGTAAGTAAAGTCATAACGTAATCTTATCCGCCGACTGGGGTTATGGTCAATTTCGGTTCCGACGGAAGCACGCAACGCCAACCACCGACGCCGCAACCACAGATTCCGATCCACGGGGCTGCCGAAACCTGCCTATTCGTTCATAATCCGCGACATGACCCGCAAACGCCCCCTACAAACATCAACGTTATTTCGATTCGCGACCATCCTTTGCGCTGCGATGTTGCCGCTGGCTGGCTGCTCGCTGATGGATGACCCCGCGCCCGATACCCTGCCACCCGACGGCGTTTCGCTGCCTATTCTGCGGCAATGGTCAAAGCCGCACTGTCATGAGAATCGACCGTTGCGGCTGACGATTCGCAACGAACGCGACCTCACGCAAATTCCGTTGGAAGACTTCGATGTGAACTTCAACGAAGAGATGCTGCTGATCGTCACGCTGGGGCGAACCTATTCAGATCAGTATCGCATTTCATTCGACGCGTTGCGCCGCGAAGGTGGCGAACTGGTTGCAGATGTGACCATTCAAGATCCGCCCGCCGGCGCGCCACTGACGGTCTCGTGCCCGTACGGCGTGGCCGTCGTGCCGCGGTGCGACCTGCCGGTGCGCGGTTTCTCCAATCGACCGCCACCGCGCCGACGTAGTTGGTCGCAGAGTGGTGCGTAGGAATAACGCCAGTGCAGGCAAAAAATCTTCGTCGCCGCCACACCAATTCACAACCTCTAGCCTCGATGCAAATCCGAACGAACCCGCGCTATTCGCTCAACGTACGGCCTGTTGTGAGAAACGTGCTGTCAAATCACAAGCCGTTTGTGTGTCTTGTGATTAACACGACGCGATATCTGAAATTCACAGACCGCAAACATTGCCTGAATTGGTTGAGATTGCACTGTTTGCGGATATACTCGCGTTGTTTCGGCATGGGATGGAAGCAATTGTTGCCGTAACCAATTCCACCCGCTCAAGGACTCGAATTTCTCATATTGCTTGGAGGCAATTCTATGTCAGATATGAATGGTGAATCGCCGACGGTCATTGGTGCCGATGCCAATTTCAAGGGCGAATTGTCGTTTGATAAAAGCGTGCGCATCGAAGGTAAGTTTGAAGGTCAGATTTCGTCGAAGGGTACGTTGCACATTGCCGAAGGCGCGTCCGTCACGGCCAATGTGGAAGCCACCAACGTGAAAATCGAAGGCAACTGCAAGGGTAACTTCAGCGTCTCCGAAAAGCTGCACATGATGTCGACGGCCAAAGTTGAAGGCGACCTGCGCACCAGCCGCCTCGAAATCGCTGACGGCGCCATCTTCGTCGGCAATGTCGTCGTCGGACAATCCGCCAGCCAGTCGGGCCCGCGACCGATTTCGTCGAGCAGCAGCTCGAGCAGTTCGTCGTCGTCCGATGGCCCCATCAACCCGCAACCCGTCAATCGCATGAGTGATTCGAGCGTTCAACGACCGCGCCCGACGGAAGTGCGCATGGGAAGCAATCAGTAGACTTAGTGATTGCGCGATTTGGTGATTTGGCGGCGGGCAGATGGGTCGTGCGTTACTTAAATCGCAGTGGTAGTCATCGATCGAAAATAGATAGGTATTTTGATACGAAGCGCTCGTCGCAAAAGTGGCGGGCGTTTTTCTTTCTCGTTCATTTTCTCAAACAATGTGACACATCTCAGCATCCAAAGCTTTTCGGAGCAAAATTCGTTTTGAGCGCCTATCTCGAATTGATTGGGGCGTTAGAATCTCGCGCCGCACGAACGCCATGCTCTTCATCTCGCTCAAGTACCGAATCTCAAACTTCGAAGTTCAAGTTTGAACATCTCAAATCTCAAATCGCCTCACTGTTACTTCTCAAACAAATAATGCTCCACCGTCCATTCGCGGCCTTCGCGGGCGGCCCATAGTTCCGAGCAGGCCATAAAAAACACGCGCCAACGCTGCACCCACAACTCGGCGTCATTCGCGCCATACACGTTTGCGAACAGTTCGGTGATCTCACCTTGCTTGGCCGTGGTGTTCTCCAGCCACGCGTCGGCGGTCTTCGCGTAATGCAGGCCGTTGACCGACCATTGTTGTGCTAACGTCAACTCGTCCTGAAAGCGCGACGGCAAATCGGCACTGGGCATCATGCCGCCGGTAAAAAAGTAGCGGCCCATCCAATTCGCCGGACCGCCCGTCTCAAAAAAGTATGCCGTGTTGTGATGCGTGAAGATGTGCATAAAGAATTTGCCGCCGTCATCCAGCCAACTTGCCACGCGACCGAAAAGCTTGCGCCAATTGCGCATGTGTTCGAACATCTCCACTGATACCACGCGATCAAAGCGCTCGCCTGTATCGAACGCATTCATGTCGCAGGTGATCACCGTCAGGTTGCTTAAACCACGTTCGCGGGCGCGTTGTTCGATAGATGCCCGCTGCGAAGCGGAATTTGATACCGCCGTGATGCTGGCCGTCGGATAGTGCTCGGCCATCCAGAGCGTGAGCGAGCCCCAACCGCAACCGAGTTCGAGAATGCGCTGGCCATCTTCAAGCTGCGCGCGCTCGCACGTGAGCCGCAGCATGTTGGCTTCGGCGGTGCCAAGATCGCGCGTGTTGTCATCCCAATAGCAACCGCTGTATTTCAAGTGTGGCCCCAGGGCGCGTTCGAAGAAACCGGCGGGCACTTCGTAATGTTGTTCGTTCGCCGCGTCACACGAAATAGCAATCGGGCCGGCGTCCATTTGCGCGACGAAGTCCTTCAATGCTTGCTCGCGTTCGGCGTCGGTTTTGCTACACGAGGTTTCCAAACGCTCGTCGAGCAACCGGCGAATGCCCCAGCGCACGGCAGCATCGGGCACGAGGCGGCGTTCGATCAAGGCGACGACGGCGGAAACAATGCGCGGGCTGGCGTTCATGAGGTTGCTGCTTTCTTCGGAAACCACGGCACAAACGCGCTGGTTTCACGCTGGTAGGCACGGTAGTCATCACCGCGCGACTTGATGGCTTGGGCCTCGGTATAAGGAATGCCGGTGAACTTGAGGATGAACAGTAGAATCAGCGCTGGGCTTACAAGCGAAAGGTACCAATATTCGGTGCCGATGCTTAGCAAAACAAACGTCCACCAGAATAGCGATTGAAAAAAGTAATTCGGATGCCTTGAGTAGCGCCACAAACCTTCGCGACAAGTCTTACCTTTGCTGTCGGGCTTAGACTTAAATCGCGACAGTTGATAATCGGCGATGCCTTCGCCCGTGACCGAGATCAACCAGAGGGCGCCTGCCGCGAAATCAAACCAAGCTGGAAACGCGGCCTGATTCGACATGGCAATCCAAAACGGCACCACCAGGATGACGACGAGCAGTGCCTGGCCCTGATTGAAAAAGAACAGGAACGGTCGAAACTTTTTATCGCCCATGCTCTCGCGCATGGCCTGATAGCGACCATCTTCCGGACCGCGCCAAACGCGGATAAACAAGTGAGTCGTCAGTCGCAACGACCAAGCCGCGGCGAGAATCGCCGTTAGCAAACGCCGGTCGGAATTGCCCTCGGCAAAGAAATACATCACTACGGCGGAGACGCCGAGACCCGCGGTCCACATGACATCGACCCAACCGGCATCGCGAATTTTGATCTGCACGACAAACAGAATGGCCATCGCGACCGCGAGCCCCGCCCACAAGTAGCCCATCATCGACCAGAAGGTGCTATCGAACATCAGTTGCCACCTTCCAGTGCTATAGGCGCTGCGGACTTGGATACGTCCGTTGCCTCGCTTTCAAATAATTGACCCTTGACGCTCGTTCCGAATCGTTGCCCCAGCCAAACGGCCACCGGCGTCACGATCGCCCATTCCATCGCGATCACCACCAATGCCAGCGTCAGGTTGTTGTTAAGTTGCAACGCCCCGAGCTTCGCCCCAGAGAAATACGCGAATGGCCCGCCAAGCGCACCGAATAAGACGGTGAGCAAGATACGTCCCCGCAACCAAGTTAGTGCTGTGTTCAGCAACGTGGCAAATGCCGGCCATAAGGCGGCGAACCATAAGGGCACGATAAGAGCCTGCTCGTTAAAGCGAAGAATTCCGGCGTGCATCAGGGCGCTATCGACGATCAGCCCAAGCACAGCCAGCGTTGCAATGAGCTTGGCTTCGGCGATTCGTTGACGACTGGCCGCGATATGACCCGCGACCGTCACCAACGCAGCCAACGGGCCGATCCACGTGTTACCGTTTGCCGCTCCCAGCACGCAAGCCGCCCAAACCAGGTTGTACGCAATAACGCGCAGCAGGATACCCATTGAATTCATCCTAACCCAGCCGCGGCAGAATCATCTCACCGCGATGTTGCGGTCTGACGAACAGCAGTTGAACGTCACTGATATGCCGCTCGTGGAAGCCCGCCTCGCAATACGCCAAGTAGAACTCCCACATCTTCATGAAACGCTCATCGAAACCGAGCGCCCGCACTTCGTCGGCCTTTTCCATAAACGTAACACGCCAACGTCGCAGCGTTTCGGCATAGTGCGGCGTGATATCTTCGAGATGCCGCAATCGCAAATCGGAACTGCCCGCAGCTTTGGTCGTTAACTTGGCCACCGACGGAATGCAACTACCGGGGAAGATGTAACGTTTGATGAAATCGACGGCCCGGCGGGCTTCGTCATACGCCTCATCCGCAATCACGATTGCCTGCATCATCAACGCGCCGTTAGGCTTGAGCAGATCGCAACACTTACGAAAGAACGTGCCATAGTACTCGTGGCCGACGGCTTCGATCATTTCCACGCTGACGATCTTGTCGTACTTGCCAGTCAAATCGCGATAATCGCGCTTGAGGAGCGTAATGCGATCGCTTAATCCCTCGGCTTCAATCCGTTGCTTGGCGTAATGATGTTGCTGTTCGGAGATGGTCGTCGTCGTTACGCGACAACCAAAGTGCTTGGCCGCGTGAATGGCCATTTCGCCCCAGCCGGTGCCGATTTCGAGAAGGTGATCGTCGGGCGTCAGCGCCAGCTTGCGGCACATGCGGTCATTCTTCGCCCGCGAGGCATCGGCCATCGTCGCCGTGGGAGACTCGAAGATGCCGGCGGAATAGCTCATGGTTTCATCGAGCCAGAGCTTGAAGAAGTTGTTACTCAGATCGTAATGATCGGCAATGTTGCGCTTGCTGCCGGTCTTGGAGTTGCGGCGTGATACATTCGCAAACCGCGCGACCAGCGTCTTGAAGCGGCTGCCGTAGCCCACGACGTTTTTGTTGATGGCGCTGGCGAGAAAGATGCGCAACATCGAAACCAAATCATCCGAAGTGAACTCGCCACGCATAAACGATTCGGCCACACCGTTAGTGCCATCGGTCAAGGTGCGGCGATAGAGACGCGGCGAATGCACGTTTACGACCGCCGACAAGTCGGCACCGAAACCATCGGGGCCGCCCGCTCCACCAAAATGAAAGGCGTCGGCACCTTCGCGCAGCGTAAGGTCGCCGGTATCGAGGCGCTGCAACGCTTTAAAAATCAGCTTCCGTGCGGCGTTATCGATCACATTGCCGCTGACGAATTCGGGCGTTTGGATACTTTCCAGCACAGCCGGATATAAATGAGCACTCATGGCGTGGGATCTCCTGGTAACGCCAGCGATTTATCCGGATGCACAAAGGTCGGCACCCGCTTTAAGTAGAGTTTTAGCGCCTGCCAATAAATTCCGACGAAAACTTTTGCCGTTATCAGCGGATAACGGACCAGCAGTCCATTGAGCCGCGCAGGCGTAATGGTGCGCCGACGCATCACCAGCGTCGCATCGAAGCTGCGCCGCTCCTGCTCGTAATTCGCCATGCGGATGTGAATGGATTCAGGCCGAACGCGAAATCGCCAGTCGTACTGGACCTGCATCGGCATAAACGGGGATATGTGAAATTCTTTGCCGAACTGCCAGCGTAAGGCACCACTCGATGCATTTCGCTGCGGCCGAGCATCTAACACGTAACAATGCTGCTCGCCCCAGGGCGTGTTGTTGATCTCTGCAATGACTGCCGCGAGCGTTACTCCGTCGGCTTCATAACACCAGTAAAAGCTCACCGGGTTCATGCGGTAACCAAAGTACGCCAGATGCGTCACCAGCGTCACCGGCCCGTCCGGTCGCTTGCCGGTCTTGGCTTCGACCAAATCGTGAACTGCAGATTTTAAAGGGGTATTTGCGTTACCAAGATGATCGCGCCGCCGAAAAACAGCCAAGCCGTAGTGTTCGCACTTCCAAAACGGCACGCGATTAAACAAAGACGGTAATTCGTCTAAATCCAACGCCATCATAAAAAGCCGGTAATCGAAGGCGTGTCGCTTCGGCGTATGCCGCACGTGCGCAACACGACCTTCAAAAATACCGCTTCTCATGGATCCAAGCTGACTCCAAAATGTTTGCAAACGGCCAAGGCACTTTTCACGCCGTCTTCGTGAAAACCAAAGCCCCAATAGGCCCCGGCGAAGTACGTGTGCCGTGCACCGTTAATCTCATCCTGCCGCCGCTGCGCTCGAATGCTTTGCGGTTCATACACCGGATGGTCGTACACAAACTTTCGCACCACCGCCCGCTCTGCCAACCGATCGTTCCGGTTGAGAGACACCAAATATTGGGTATCCCCCGGCAGGCTTTGCAGGATGTTCATGTTGTAGGAGACCGTCGCCCGATTTTCAGGATTTTTTGCAAGGTGATAATTCCACGCCGACCAAAGCCGCTTCCGCTGCGGCATCTGCCCCGCGTCGGTATGCAGCGTGACGTCGTTGGCCTGATAGGGAATTGCCCCGAGCACCTCGCGTTCGGCGGGCATTGCGTCCTGTAACATGTTCAACGCTTGGTCCGAATGCGTTGCGATAATTAGCCGGTCGAACCGCTCCGATTCACCGCCTGCCGTTTCGACCGTCACGCCATCGGCGTCGCGCGAGACTGCCGTCACGGGGCAATTCAAGTG
>JAUIHO010000335.1 GCA_030432035.1 Phycisphaerae bacterium
TGCGGCATACGGCGCTCGGCAATGTCGAGATCTGCCATAACCTTCAAGCGGCTGGCAATCGCCATCGCCAAGAAGCGGGGGGGCGGTCGCATTTCGTACAGCACGCCGTCGATGCGGTAGCGCAGCTTGTATTCATCTTCGAAGGGTTCGAAGTGAATATCGGAGGCCTTATCGCGAATGGCTTGCAAGAGCACGAGGTTGAGCAATTGCTTAACCGGGTTGCTGTCGGTCAGTTCGCGCAGCTCTTCAAGGTCGAGCGATTCACCGCGGCCTTCGAACTTGGCCAGATCGTCGTCGTCGCCCATTTCGTCGAGCAGGTCGTTGATCGACTGACTTTGTTCTTCGGGGTAGTACCGGTTTAGCGCGGCGGTAAGTTGATCGTCGGATGCGATCAGCGGCCGAATGCTCATGCCGAGCAGTTTGCGAAGGTCGTCGGTCGCTTGAAAGTTATCCGGTGAGGCCGTTGCAATTTCGAGCGTCTTGGTATCCGGATCGTGATTGACCGGGATGATGCGATAGGTATTGGCCATCTGGTTCGGGATGAGCTTGATGACCTCTTGCCCGATATCGATGGCGTCGAGATTGACCGGCTCCATACCGATTTGCGCGGCGAGGGCCATCTGCAAGTCGGCGGGCTCGATGTAACCCAAGTCGATCAGGATCTGACCGAGCGGACCGCGCTTGGATTTCTGAATGGCAAGCCCTTCGTGAACCTGTCGACGGTTCAGCTTGTCCATCTTAATCAGGATGCGGCCTAGGGGGCGGCCTTTGTAGTTGCCACCCCCTTTACCTGCTTTTGGTGCAACGGCGGACATCTATTCGATCTCCCAAAATCCTAAACGCGATCGTGCGGATTACGCAGCGCGCGATTCATCACTCATTTTAGTCGTCGTCAGCTTCGTCGACGAAGGCGCCGATTTCGTTGACGAGTGCATCGCCGGCTTCATGCAACTTGCCGGCTTTCTCCAGTTTTTCCTGCAGTTCGGCAGGTTGGCGACCACGGTCAAGCATGTCGGCCGCTTCGATCAGGCCGCGTTCGTAAAGCGACCAAAGGTGCTCGTCGAGCAACTGCATACCGTACTTCTTACCGGTTTGAATGGCCGAGTCGATACGGAACGTTTTGTTTTCGCGAATGAGGTTGGCGATAGCGGGCGTGACCACGAGGAACTCGTATGCGGCGACCATGCCGGAGGGTTTGCGCGGCATCAGCGCCTGCGACAGAATCGCAATCAGCGACGTCGATAGCTGCACGCGAATCTGATCCTGCTGTTCGTGGGGGAACGCGTCAATGATACGGTTGACGGTACCCTGACAACCCGTGGTGTGCAGCGTGGAGTAAACCAAGTGGCCGGTTTCAGCGGCGAGAATAGCATTGGAAATGGTTTCCAAGTCTCGCATTTCACCGACGAGAATAACGTCCGGGTCGGAACGCAACACGCGACGCAACGCTTCGGCAAAGCTGTGCACGTCGTTGCCGACTTCGCGCTGATTGATCAGGCTCTTCTTGTGTACGTGGTAGTATTCGATCGGGTCTTCGATCGTCACGATGTGGCGGTCGAGTTCGCTGTTGATGTAGTTCAACATCGACGCCAGCGTCGTGGTCTTACCCGAACCCGTTGGGCCGGTTACGAGGAACAATCCACGCGGGCGGCGACAGAGGGCGCGACAAATCTTCGGCAAACCGATTTGTTCAAACGTGAGGAAGCGACTCGGAATCAGACGCAACACGAGGCTGATGTTGCCTTTTTGGCGGAAAATCGACACACGGAATCGACCATGATCGCCGAACGCGAAACCGAAGTCGGTACCACCTTCTTCTTGTAGTTCCTGCTGGTTGCGGTCGGGCGTGATCGACTTCATCAGCGCGATGCAGTCTTCCGGTTCGAGCACCTTGGTTTCGAGCTGTCGCAGACGGCCACCCAGGCGCAACACCGGCGGGCGACCCACCGACAAGTGAATATCCGATGCGCCGCGCTTGATGCACGTTTCCAAAATGCGGTCAATATGAACGGTAGCCATCTTGCTGCTTAATCTCCCACCCGTCGCTCTGGGGCGACAACAACTTGCCAATCATGCTTAATGGTCGCCCAACGCCGCGAGCGGCAACGAACGATTGCGAAACTATGCCTCGATTTCAGACTGGGCCAGCCGCGCCAGATCTTCCAGCGTGGTAATACCCTTCAAAATTTTGCGTTGACCGTCATGCAACAACGTGTTCATGCCGGTGGCGCGCGCCACGCGTCGAATGTCGGAAATGCCGGCGCGGTTAAACGCCAATTCGCGCAGTTCCGAATTCATCAACAACATTTCGAAGATACCCTGACGACCGCGATAACCGGAATGACCGCAGTGCGAACAACCGATGGCCTTGTAGATCGTGTGGCCTTCGAGCATGTCTTCGGTCATACCGCAGACGCGCATCAACGATGGGTCGGGGTTTTCGTCAGGTCGGCGACACTCCATGCATAGCTTACGTACGAGACGTTGGGCCATGATCGCCTGAATACTGGATGCCACCAGGAAGGGCTTAATGCCGAGGTCGATGAGACGCGTGAGGGCGCTGGCGGCGTCGTTGGTGTGCAACGTCGAGAACACCAAGTGACCGGTCAGTGCGGCCTGAATGGCAATTTCGCCGACTTCCAAGTCTCGAATTTCACCAACAAGAATGATGTTGGGTGCCTGACGCAACATCGACTTGAGCACCTTGCCGAACGTGAGGCCGATGTCCTCGCGGATTTGGCATTGGTTCATGCCGGGGAAGACGTATTCGACCGGGTCTTCGGCAGTGATGATTTTTTTGTCCGGGCGGTTCAGTTCCTGCAACGCCGCATAAAGCGTGGTCGTCTTACCTGAACCCGTGGGGCCGGTGACCAGAAAGATGCCGTTGGGGCGTTTAATCACGCGTAGGAATCGTTCGTAATCTTCGTCCTCGAAGCCGAGCTGCTGCACACCTACGGCGGCGGCATCGCCACGCAGAATACGCAACACGATCGATTCGCCGTGCACGCCGGGGCAACAACTCACACGGAAGTCGATCTGCTTGCCTCCGATTTTGAGTTTGATACGACCGTCCTGCGGGATGCGTTTCTCGGCGATATCGACGCCGGCCATAATTTTCATACGCGTGGTGACGGCGTTTTGCAGACGCTTCGGAATGTTCTCGCGTTCGATGCACACACCGTCGATGCGATAGCGCACGCGTACGCGATCAGCCATCGGTTCGACGTGAATATCAGAAGCACGCGTCCGCACTGCTTCCGAAATCATCATGTTTAACAATTTGATGATGGGCGCGTCGGAATCCTGATCGGCGTCTTCTTTGTCTTTGGCGTCTTGGTCGAGCGAGGCGTCGACGGAGGCGTCCAACGATTTGGAAAGTTCGTCGATGGAGGCTTCGGGGCTGTCGACCGCTTTGTCGATGTATTCGCGAATGCGCGCCGGCGGGCACACGACCGGAACGACATCGCCGACGCCGATGCGGAAGCGCA
>JAUIHO010000092.1 GCA_030432035.1 Phycisphaerae bacterium
ATAACCTGTCGGCATGTCGATCTCAGTGAGGTTATAGCTGGAATCGTAACTGTAGCCGAAGGTAACTGTGGTCAACGGGCTTAATGAGACATCGTGCACGACCTGCGTGATGTTACCGTCGGCATCAAAAGTGTATTCGTGTTCGTAACCGGACGCATCCGTAATAGTCGTGGTCGATATGTCGTAATCGAAGAGCCAGCTATTACCCTGATAATCCTCGATCTCTTCGACCATATCAGTAGTCCCGTCGTAATAGATCGTTCGCACCAGATCGTCCGCACCGTTGTATATCTCCTCCATGAAGCCGGTCGAACCATCGTAGACGTAGCGAATCGACAGACTGGCACCACAGCCGCAAGCATCACTAACCGTCAACAAGCGGCCGCCAAGGGATTCATACGTGTAATTGACCTGCCGGCCCAACGAATCCGAGATTTGTGTGATCTGATCATAGCCATTTCGGACAACACTGATGGTCATCTTGTAGTTGCATTCGATCGAACTCAAAAGGCCAGCGGTATAATTGTATTGTTGGCCTTCGCCAAATCGGTTCTCGGTGTAGTCCAGCTTATAGGGAGAACTGGTGGTGGCGTTTTCTTCCTCAAAGACCCACTTGTAGCCGTTGTTGTCAGTGAGTTCATACCGATACTCCCCGCTGCCAAGGTCGATCTTGTCGAAGTCGTAGCGTTCATACCCCGATCCCGCACTCCAGTTTCCAGCCGTGTCGTTAAACGTAATGATGTGACCGGTACCTAGATCGACATCGACTTCCGTGCTCGATTGCTCGGTCGCGGCAATGTAAAGGTTGGAATGAAAGTTCTCACCAAAATCCGCGCTTCCGACCGGATTGTCAGTTAGGTGACGATAGATTCGCGTCACGGACATGAACGTCCCGTCGTGTACGACCGTCATGTCGTTGGTCTTAAAGATATTCTCACCCGTCTCCGCGATCACCGGATCTCCGCGTAATCCGATTTGCTCATATCCCGGACGACGGGTGAAAATTGCATCCGATGCCCCTCCCCAAAACGCGTCTTGGTAGTCCGCGCTGCCAAATTGCTGCGGAGAACCCGGAACGACGCCACCCATACCGCCGGGCGGGGCAATGATACGATCTGGACCCGGAGTTAGACCGCCACCGCCAGAACTCGGAAAGACCGCTCCGCCACCAGCGTTATCTGAATGGAGAATACCACCACCTCCCGAGTTGGTCGTATTCTTCTGCGTCGGCTGCATCGGCCCAAACTCAGCGAGTTCAGATCCACATCCGTTACAGGGGATTGCGAACGGTAAAAGTGATGGCGGTTCGTCATCTTCGGCTGCCTCACAGGCCCCGCCATCTCCATTGCCACCGCCGCCAGCGGGAACGAGTTCACCGCGAACCGCGGACGGCCAAGCGATTCCAATGCAAACACACATTAGCAGTGCAATGTAATACGACGAGTATTGTGCCACGCGTTGGATATGTCGATCCGTGTTCATAAGAAAACCTTTGTTATGTATGAATCAATCGGTATTGAAAAAGCAGTTACGGTGTTATCGTGGAAAGCGTCCAGAAGGGATTGCTTGCATTACGGCGCAGTGGCCACTTGCACAGACCGCAACTGATTGAGATGGCGCAGGGCCACGCGTCCATAGCGACTGCCGGGATGGTTCTTCAGAAAGCGCTCATAGGCTTCGATCGCCTTTTGCTGACGACCGGCGACCCCCAGGACGAAACCGCGCCGCATGGCGGCGTATTGCGCGCTGTTGGTGTTGGGATAGGCAGTTTCAATGCGTTGAAGAGTTATCAGCGCCGCGTCGTAGTCACAATCCAGGGTCTGCGCGAACGCCAACTTACGCAGCGCTTCTTGTTTGATCTGTTCGCTGTGTGCGACATCCGCCAGCATCGAAAACGTCGCTTGTGCATTTGCCAAAGCCCCCGTCTCGATCTCCGCCGTACCCTTGATCAACTGCAAGTCATCGCGTTTCGAACCCTCGCGATAGTCGCGTTCGACAAGTTCGATGGCACGCAACGTCGCGTCATGCCACTGGCGCGCGGCCAGTGCCGTGATTTCGGTGTAGGCCCGTTGGTGCGCCTCCTGAAAACCCTGATCCTGCAACACATCGAACAGCAGCGCTTCCAACTCCGCATGGGCTTCGTAACCGAGCCCCTCGCGATAACAGCGATACATCAGTTCGCGGCGCTGTTGCAGCCGATCATCAAAATCAGCTGCTTTGGCAATCCGATCGCGCCACGCGGCGATGGTGGTGCCGTTCAACGGCTGCGGCTTATCAGCTTTGCAGCAGGCTTGCTTCTGACATTCGCCGACTTCCGATGCCGGTGACGGCTGTTTTGCCTTTGAGGCCGTCTGGCCTTGAGGATCGACATCCCCGTCGGCCGCCACCGGCATCACCGCCTGCTTCAACGCCTTGCACACCGGCGTTTTTGTATCTTTGGCAGGTTTTCGTTCTCCCGCATCGGAACCCATCAACATTGCCGACAGTCCCATCAGCGGGACCAAAAGGCAGATCGAATAACCGGCAACGTGTTTGGCTCGGCGACGTGACATGGCATGCACTCCTTCTCGGGTTCAATGGGGCCGGTTGGCTCATCTGCAGGCGCACTTTCCACGCTTCCGCAGCGCGACTCGCCTTGCGGGCAGACCTTCAGCCCTGATTGTTTAATGCAGACTTTCCAGACACAGCGATGGCCCTTACCCCGATCGACAGGGCATGAGATCACCGCGAAGACACTCGATGCGGTTCGTTGCGCACAGCGATCACGCGTGGCGGCAACGATCAAATTGTCACGATTGGAAACGACCCGTTCGGCGAAGCGACCTATGAACTCTGGCGCGAATGGCTGAGTTCTGGATACCGGTCGATGCGAACGATGCTTCGTTCCTCACGACCCCCCGATTACGGATAACTTTACCCGCGCGTTCGCAGCGAAGCAAAGATTCTGTCAGCGTATTTTTATAACGCTTCTACGACAATTCTGGTCCTGTATCGGTAAGTCGTTGTTCTACGAATCGGTTACGTTTCCTACGTAGTGCGCAAATAGACAAAAACATTTATTCTTTTTTTGCATTGCCATCATCTATTTGCATCACAAGAAGAGTACTTGCTACGCGCTTCGCCAAAGCGCGCATTTAAATAGATCGATGTCGTTAAATCGGCGCAAGCTTCTATAGATCAAACAGTAATCCCTGTTCGACCTTGGGCCAGGTGGGCTTTACACGCGGTGTGGGCGGTAGTGGCTTGGGTGGCGGTGTATCTGTTTCAGTTGTCGATGTTGTCGCAACGTGTTCGCGCCGATGAGTGGATGGCCTATTTGAGGGCGTGTCCGAGGGTGTAAGCGCGGGTGTCAGGATCACCGGCGGCCCGCACAGCACGAATGGTTTGTCGCGATACGTCACCGGCAGGCCGTGCAATGCGCCCTTGGGATCGCTACGCGCCGCATCGCCCTTCTCCATGGTGCTAAAGCGTTCCTCGTAACTCACCGGCGTGCCGTCGAACAACGCCGGCGTCACCAAGCGATAGACCTTCACGTAGTGATGGTCGGCGCTGTAGCAACCACCCGCGTTGGTATATAGCTGACCGTTGAGTTTGAACGGCTTGCGGATGCGACCGGTGGTCCCGAAGCGATCGCCACTGTACGCGGCGGCGATGTCGCCCTCGCCGATGCATTTATCTGTTTGGTGGCACCAGTTGCCGGATGCCAGTCGTTGCGGATCGACCTCGATGGTGACCTCTCAAAGTTTTCGTTGATTGAAGTCGCGCGACCCTAGCACACCCGTACGGGTCAGCGCAATGGGGGATGGGATTTCCGCGACGTGGGCGGATTTGTTCGCTACACGAACGATCCCATCTGGCCTTGGCCTAGCCCTGCACCCCTCCCCTACCCCTCCGTGCGGGTATTTCGCGTGCTGCGTACACTGCACGGCCTGTAACACAATTTGACACAGTACTATCCAATGTGCCATACTGATGACATGGCCGAACGACAATCCATGAATGTCTCTCTCACCCCCGATCTGGGTGAATTCGTCCGCGCGCAGGTCGATGGCGGACGCTTTCAAACTGCCAGCGAAGTGGTACGCGAAGCCTTACGCCTGCTGGAACAAGCCGAACAGCGCCGGCTGGTGGAGAAGTGGGTCTTTGGGGAGATTTCAGAGAGGGAATTAGCCAACATCCCCGCCGACGTGCGTCAGAAGGTGCGCCACCACTTTGAAGGACTGATCGAACAAGGCCTGGCCGATCTGGCCGACGGGCGGGTGGTCGATGGGCCCACGGCAATGGCCGCCCTCAAAAAGAAGTTGCGGGGGCGCAAACGGTCGTGAGTTATCAACTGACCGAGACGGCCGCCGCGGACCTCGATGAGATATTGCTCTACATCGCCGAACGCGATGGCCTCGATCGGGCCCTGCACGTGCATCAGACATTCGAAGACGCCTTCGCCGCCCTCGATGCCACTCCCCTGATGGGCACCCTCCGCGCCGACCTGACCGGCGATCAGCAACGTTGGTGGTTCGGCGTGTTCAACTACACGATCATCTATCGACCGGTGGATGAGGATGTGGTGATCCTGCGGGTGCTGCACGGGGCACGGGATATGAATCAGATATTGGGCGACGGCTGAGACTCGGTCGATGTCGCTATCTCTCGCCGAACGCTACCGCCGCGCTGCACTCAATGTGCGTTGGAAACCCAAGCCCAAACCAAGGCCTCGGCCGCGTCGCCGGCGTAAGCCCCGGTTCGGCCGCCCGAAGCGTTAAAGCAGTAACCCGACGACGCAGCTGACGCCGCCGGGACTCGAGTCGGTGGCTAATGCTCGGACGGCAAATACAACGTCCAACGATCACCATCAAAGCCGACCCAGATATCAATCTCACTCAATGGAAAATCCGTGAAAGGGATCTTCTGCGTGATGGCCGGCTTTACGTTGCTGTCGGCGTAACAACCGAGGACGGCCGTCCGATCGTCGGCAACCTTCAGCTTCCAGAATTGCAGCGTGCCCAGGCGGCTATCCTTTGCGATCGCACGCTTCATTTGTGGCGTGAACAGGTGCGAAACAATCGCGTCGATCAGCCAGTACGCTTCACCCTTCGCAGCGAGATATTGCACACCATCGGTATAGACCGCTTTCGGTGTCATTTGGTGGCGATACCACTGCGTGGTGCCGGTGAACTGTTGCAACTCTGCAAGGCTCAGTTTGGGGTTGTCGTCTTGGGTCATCGGTTCATCTCCTTCGTTTTGACGTGGCGGGCGCGGCGACCGTCGCCAGGCCCTTCGCCAGAACTCAGGGCCTGCGCGTCGCAGCGTCGCGAACACCACACGCAAACGAGATGAACCTCACCCGTGACCACGCCATCGTGAGCCCGTAGTGAGCGCAAAAAGAAAGCCCGCACCGATCAGGATGCGAGCGTTATGAATACAGTCGAGGTAAAACCGGTTACTTCCTGCCGTAGTTTATGCGGGTGTTCTCACACTAGGTCCCTCGGAATAACGGAGACACTATTTCCATCCCAAATATTCGGTACGCTTCTCGTCGTATTCGATCGTCATGTTGTCTGGAAAAGAACCGAACCGCATCTGCATGGAAAAACGCTTAAGGTGGCGGAAGAAGTCTTGGTACTTCACAGAGGCTTGAATGCGACGCGTCGCAATCTCAGTAACACCCTGTTGAAACGGATTGGAATTCTGTCCGTTATGGCTGGTACGATCTTTCACATAAAACACAATGTTGAGTCCCATTTTGATCGGATCAAGAGCATCCACAGCCGGCGAGACCTCAATTGCAACCAACTCATCCTTTTCGGTATCCACACCGCACGCTTCCGCCAGTTCTGACGCGTTGCCTGTGTGAAAGTCCAATGCCACCTTGCCCGTCATGTCGTTATACTGTGTGCTAGGTTCTTCAAGAACTGCCATCGGTGTTCTCCGATCGATCAAGACAAAGAATAGGTGCCGCCACAACGCTTACCAGCCTGGAGCGTTGCCCTACAGCACCATAAGGCCCAATCCAAATACCGAATTTTCAACCAATCCGGCACAACAAAATCGCGGCCGTTATTTATGCCGCACGGTTCCCGGTTTACCACCACCACGGGTGGAAGGATCGGGTGGTCGTTTGATTGGGGGCGGTGCTGGTTTCGGTGATGGCGATCCAGATGCCGCCCCACTCTTATGCGTGAACCACATGATACTCTTCATTTTCTGTCTCCTAATCCACTAGAGGACCCAAAGACGAGCAATGCCCGTCGTTACCAAGAACAAGATCGTAAGTAGTAGGCTTGCCAACATGCACCAATTCAAGAGCCAGGCGTACCGGCCGACTTTTTTGGCCTTCTGCGAAAATTCTTCGTATGCGGAGAGGATATTTCCGGTCATTAGGTTGACGGTATCAGCGTGTGGATAATCATGAAATCCCTCAAATTGAAGGACTTCGTCCATACCTTTTGCTCCCGGCAACGGCGATTCTTCAAACTGAAATAAAATGGCGCAAATCGTCAGAGATATCGCGATGCTGATGATCGCTAATGATCCGAAAGTCATCGACAGCCACACCAACCATTCTGGCGGCGTCGCATTCAACAAGGCGACAAGCGCAGCTAGTCCTGCGCCGACGCCTACAAAAGCCGCCAGCAGCTTGTTTATCGTCTTGTGTACGTGGTCGCGCAGGTAATCTCTTGATCCTCGATATTCCTGATAGACCATCAGAACGTAATCGTATAGAGCCTTCGCGTTGTCGGTGGGTGATTGGATTGGCGCGCCGCAATCGTCGGATGTGATTTCATCGGCGCTAGCGTTGTGTTTGTCATCCATGACAGAGCATCCTTGAATTCTGAACCGAATATTTTAGCGGCAAGATGCTGCTATCGATTTCGGTATACCTAATCTTCCTCCGATGGCCGCGAATTAAGTGCTTCGCAACCGAGAAGTTACGCGCAAAAATTATTTTTTGAAATTCTGATTTTCACAAAGGAGATCGCGCTGAAACTTCTGAATTTAAGTAAAGAACGCGTTTTCAATGGGGAATTCGCATTTTTAATAAGGAGCGATTTATGAATCTAATAATTGTGTTCATTATCGTTTGCGCTGGAATGCGCATCGCAATCAATATCGAAATTCACAAGTAGATTTCGATTTGATTGGTAATTAGCAACGTTAACCCTAGAAAAAGACCCTCATTCCGGCAAGGAATGAGGGTCAAAGGTTAATTTTTAAGCGCTGAAAATCATATTGTGAGTTTAGTCAGGGATCATTTGTCCCGCCGGCAACCCGAGTTCGAGTCGCTTAGCGAGCAATGCCGAGAACTTCTCACCGTGGGTCATGCTACTGAAGTCCGTGTCGTAACAGTACGCGATGTACAAGTCCCACTTCTCATCATCGGACATTTCCGAGTACGACGCCGACATCATCGATGAACCGCCACCGCCGCCCATCAGCGACTCGGTTTCGCATTCATCGGGAATGCCGTTTTCGTTCTCATCATCGCTGATTTCGTTGGCGATATCACACTCGTCCGGAATGTTATTCTCATTGCAGTCGTCACAAGCCGGATCGCTGACACAGTCGGCGATATCACACGAATCCGGGATGCCGTTGTCATTACAGTCGGGCAGATTCCACGGCGGATCGCGGTCGATCTCGCAATCGTCGGGCACATTGTTCTCGTTACAGTCATTCCCCGACAATTCGCATTCGTTCGGAACACCGTCGTTGTCGCAGTCCAGTTCACACGCATCGAAAATGCCATTGCTATTGCAATCGACCATCGTTTCGCACGCGTCGGGCGTGCTGTTGCCGTTACAATCTTCATCGCATTCATCCGGAACACCGTTGCTGTCGCAATCTGCACTAGTGGCGTCGGCGATGTCTTTGTCGTCCGGAATTGAATTGGAATTGCAATCCGGTTCGCATTCATCCGGCGTATCGTTGTTATTCAAATCCGCGCTGGTCATAAAATCGATGTCGCAGCCGTCGGGAATTCCATTACGATTGCAGTCGCAGTTTTCGGGGTCAACGGCGGGGTCGCAGTTCAGAATGTCAACCTCGTCGTTGATCTCGTTTAGGTTGCAATCCTGCAAGCCGAGGCGTTGCGGTCCGTCGTCGCCGCAAATCGTCGGGACCGGGCAACCGCTACCCGCACTCAGCAAGCACGCAACAAACGCAGGGATGTCATTCTCCCGTACGCCATCGGCCCCCACATAATCACCGCGCACGCAATCGCAATCCTGGCTGCCCACCGGCGTCGTCAAAAAGCAATCCACGAACGGTTGAATATCTAGGCCATCAACACTGCCGTCGTCGTTTAAGTCGCCGGCAATGTTGTCGGTGCACAGGGCCTGCCGTTCGTAAGCGCCCATATCGACGATCGAGCCACCGCACGGGCCGCTACCAGTCGTGGTGTTCAGCGCGATGCGCACTTGTAAGTCGAGATCGGGCGTGTCTTCGCCGACGAGCGTATCTTCGTCAACATCGAGGGCGTCGGGCGGTACCGCCGAATTGCTACCGACGTCGGTGGCGGCCGAATCGGCGGCGAGGCGAAAGTTATCGTCGGCATTGCCGGCAGTATTGTCGGGGCCGTCTTCATCAACGAACTTCGGATCGCCTTCGATGTTGCTGGTTACAGTAAGGTCGTTAAACGGAATTCCGGGTGTACCCGGTTCGTCTTCTATACACGAAAACGTCACGATCGTCGGCTCGGTGCCGGTGCCGCCGATCAATATCTGTTCGTCGCGCGTGGGATTGCCGCTGGTATCACGATTGCCCCAGACGATGCAATTGACCACGTCGGGCGTGCAATCTTCGTCCACCGTCGGAATACAATCGGCAAATCCGGGTGGATCGGTGATCACATAGCGGAGAAACAAACCACCGCCGTCGCCGCCGGACGACGGGTTGAGCACGCTATTGTTCGCGACCGTGCAATTGAAAAAGTCCGTCAGCGGGCTGAGGGAATAGACTGCTCCACCCTTACCGAAAGCCGTATTGTTGGCCATCAGCGTGTTGGTCACCATCAGCTTGCCGAAGATATCGTTAATCAAATCGCCTTCGACGTAGATCGCCCCGCCTAGGCCAACGCCGCCGAAGTTGGCGTTGCCTGCCGCATTGCTGCGCAGCGTGCAATTGCTCATCGTTACATCTGCGTTGACGCCGAGGGCCATTCCGCCGCCGAGCGGATTAAACTTGGCGACCACATCGTTGCTAACAAATAGACAATTGGCGATTTGTGCCGATCCATCTACGTAGAGCCCGCCGCCGACCGGCACGGCCTCTTCAAAAGCTGGGCCGAGGTTACCCAGAACGTTGTTGTCCAACACGCAGTCTTTCATCAGCAGCGTGCCCAGCGATGCGCCACCACCGCCGAAGGCAGGGGGAAAGTCATCTGACGTGTTCTCCCACGTATTGTCTGCGATGGTGACGTTACGGAACTCACCCTCAGACGAAGCGTCGATATAAAATCCCGCGCCAAAGACCGGGGGCTCAGGGCTAACGGTTGCGTCGATGATCTCGTTGAGAACGTTGTCGCGAATCTCGGATTGGTTGCCGGTCATAAACAGTCGTGAGCCGTTTAGCACAGCAATGCCGCCCCCCTTACCACCACGATTACTGCGAATGATGCAGTTTTCCATAGTTACAGTCAGTGCGTTGTCTCCAGTTTTGATCGCAACGCCGCCACCTTCGAGCTCGTCGGGCGCTTGGTTACCTTCGATGATGCAATTCTGAATAGTCGGATTGCTATTTGCATTTATCGTCATGCCAGCACCGCCATTAGATGTGCCGCCGGAGTTCTCGCCGTTGCCGCCGCGAATGGTTAGGTAATCCAGCACAGTATCATCTTCAACGATATCCAAGCCGCCGTCACCCGCCGTTATCACAACGAAAACATTATCTGCAAATGGATCGGGAGGAATCGTACTGCCATCGTTGCCAGCAAGATCGCCAGAGATCACGGTTAAACTCGGATCGAGTACGCGCGTGTTTTCATCGCCGGGAAACTCGAGCCCGTTGTAGCCGCCACGTACGATGACACCATTCTTTAATTGAATAGTACTGGCGCGGCTTGGCGTACCGCCGGTGGGCAAATATTCGCCGCGCGCCACCCAGACTTCCTGGCCGCTGGATGCGGCATTGATACCTTCCTGTAAATCGGAATAGGCGTTGGACCAGGTTGAGCCATCGGGCATCATCGCCGTCGAATCGTCATCGACCAGAATTGGTGATTGAGCATGCGCAATGCTCGTGAAACAAAGTAGTCCCAAAACAGCGAGTATTGCTGAAGGGGTGCGTTTAATGTTCATTCTTCATGTCCTTTCGATTGATTGGCCGCTGCGCGGCTGGTAAAATCCATGTATTCAGTTGTCGAGAAAGGGTTACAGATGCTGCGGTTCAATTACGTTATCATTGCTCACCTCCTTTTTTTGATATATGCGGTATCCGCATTTGCGGGATTCACGGTTGATTCACTCTCCTTGCGAAACACGATTAGGGATTCTTCCGGCCCATCCAGTATTCAGGAAACGGATAGAATTACGGATATCGTTAACCCGCTGCAGCGAAGCAGCGCGGCGCAACTCGGCAACAATATCGCCAGTTCGAGCTACGACTTTTCGTGGATCGAGGACATCGGAATCGGGGATTTCAACACGACGTTCAGTCATGCGATGCGGAACTCACTTGGAATCAGGACGGTTACGAATGTCCGCTTTTTTATCGAAACTGACATCGACTTGATGGTCTCGCTGGCTGGGTCACTCGATTACAGCCACACACCCGGGGATGAAACGCAATTCCTTTTCGGTGCTTCGGTTCGCGATATCGATAGCAGCAACTTGCTCTATTCCGTTGGAATCGAAGGCGGTAACGCCGATTTTTTGCCCGCTTCTGGCATTCTTTCGTTCGCTGATACAGTTTTCATTCCAGCCGGTCGTACTTATCAACTTCTCGCCGTACTGGATGCAGACGACCTCGCTGAAACCAACCCCGGCATCTATGACGCCAACGGCTTTGTCAACATCTCGATTCGCCCCGTTCCGGAACCCCATACCGCCCTACTCCTACTCTTTGGCACCGCCGCCGCCGTTTATCGCCGACCACGGCGTGCATTGGCTTGCGATCAGCGCGCACCATCCCTGCCAACACCGTGAGCCGTTCTTTGCTCGCGGCGTTTCAACCCTCTATCTGATGCAATTTGCCGTCATGAGATACACACTTGATCGGCGCTCTGCGTTGCGCGCAGAGTCGAACCGCAAGCGTTTTCAAGGTGGGTCAATTGTTGCTACATGAAATTATGCCTCCGGCCCCCAAAGGGTGGATGTAGCGATCCACGCTTGCGCGTGATCGTGGCAATCCCCCACGTCCAGACTATACGCATCAACCAGGTGGGAATGTTCTCGGAACCTAAAGATTTTCTTCTAATTCTTTAAACGCTATTGCTAACTCTTGCGCTCGTCACGATTTGAATATTTACGACACCGGAAAATAATTTTAGTGCGCGCGAACTCCGATCACCTGCTTAGAATGTCGATGCGAGCCCGGCGGCAAGAGACTTCCTTTCCTTTCTCTACTCTCCGGCCCGAGACGCTGTCGGGCTCGTTTTTTCAGTCTTAGCACCGATCAACGACGACTGCGCACCGTTACGCGCCATACCACCGTTCGCGCTGCCGAGATAGATAATCCCCGTGGGCCTGATCCCATCGTTCGCGTGACCACTGCCATTTTTGGCGGGCGACGTCAAAGGGATCGATGGGCCGACGACCACGCGTGTTCAATTGCTGCACGACCCGCAAGCAGGTCTGAACAATCTCTTCGTCGTCGGTGCGTTCGATCAGCGGCGATCGCGCCACCACCGATCCCGAGGCCGACGCAGTACCTGATTGCGGCGCACCCTCACCACCATCCATCGCGGCACCGTGATCCCCTACCCCGCCGGGTAGGTGCTGCATCATTCGTCGCGGCCCTTCACGCATCTTGCGCAGCCGATCGGCGGCGGCATCTTCATCGGCCTGGGTGATGTAGTCGAAGCGGCGCTGCACCAACAACCACTTGAACAGCGCGCCGGGATTACGGCCACGCGCCCGCGCCCGTTCTGCCAAGGCGAAAAAGTCCAACCGCCCCGCCTCACAGTCGGCGATCAAGCCTTGTTCGACGGCCTGCCCGAACAACGCCAGCAACCGATCATCACGAGCCAGGTCGGCGGGTTGGATTTCCTGCAGAGCCGGTGCGATGGGATCACCACCCCGTCGTCGCCACCTTCTTCCCCTACTGGCCCTCTGCTTTTTTTCCAACGTCTCAATCGAGACACCAGCCGGGCCTGGCGGCTGTGCCCCAAGTGTTCTGTTGTTTAATTCTTTTTCTGATAAGAAAAGCGACCTGTTAAGACAAGGGCTAGCAGAATCGGTGTCATTTTGAGGCCGAGGGCTGGCAGATTCGGTGTCGGGCTGTGAGGCATTCTCGCTTCCAACACAGGCACCATCACCGGCACTGTCAGTTGTGCTGTCCGCAACACTGTCGGCCTCCGCATCCCGCGGCTGCCAGTCGACGACGATGGTGTCGCGCACCCCCCACCGATTGAGTTCCCACTGGTTGCACTCGACCTCGGCGATCCAACCGAGTTCGATCAACTTGCTGCGTGCATCGGTGACAGCGCGGCGACTGATGCCGAAGACTTCGGCGATCCAGGCGAGTTTGGTTCTGCCATCAACGCGATAGCTACCGTCACTGCCCTTCTGACCGCGTTGCCAAAAGAGCGAGCGAATGAGCAAGGCCAGCATGACGGCGGTGACGGCGCGGCTAAAGCCGCCGGCCAGCGCGCGCAATGTCCGGCGCGGGATGGGCACCCGACGCTTCTGATGGGGCAGTTGTGCATACATCGACCAAAAGCCGGATACATCGGCAAGCCGAATGTGCTCGATCGAGGTGGCGTGTTCGATGGCATGATCGGTGACGGTAACAAGTCCAAGCTGCGCAAGTGCCCGTAGATCGGATTTCAGGGCTGCTGCAGCGCGTTGACTGCCTCGCCCCCCCACCAGTGCCTGAATCTCTTCCACGCGATACAGGGGCTTCCTGTCGCTATCCAGGACCATGTGACGCCGGCGTTCCAATAGTTCGAATGTCGCAAGCCACACCCGAAACTGCCGCATCGTGATGTGACCGGCGTGATAGAGCCACCAGCCGATGGCCAGTTGATGGGTGGAGATGTGAACAAAGCCGCCGCAGATCCGTTGCTGACGGATACCGCCGGTGCGGCTGTTGGACGCCCTGCCCGTTCTCCCAACGGGATTGGCGACCGGAGGATGTGATGTTGCCATCGTGCGCGGAACTCCATTTCCGGGACGCACAGGCGCAAAGATACCGTATGCCTAAAAAAGCTTGACTCATCCTTCAAATCTCGCTAGCCTCTGAGTTACCAAGCTTAGAGGTGCAGGAGAATGGCTGGGATAGCCTTCTTCGGCATTCAAGGACCGCCCTACCCGGGCGGTTTTTTATTGTCCTTTCGGCAGCATGTTACGCCATGCGAACTCCTTTTTTTCAGGTTTAAAATTGCTCGGAATTGAGCGAGGTTTTAGACGTCGATACGACCCCATTGGCCGCGTTAAGTGACAAGTCTGCCGAGATTCGAGCCGAACTGTCAAGGATCAAAAAATAGAAAAAACGGCATCGTAGCTGTCGTGGCCATCACGGCAATAATAGCTATCGTTACTAAGTAGCTATGCTGGCTGTGATGGCGTTGTAGCTAGCTGGCTTAGTGGCTGTTAATCACAACGGGGTTTGCGAATGGCTTAATGGCCACGATGGTTACGATGCTGTATCTTGCGTGATGGCTATCATGGCTACGATGGCTGCAGTGTTACGGCTTAGATTTCAGTCATTTTCGAGTGTGGATCGATTGAAGGTTGTTGTTGAAGTGGGAGGCTAGACGATATATTCTCAATGGTGATGGCTATCATGGCCATCGCCTGTTCTTTCCCATTAAAGCTGCGATAGTCACCATGGCTATCTAAGCGTCTTAGCTATCTCGGCTGCAATGGCTATGATAGCCATCATCTAAATGCAAGGAGGCAAAAATGTTGAACGATTCGTATGTGGTCGCATTCGGCAATCAAAAAGGGGGGGTCACGAAGACCTCGACTGTCGTTAATCTCGCGGCTGCTTTATCTGAACGTGGGCGGCGTGTTCTGGTTTGGGATCTCGATGTCAATTGCGGAAGCACGAGGCTTTTTGGGATTCCCCAAGGGTTAGCAATATACGGCACCTACGAAGTCATGCTTGGTGACGAGGCACCGGAGGATGTAATCATCCAGCCGGGGGACCTTGGAGAGGTAAATCTTCCAGAGAACGTACATCTCATTCCAGCACACATTCGCTTAGAGGGCATCGAAAACGCGTTGTCTTCGAAGCACGGACCGTTTACGAGTAGCCACGACACCCTCCGGGGGCCGATCGCGTCACTTAAGGGGAAGTACGACTACATCTTTCTCGATTCTAGCCCTAGCATGACACCGCCGACGAAAGCTGCATACATGGCCGCAGATTACTTTGTGCTCACGGCGGTCCCAGAGCGCTTGGCAATCGAGGGGTTGGTCAATGCGATTCAATATATCAAACATGCAAAGAATGGCGGCAACACCAAGCTGAGATTGATGGGCGTCGTTATGAACCAAGTGCCGGGTAGGGCGACGCGGCTGTCGAAAATGTTGATGGAAGAGGTGGATCAGCACTTTGGTTGCGGCGATCCCTTTATGCGACGATTTGAATCCTGTATTAGTGCGTCCACTATCGTCCCAACCGTCCAGCAGACAGGAACCACTCTCTTTGAGGCTGCGCCGGACCACAAGGTTACTCAGCAGTACCGGGACTTAGCTGCTGAGTTCGAAGACCGGTTCTCGGCCCTTGCTTCACCGCAAACTCAAATTAGCGCAGATTCTTCCCTTCAACCGGCGCAAGCCGCGTCAATGCCTAAGGAGGTTGTAAATGGCTAAGGTAGGCAGTGACGGAGGCGGGGGGGCATACAACCCATTCCATCAAATCTCAAACGAGCTTGCGACTTTGACTGACATGCCGGAGGCAGGTTCGACAGAGGCACCAGAAGAAATTGCGCCAACTCAGGTTAATATTCCGGTTCCGCCCAAACGGGAGGTTCGGCGTCGCCGTGAGCCACGGGAGCAGCGTGTCGATACTTCACCACCCGTCGCATCGCATTTGCCATCACCGAGACCAACGCTTCCCTCTGGCGCAAATTCTCTCGCGACGACAAAGCGCTTCAAGACGACCAGAGATGAAGCACAAAAGGTGGAGGCAGCGGCAGCACGATTGGGCGGGCATTTAGGCCTTAGTATGGACTTCAGTAAACTGACAAGGGCGCTTTGGGATGTGTATCTTCGGCACGAAGATGACATCCTGAGGAATATACCAGCTGGTGAGTACTGGAAGCGCCCATCGAACAGTGATGCCGTCGGTTTGGCAGAACTTGATGAGCGGGTTGCGGACTTAGTCAACGAAGGTCTTATGATCGCAAGTCGTCGCCCACCTAATAAACGATAAATGGCCACAATGGCTACGATGGCCACTGTGGCCAGGATAAAGTGGTGCGTTAACATTCGGGTTTCGGAGTCGGCGATCTTGATTTTGAGCCCATAGAGGCCCGTAGAGCGTCGTTCCAGTCAGAACCGGGGTGAGTGGGCTGATGCACCCTAAACGCAATCTTGGATGTTCCTGGGGCCGAACAGAGGTGTTCCAGGTGCGACGCCAACCGATCACCAGCCTCGTCATGATCGAAGATGGCGATGACCGTGCGCGGTTCGAGTAGGTTTGCTATGGCACGTCGGATGATCTCTGGTTGCTGTCGGTTCATGTTGCCGCAGATACTCGCGATGCGCATATGCCGGTGACCGTGCATCGCAAAATAAGACAATGCATCGATCGTCGACTCGGCGACTGCCAGGGTGGTTTCGTCACCGTTCGGATCGCTGAGGTATAGACCCTTACTGCCACCGGTACTGAACTGCTTCTGCGCGGGTATCTCATAACCACAGACATCGCCGTCCGCATCGAAGTGAGGCACGATCACGCGGCCGGCGTCATCCTGCCGGATGCCATGAAAGCGGGGATGGGTCAGTAGGGCGGTGGGGATGCCGCGTTCTTCGGTGAGATATGTATTTCGCGCCGAAATACGCTCGTAGGACAGATAGCGTGCCTGCACGGCCATGATGTCTTTGTGCGCCGCACGCGGCTCGGGCAGGGGGGTTGGGGGTGTGACGCCCGTTAGCAACGGCCGCAGTTCTTGGCGAACGTGTCCAAGCGTCGTACCGGCACCCAACCGATTCAGACAAAAATCAATAATGGATCCTTTGAACTGCGGATCATGCACCGAATAGAACAGGTGGTGTCCATCCTTGCCAATTCCGACCAGGAGTTTCTCACCGGTGTCGTCGTTGCGCATCACAAGCCACGCGCGGGTGGATTTCCGCTGATCGAGCCGAAATCCCCATCGATACGTCAAGTAGTCGGCCAACGGGATGTCGTGCTTGAAGCGGTCGAGTTCGGTTGAATCATGCTGGCGTGGTTTCATGGCAGACGGTATAGCGCAGCGAAATACCACAATAAAGGAAAATCTTTGGTGTCACTTTACTTCACTAAAACGGATAAGTATGCTCATCGCGATGGGCAAGCAATCCAGCCGTCATGCTTCATCAAAACTGCACCGGCAGTTAGAAACCGCTTGGTCGAAGTTGCAGACTGTCGACTCGCGAATACCCGACGTGGTGATTACGACATTAACGGCGGGGGAACTCCGTCGGAAACTTGGACACGCAACCGCGAAGCATTGGCGGGGCGACAAGGACGTACGGCACGAGATCGCGGTGCATCCCGGACATTTGCGCAATCCCGAGGAGTTGCTGGAAACGATGGTGCACGAGGCAGCCCATGCGATTCTGCAAGACGAAAGCGGCGGGTGCCGTCCGGGTAGCCAATATCATCGCACGCGGTTTCGGGATGTTGCTCATGAACTCGGATTGGAATGTGTCTTCCGTGACACGCGCTATGGGTGGTCGATCACGCGCTGGCCAACGGATGGTGTTCCCAAACGATACCGCAAGATTTTGACATATCTCCGTAGGATCAAGCCCATCCATACATCCAGATTGCCGAAGCAACGGCGTCGACCAGAGGGGCGTGCGACTCCCAAGAGCGGACTAAGACCCTTGATCTGTAGGTGCAGTCCGCCGCTTCGTATTCACGCCGGTAATCGCGTTATCGATGGGGCGGGCGTTCGTTGCCTTGAATGTGGAGACTTGTTCAAGCCGGCTTCATGACCGCGTGGCGCGGGCCATGCTATGGGTAGTGCGTCGGTCGCCTGTATGTTTTCATGCAAACGGGCCTCGTTGGGGACAGTTCCGTGACCTCGTCACGTACCCGCAAAGTAAGCCGGGCGATGCCGATTAGGCATAACTAGTTAGCAATCTGGACAATAGATTAGGAGCAAAGAGATGACGACTCACGATAAAGCGGAGGAGTTTCGCCGACAAATGGTCCGCGAGACCATTCACGCATTAAGTGGCATGGAAGCGGGGATTCGTTCTATTGAACCAACAGTGGTGGCGAAGAAGAACAAGAAGAGCGAGCGACAAGTACGTTATATTCTGACTTCATTCGACGGGGTTCGAACGTGGAAAATCAACCCCTTCTGCACGCCGTACCACTTCCAATATTTTCTTGACCTGAAAATCAATATGTTGGCGTTGAAGCGCTGGGTGGAAGAGTACGAGAAGAAATTCAGGAAAAATGAGCAACTAGTCTTTGCTGAGGAGTTGAAGGTGCTGCGCCTTCGGGACGAGCATAAAAAAGTAACTCTAGAAAACAAATCGAAGAAGGGGGACGGTGTCAGCCGTCAAAAGCGGACTGAAGAAAGCCGCGCTGAGCTAAGCGAGGCCATTCAAAGGCTGGATATGTCTGGCAAGAAAATGGCGGCCGCGATTTTAGACAAACGTCCGATCGACGCGGTCATTGAATGGATGATCGAAGAGTTAACCGATAAAGAAGGCAAGTATTACGAGCACATCATCGTCCGCAATGCCTACATTATTCATGGATCGCACGATCGCGATATCAGTTTGATGCTGTACACCGACGATGGCCTTACGTCGGTGGGCGACTTTGTGCGCAATGTCCTGCCAATGACCGGGTTGGCTGACACGATTACGAGTTCTGAAGTAGGCTGGAATCGTGGTTATCGTGCTGTCGGCAGTCAGTTGAAAACGCCCAGCGGGAGTAATCCGGCGAATAAAGAGAGCGCGCCGCCCAAGAAAAAGAAGCGCAGGTCATCTCGAACCTAAAAAGTTGCGTTACAACATTCGGCTAACCAGGCGTGATAAATTGCGTCGAAACTCGCCGCAGAGTTCTGTTAGATATGATTTTCGACAGAATTCAGGGACCGACGTTTTGGTTATCTAGGCACACATATGCGCTAAATCGGCGGTTTTGCTACACAATTCTGATGGGTGTAATTCCGTAAATATGAGATGCTGGCATTTCATGTCAATAAAGCAACACGCAGGTGTAAATAGTGTCGTACTGACATAAAGTACCCGGAAATCGTCTATTTGTTGCCAAAAATAATCCGGCGTCGCGAAAGACATCTGGATGGACGTCGCTACTATAGGAAGTGGGCGTTGTACCCGTTTGCTAGTGGACGTGCCGTAGCAAACATCGCCTGCGTGTACCCGAAAGACAAATTCGAGGCGACGTCGCCAGTAGCGACGACGCCACCTCGCGAGTCGCTCCGTCTGGAACGCCCGTAGCAACCGCAATTCTAGACGAGCCATTCGCGAGTCGTCAATTTGGCCCTGCGGCATTATCCGTTTCGGGGTGGGTGAAATTGTCGTTGACATAGATGATCGATCTGTGGCACTTGTTTCGCCATGGAAAGGTCGTCTCAAGAGCCACTCGTCGCCGACTTTGGCCGCGCGATGGGGGTGACAACGCCTGAATCGCTGGAGGCATTCCACGCGCGATTGCTACCGAGTATTTCGGATAGCGATATAGCCCGCCTCGAAGCGTTCACGAGATCGGTGCGCGAGCACCCGCCACCAAGCCGCGCGGAGAAAGAGCGTGTGTGCGGATTAATCAACGCGCTACTCCGCGCTCATTCGT
>JAUIHO010000336.1 GCA_030432035.1 Phycisphaerae bacterium
GCACGGCTGACTTCCGCGCCGAATGGATGCTCGATCCGTCGGTTCTGGTTGCAGGCCCATACACCAACAACCTCGGTCGCAGTGACCAGATCAACCTGTTCGACCCGAACGGCAACACGATCGATCAACTCACCTACAGCGATCAGAACTTCCCCGGTTCGATTCGCACCAACGGTGCCAGCGGTTGGCCCTGCACCGAAGGCTTGGGCGTTAACGATGTTTACCTCTGGTCGCTCTCGATGGTCGGCGATGTGCAAGGCTCGTATGCCAGCACCGCTGGCGACATCGGTAGCCCCGGTGTTTACGTTGAAGACCCCTGCCCGATGATCTTTACGGGGGCTTGTTGTTCGGCTGGTGTTTGCACCGATGATCTTTCGCAGACCGACTGCGAAGTCATGGGCGGCATCTACCAAGGCGACGACACGACCTGTGCCATGACCAGCTGTCCGCAGCCGACGGGTGCCAACGTTCGCATCACTGAGTACATGTACTCCGGCGAAGACGAAGAGTTTGTCGAAATCGTGAACCTCGACACCGTCGCCGTGGACCTCACGGGATGGCGCCTGAACGATAGCTCGGCGAATTACGCGACGGCGTACGACCTCAGCGCACTCGGCACGATTCAGCCGGGTGAAGTCGTCGTGATCACCGAAGCAACCGATGCGGCCTTCCGCGCCGCTTGGGGCATCGACCCGCTGGTGAAAATCGGCGGCATGTACGCCGTCGCCGCGGGTAACGGCAACGGGTTCGGTCGCAGCGACTCGATCGTGCTGTACGACAACTCTGCGGCTGAAGCCGACCGCCTCGACTACGGCGATGAAGACTTCCCCGGTTCGTTCCGCACACAAGGCACGAGTGCGTGGGCATGTACCGAAGCCATCGGCAACAACGATGTGGTTGCATGGCTTGCCTCGTCCGTCGCTGACGCACAAGGCTCGGTCACGAGCGCCCTTGGCGACATCGGTAACCCCGGTAGCTTCGCCAGCGTTGCGTGCAACAACTGTGCGACCTGTTCCGGAGACGTTAACGGCGATAACATGCTCAACGGTAACGATGTGCAGGCATTTATCGACGAAGTCACCGGCCCGGCAGCGAATGCATGTGCCGATACGAATGGCGACAACGACGTCTCGCTGGCAGACGTTTCGTCGTTCGTGAGCGCTATCCTCGGCGGCGGTTGCTAAGGCAACTGAAGAAGCCGAAGTAGCGGCAAGTTAACAAAGAAAGCCGTCGGCACCGAAATGGTGCCGACGGCTTTTTTCATTCTTAATTTGGATGGGCTGCAGCGTATTGAGTCGCCGTAAGATGAGATCGATTCGAGGCCGTTTCTTAAGCGTCAGCGAATCGTACTGCCACGAATGATCGCGAGTGCGAAGTCGAGCACGACCCAGCCGGCCGGGATAAACAGGAATGCCGCCCCTAGCCAGAAACGGTTCCACCGCATCCGCGACGGTGGGCCGTAGGCGATCGTGTCGGGCGAAAGCTTGGCGCCACACTCCGGGCATCGGTCGCTCGGCAGATTCACGACGTTATAACCGCACCCGATGCAATGCGGGTCGCCGGTGGCGGCTTCATGTCGGCGGGCCGTTAGTAGCAGCCAACCGCCAGTCAGCATCATGCCGCCAATGATCGTGAGTTTGAGCGGGTCAGACACAGCAGGCCTCTTTAATGGGCGGATGCGGATCTGTTTCAGAGTAAACCGTGAGCTGCAAAACGTAGCCCGTAGACGTAGAAGCTCGCGGTAGGTACTGGCGCTTCGGCAGCACGCACGTTGGAATTGTAGCGAGGTGGTTTCGGAATGCGGGTGGGAGGTGCGTACGCCAAACGGCAAAGCCTGTCGTTAGACGCCAGTGTCATGCCTTGCGGTGGCGGTGATTGATACAGCGTCTGGTGGTGCTGATATTTGCTGCGTCGGCGTTCAACGCCGCCGCGTTGGTTCACGGCTCGCCGTCATGTGATTCATATTTACCTGCATTTAGCATCAAGACTCCCGCCGCGACGTCCGATTTTTGCTCAACCTTGACGGGCGGGCAGCGGTCGGTATCTTACAGGGTTCGCACTGCGGGCGTGTACCCAAGTGGCCAAAGGGGACGGGCTGTAAACCCGTTGGCATTGCCTTCACAGGTTCGAATCCTGTCGCGCCCAGTTTTTTCTCCCGCTTCATATCTAATTCCGATTGCGCTCTAGTGGCTACATGCCGCCCGCCGACGCCTACTTTTCTACTTCTCAAGCGAGTTCGACCCTTCATGTTATTAAGATGAGGCCCGCATGACCGTCGAAAGCCGTCAATTCCCTTGCGATAACTGCGGGGCCGATTTGCGCTTTCACATCGGCGTGCAGTCGCTCAAGTGCGACTACTGCGGCAGCGAGAAGACCATCACGCTCGATGCCGATGCGGCCGTGGCCGAGCAGGATTTCCACGGCATGCTGGCGAAGATGCGCGACCAGCGTTCGCAATCGACCGATGCGGCGTCCAACGACCTGCGCGAATTTACGTGCGACAACTGCGGCGGCACTGTCGCATTCCTCGGCACGATCACAAGCGACGAATGCGCCTATTGCGGCACTGTCGTGGCTCTCGACAAGGTTCACGATGCGGCCGACCGCGTGCCGGTCGATGGCGTCCTGCCGTTTCAGATCGATCGCGACACCGCACGCAAGAATCTCAAGGCTTGGGTCAAGTCGCGCTGGTTTGCCCCCAACGAATTTCTCCGCCGCGGTGTGCAGGGCATATTCAACGGCATGTACCTGCCGTATTGGACGTTCGATTCATTCACCCAAACCCATTGGGAAGGTCAGCGCGGTGATAACTACACGGTCACCGTTGGCAGCGGTAAGAATCGACGCACCGAAACGCGCACGCGCTGGAGTTGGCGATCGGGCTCGTTCCAACGCATATTCGACGATGTCTTGTTGGCTGGCACAACTCAGTTGCCGCAGAATCGCCTCGAAGATCTGGCGCCGTGGCCGTTAGAGCGTTGCCGACCGTTCGATGAGTCGTTTCTCGCGGGCTATTTGGCATCGACCTACGACGTCGAACTCGACCACGGATTTGAAGCCGCGCGCAACGTAATGGAAACGCGGCTTCAACAAATCGTACGCGGCGAAATTGGCGGCGACCACCAGCGGATTACGAAGATGGACGTGTTTTACGATGCCATCACGTATAAGCACCTGCTGCTGCCGGTTTGGACGCTGGTCTATCGCTACCACGGTAAACCGTATCAGGTTTTTGTGAACGCGGGCACTGGAGAAGTGCAGGGCGACCGACCGTGGAGCTGGATCAAGATCACACTCGCGATACTTTTCGGCATCGCGCTCGTTGTCGGCGGGATTCTCCTCTATCAGCACTTTCAATCGCCGTCGAATATGCCGACCAACTTTCATTTTGACCGATTCTAAGGTCCGATCTTCGGCGGCTTGCATATTCGCGAGCGGCGGCGACACTACATCAT
>JAUIHO010000093.1 GCA_030432035.1 Phycisphaerae bacterium
TCTATTAGTCCGTCGTTTGTTGCCGCTCGTAGCGAATTTCCTATAAAAATCACGCCCATGCCACTACCGGGGCCTCGCCACTGCGGGGTTTGCGCGAAATGTGCCCAATAAGTTCGCGATTTCTACGGTCATTCTTCGTAACGCACTGCCAAATATGACGTTACGGCTAATATTTCCACCTAAAGGATCGCCGCGTTTCGTTCGATTTTAAATGTAGGCTTGTTAAAATAGATAGTTTGGGTAGATTGGGCTGTAAGTGTGGCCCTTTGATGCAAGCCTTGTCACGTCTCAACGTTCGAGCGAGCACTGTCATGTCACAAAATGCCAACATTGCCGGACCGACCAATTGGCGGGATAAGACGGTTTTTACCACCGGCGAGGTGGCCGAGATTTGCCAAATCTCGCAGCAAACGGTGATTCGTTGCTTCGACAGTGGCAAGCTAAACGGCTTTCGTGTGCCGGGCTCGAAGTTCCGTCGAATTCCACGCGAGTCGTTGCTGGAATTTATGGCGGCCCACAACATTCCGCTCGAAGTCTTGGGCGGGGGCAAGCGACGGATTCTCGTCGTGGATGACGACCCAGATATTCTGGACATGCTCGAAGAAATCCTCGGCTCGGACGGTCGATACGACGTGCGCACTGCAAGCAACGGTTTCGACGCCGGAGCGCTGAGCCAGTCGTTCAAGCCCGAGGTGATCCTGCTCGACTTTATGTTGCCGGATATCAACGGCAATGTCGTCTGTCAGCGCATTCGCGAAAATGCGGAACTCGCTAACACCAAGATCATCGTGGTCTCCGGTGCGGCGGATAAGAGCGAAGTCGACGCGCTTATGGCAGCCGGTGCCGATGAGTTTGTTCAAAAGCCGTTTGAGGTCGAGAAACTGCTTAGCCGGATCGCCGAAATGCTCGCCGCTTAGGCGTGTCACCATTCATTAGCGGCACCGATCGTGCCGACCGCCGTTGGGGAAGGCACCGATGACGCGCAGTTTAGCGACGACCAATCAGCGCGACGTCGAACGCGTACTAAGTCAGTTAGACGCGCTGCCGCCGCTGTCGCCAATTGCCGCCAAGGTTCTCACGATCACCGACGACGATACGATGGCGACCAGTCAGTTGATTCGACTGATTGAAACCGATCCAAGTTTGTCGGCTCGTCTCCTTTCTATATTGCATACGTCAGAATTCGCCCTTCCGGCAGCGTCGCTCAATCTGGGTCGCGCCGTGCAAGTCTTGGGCTTCAATCGCGTTCGCCAGGCTGCGCTCGCGTTAAAAGTCATGGAAGTTTTCGGCGTCGGTCGAAGCAAGCACGAGCGTAATACTGCCTTCGATCGCGACGCGTTTTGGAAGCATTGCTTAGCAGTCGGCTGCGCCGCGCGGCGTTTAGCGCCGGCGTTTGAGATCGATGAAAACGATGGCTTTGTTTTGGGATTGCTTCACGACATCGGCAAGCTCGCCCTTAACACGGTGATGCCGAAGAGTTACGCCCGCGTCGTGAAACAAACCGAAGACGCGCGGCTGGATATCATCGCCGCCGAGCAAGCCACGTTGGGTGTCGATCACACCACGGCGGGGCGGTATCTGGCAAGAAATTGGAAATTACCTCAGCGCCTTGCGCAATGCATCTGGCTGCACCATCATTCGCCTGAAGCACTGCCGCCGTCGGTTCACGCAGGTCGACATGTGCAGTTGGTGCACTTGGCCGACCTGCTCGCTCGCGAACTTCGCCTGGGATGGTCCGGGAATTATGAGATCACGATCACGAGCGGTGAGTTGGCGCGTGACCTGGGTGTTAGCGGCGAGTTGTTGCAGGAAGTCGTTAACTCGCTCGCCGACGACCTCGAGCAACGCGCCGCGTGGATCGGTGGCGAACGCATCGACGCGCGCCGCGAGTATCTCACGGCTCTGCTAAAAACCAACGAGCAATTGCTGCGCCAGCACGATGAATACGCCCGCGAGGCGGAGCGCTGGCAGCGCAGTCGACTCGGTTTGGCGGCCGTTGCGAAGTTGAATCAACTCGCGCTCGACGCGACCGATATGGACGCGTTTTGCAATGCTGCCGCGCGGCTGCTGCACGATGTGTTCGACCTCACACAGGTTCAGATCGTCGCGCAAGGGATCAACGACGAGTCGCCGCAAGTCGAAGCGCAGGCGGGCCGACGCACCTTTGATGACGACGAGCCGGCAGGGCGACAGCAATCGATTCGCAACCTAACGCAGGCGATTAGTTTGGCGCGATTCGTGCGATTTGATTTAACAGTCGGTAAGCGCGTAACCGGATACTTGCGCATACCGCGTGACGAACGCGGCCATTTGCCCCCCGATGCCGATTGGGAGGTGGTGTTAAACACCATCGCCACGCGCATGATTTGGTTGAGCGATCGTGACGAAGCCAACACGCTGCAGCAGGAGTTGGCAACCGTCGGAAAACGTTCGGAAGTCGCACATATGCATGCCGCGCAACGCCGCGCGATCGCCAGCGTGACGGCCATGGCCGCCGGCGCCGCGCACGAACTCAACAATCCGCTGTCGGTGATTGCCGGTCGCGCTCAGATGATGGCCGCAAAATGCACAGATGCGGACCTTAAAAAAGGACTTACGCAGATCGGCGACAAAGCCCGCGACGCCAGTTCCATCGTGAACGAACTGCTCGCGATGGTGACTGCCGCCAACCCCGATGTTGAAACACTCGATCTCGGTGCGCTCATAAACGCAAAGCTGGCCGATATGGCATCAGATGAATTATGGGCCGCAGATGCCGTCGACATCGATCTTCCGGACGATCTCCCTCTTGTTGGTTGCGATCGTGCGCACCTGATGACGTGCTTCGATGAAATCTTTCGCAACGCCGCCGAAGCGGTCAACGGGCGTCCGCCGCAAATGACCGTTAAGGCCGCCGCCCATCCGACCGAAGCATTGGTTGTTGTCAGCGTGATCGACAACGGACGCGGAATGACGCCGGAGATCATGGGACGGGCCTTCGATCCGTTCTACTCTCAGCAACCGGCCGGCCGCGGACGAGGTCTCGGGCTCGCCCGCGTGCAACGGTTGATGTTGCTCAACGGCGGAGACGTGCGGTTGGAGAGTAAGCAGGGAGAGGGCACACGCGTGGTCCTCCGCATTCCCACCGCCTAGCGCCTTCCTTCTGTTGGTCACGCCCCGCGACGGATCGGAACCGTCAGCTGCCAATGCCCGACGTTGCCGCGTCGGTATGCGACAGGAGGTCGTGAACGGATGTCTGCGAAAGAAGCCACGCCGATTTCGATTAACAAAACGCCACACATCGTGATCGTCGCGCCGGATAACGGCCGCATCACCGATTTGCTCGCCGAACTGGCCGATCGCGTTTCCGCACGGTTGACGCTGGTGGACACGATCTACGACGCGCGGATGGCGATCAAAGCGCTCAACCCTGAAATTGTCATTGCGGATCATCGCCTCGATGACGGCTACGGCATGGACCTGGTGCCGCGCGACGGTGAAAAGCGCTATCAAGTGATCCTGCTGAAAGAAACGCTCGAGATGGATCGCGTGCTGTTGGCGTTGCGCCTCGGCGTTGCGGATATCTTCGTGCACCCGATCGACGGCGACCTCGTTGTCGATGCGGTCGAGCGTCTCTGCAAACGCGAACGCGTCCGCCGCCGTGATGTGTTGCGACAGTCACGCCTACGCGGGCTATCTTCGAAGCTGATTAAAGATCGTCGCGTGTTGCGACAGCGCGTGGATCTGATCTGCAACGATATCGTGCACGCGTATCGACACCTCGCGGAAAAGGTCGTCGGGGCGCCCGATTGGACGCCACCGGTAGAAGAAGAGCGACCGACGCGGGAGCGGTATTGATCCGATTCTTATTCTGTTGAGATTTTGGTAGATCCTCGTCAAAGGTCAGCTGTGCGCTCGAAAAGAGTCGACACTTAAGACTCTTACTTCGCCACGCACACATTCTTCGGTTCGGTAAAGAACCGCAGCGCCTCGTCACCGCCTTCGCGGCCGATGCCGCTTTGTTTGACGCCGCCGAAGGGCACGCGTAGGTCGCGCAGTAGCCAACAGTTGATCCAAACCGTGCCGGCTGCTAGTTGTTCGGCAACGTGATGGGCACGCGTGAGATTCTGCGTCCAGATCGATGCGGATAGACCGTAAGGCGTGCTGTTGGCCATCTCGATGACGGAATCATCTGAATCGAACGGCATGATCGAGACGACCGGTCCGAAGATTTCTTCCTGATTGACGCGACATTGATGATCCAACCCAGTGATGACGGTGGGGGAGATGAAATAACCATCGCGGCAGCGTTCGGGGAGTTCGTCGGGGCGACCACCACCGCAAAGGATCGTACCGCCTTCGTCGCCGGCGAGTTGGATGTAACCGAGAACCTTGTCGTATTGCTCCATTGAAACCAGTGCGCCGACTTTGGTATCCGCTTCGCGCGGGTCGCCGACCGTCATGGCTTTGGCGGCGGCGACGAACTGTTCGACGAAGCGGTCATATATCGAACGCTCGACGAACAATCGCGATCCGCAGAGACAAATCTGCCCTTGGTTGGCGAAGGCGGCGCGGACGCTTTCATTTAGCGCTTTGTCGAAATCGGCATCGGCAAAGACGATGTTCGGATTTTTGCCGCCGAGTTCCAGCGAATACTTCTTAAACATCGGTGCGGCGGTGCGCGCAATCTCTCGCCCCGTGACGGTGCCGCCGGTGAAAGAAATCGTCGGTACGTTCGGGTGTGCCACGAGCGGCGCGCCAGCGCCGGCACCTGTGCCGTGCACAATGTTCAACACGCCCGGCGGAAGGTCGGCTTCGATGCATGCTTCCGCCAATAAGTGCGCCGTCATCGGCGTGACTTCGCTCGGCTTTCCGACGGCGGTGTTGCCGGTAGCGAGGGCGGGGGCGATTTTCCAGGTGAACAGGTAAAGCGGAAGGTTCCAAGGTGAAATCAATCCCGCCACGCCGCGCGGTCGACGCAACGTGTAGTTCAGCGCCTGACCATCGGTTTCGTGTAGGTCGCTGCGCGTATGCAGGATGGCCGTGGCAAAGAATCGCAGATTCTTCACAGCGCGCGGAATATCAACGGTGCGGGCCAGCCAAAGTGGCTTTCCGTTGTCGTCGCACTCAGCGGCGGCGAACGCATCGAGTTTATCTTCGATAACTTGCGCCACGCGCATCATGCACGCGCTGCGGTCTTCGGCGGGCATACCGCTCCATGCGGGGAACGCACGCGCAGCGGCGCTTACAGCAGCATCGACGTCACGCTCGTTGCTATCCGGGATTTTGGAATACACCGCACCGGTGGCCGGGTTAATGTTTTCCAAGTAACTGCCGGTTTGCGGCGCGACGAGTTGACCGTCGATGTAATTGGCGAGGGTTTGCATAGATGCGTCTCACAGTAGCAGCGAAAAGATGATACTTGCGACTAAGTGAATCAGGCGCGATCAAGCACTCGATCACATACTCGCCAGCCGCCCACCATCCACGGGCAGGTTGATTCCGTTGATATACGCCGCTGCCGGTGATGCCAAAAACGCCACGGCGGCTGCGATTTCTTCGGGCTTGCCCAATCTTCCCGCTGGAATTTTTGCGACGGCTTCGTCGGCAACGTCTTTTACGTCGCGGCCGGATGCTTTCGACTTGCTGTCGAACAAGGTTTGCAAGCGCGCGGTGTCGGTGAAGCCGGGTAACACGTTGTTCATCGTGATGCCGAACGGCGCGACTTCGCGTGAGGTTGTCTTTGCCCATGCGGCAACGGCCCAGCGCGTCGTGTTGGACACGCCCAAGCCGGGAATCGGTTCGCGCACCGACGTGGAGATAATGTTGATGAAGCGGCCATATTTGTTGGCTTTCATCTGCGGCAAAACGGCTTGCAAGATGATCTGATTGCAGACCACATGCATTTCGATCGCTTTGATAAACGCCTGCGGGTCGGCTTCGGTAATCGCGCCGTGGGGCGGGCCGCCGGTATTGTTAATGACGATGTCGAAATGCGTGCCGCCATCGACGGCTTTTTGCACGGCGGCCTTAACCACGTCAGGTTGAGAGAAGTCTGCCACCAAGTATTGATGCGACTGACCATCGCTCGTGTCTAAACTTCCGACGGCATCCTTGAGGGCGGCTTCGTTGCGTGCGATCAGAACGCAGGTCGCGCCCAATTCAGCCATGCGTTGAGCCGTGGCCAGACCGATACCTTGCGTGCTGCCACCGACGAGTGCGGTCTTTCCCTTTAACGAATATGAATCACTTGCCGCCATGCTGATTTGCTCCGTTGCGAATATTGAGTGCTATGCAAAACGGCAAGTGTAACGTCGTCGCCGAAGGGGTGCAGGGTCGGCTGTGGTGAAGTGGAGGGCTGCGCGGCGACGAATGCCGACCGTCATCTTGGGATCACATGCGGTGAATTCAGCTCGGATTTGAAAGGGGAGGGAGGAAAGAAATGCGACCGAAAGGAGTCGAACCTTCACGGGGTTGCCCCCACTGGCACCTGAAGCCAGCGCGTCTGCCAATTCCGCCACGGTCGCTTTTTGTGATCTCGCGTTAGGGTGCCGGAAGCATCAGACGCGAAATTCTTGGCAAGCAATTGAAGATAGACGCGAATCGTCGAACGGGCAAGCGATGAACAGAAGCGCAACGAAATGCTGCTTTGATAGCGTTTGCGCAAAAATGACGTGGCAGATTTCAAGTAGGAGCAATCCGAATTACTCGAGTTGTGAAGTGCCGCGACATGCGACAGAAAATCGCCGAAATTCGCTCAAATATCGCCGAGTCCACTAGCAAAAGGGGAAAAACAGTATTACGCTACCCAGCTTTGGGCTGTGCGCCTGACGTAGGGCGGCAGCGATCAGCCCGAGTGGAAAGCGGCGGCGTCATCTGTGGTTGATTTCTCACCAAACCGACCCCTCTTAATGTCCGACAACAATGAAGGTGCCGTTGCACCTCGTCGCCGACTGCAGAAAAGTTGCCGCGCGCCATCAGGGCGGCTTTTTGCGGACTAGGATTTATGAAGATTCTGATGGTTGGGAGCGCTATCTGCGGGGCAACACACGTTCGACACCAATTGCGATAAGTTAAGTCCCCTTAGATAGTTGCGTGAAATTTGGCAGGCGAGTTTGGCGTCGTCGCAGACGCCGGAGCGAACACCACCATGACCATGCCGCAAGGCGTTCAAGAACGGACGACCGTCACCATCCGCTTCGCCGGCGATTCCGGCGACGGGATGCAGTTAACGGGTACTCAATTCACCCGCACCAGTGCGATTTTCGGGAACGACATCAGTACGTTTCCGGACTTTCCCGCCGAAATTCGTGCCCCCGCCGGTACCCTTGCCGGGGTGTCGGGTTTCCAGGTGCACTTCGGCAGCGAAGAGCTGCACACGCCGGGCGACGAAGTCGACACGCTGGTCGCGTTTAATCCGGCCGCGCTCAAGACCAACGTCGATGACGTGCGTGACGGCGGCATGGTGATCGTCAACGAAGATTCGTTTGGCACCACCGACCTGAAGAAGGCACACTACGACGCGAACCCGCTCGAAGACGGTAGCCTCGATAAGTTCCGCCTGATCAAGGTGCCCGCGACGAAGCTCACGCAGGAAGCGTTGAAAGATTCGCCGCTGGGCAATCGCGATAAAGACCGCTGCAAGAACTTCTTTGCGTTGGGCCTTATCAGTTGGCTCTACGGTCGTCCGCTGCACGCTGTTGAAGAGTGGATCGATCAGAAGTTCGGTAAGAACCCCGACGTGGCCAACGCCAACCGAACGGTGTTGCATGCGGGCCATGCCTACGGTGAAACGTGCGAGTTCTTCGAACACACGTACCACGTTAGCAAGGCCAAGTTGCCGCCCGGGCGCTATCGCCGCATCAGCGGTAACGAAGCAACGGCCATCGGTTTCATCGTGGCCGGTAAGCTCGCCGGTAAGGATGTGTTCTACGGCAGCTACCCGATTACGCCCGCGTCCGACGTGCTACACGTCTTGTCGCGGTATAAGCATTTCGATGTAAAAACGTTCCAGGCCGAAGACGAAATCGCGGCCGTATGCTCGTCGATCGGCGCTTCGTTCGCAGGCGACCTCGGCATCACGGGCACCAGTGGTCCCGGCCTTGCGTTGAAGGGTGAAGCCTTGGGCCTCGCCGTCATGACGGAACTGCCGCTGGTCGTGTTGAACGTACAGCGCGGTGGTCCGAGCACGGGTCTTCCGACCAAGACCGAGCAGGCCGACCTTTTCCAAGCCATGTACGGCCGCAACGGTGAGTGCCCGATGGTGGTGATCGCCGCCAATTCGCCGGCCGACTGTTTCGATACCGCAGTGGAAGCTTGTCGCATCGCCATGCAACACATGGTGCCGGTCAACTTGTTGACCGACGGTTACATCGCCAACGGTCAGGAGCCGTGGGCGATTCCCGATGCCGACAAGATGGCACCCATCGTGGTCAAGCACCCCGGTCCGGTGAAAGCTTCCGGCGGAAATGGCAACGGCAACGGCGATGTCGATCCGCCGCTTTTCAAGGCGTATCTACGCGACGACCGTTTGGTCCGACCTTGGGCGCTGCCCGGCACCGAAGGCTTGCAGCATCGCATCGGCGGTCTGGAAAAGGCCGACGTCACGGGCAACGTGAACTACGAACCTGAAAATCACGAGCACATGATCGCGACCCGCCAGAAAAAGGTGGATCTGATCGCCCAGCATATCCCAGAGCAGACCGTGATGGGCCCCGACGAGGGCGATCTGTTGGTGGTCGGCTGGGGCGGCACGGCCGGCGCGCTGCGCACGGCGGTCGAACGCGTGCAGAAGCAGGGTAAGTCGGTGGCGCATTGTCACATCCGCTACCTGAACCCGTTCCCACGCAACCTTGGCGATGTGCTGAAGCGCTACAAGAAGGTGTTGGTGGCGGAATTGAACTGCGGCCAACTGCGCTTCATTCTGCGGGGCAAATTCCTCATCGATGCTTATGGCGTCAACAAGGTGCAGGGTAAACCCTTCCTCGTGTCGGAACTGGAAAACAAGATTAACGAGTTACTCTCGAATTAACTTAGTCTGGATTGATGCATTATGGCGACCGAAGCACTGCCACAATTGAAGGCCAAAGATTTCGCAAGCGACCAGGAAATTCGCTGGTGCCCCGGCTGTGGGGACTACGCGATTTTGGCGCAAGTCAAAAAGGTCATGCCCGAGTTGGGCATTCCGCGTGAAAAGATGGTCTTTGTTTCGGGCATCGGCTGTTCCAGCCGCTTCCCGTATTACATGAACACCTACGGCTTTCATACCATCCACGGTCGCGCGCCGGCCGTGGCCACTGGCGTGAAGGTCGCGAACCCCGAGTTGACCGTGTTCGTCGTTACCGGCGACGGTGACGGTTTGAGCATCGGCGGCAATCACCTGATCCATGCGATTCGCCGCAATCTCGATGTCAACATCTTGCTTTTTAACAACCGAATCTACGGTTTGACGAAGGGCCAGTACTCGCCGACGTCGGAACACGGCAAGAAGACCAAGTCCACGCCGATGGGCTCGGTCGATAACCCACTGCATCCGCTGTCGATTGCGATCGGTGCCGAAGCCTCGTTCGTGGCACGCACCATCGACCGAAACGTGCAGCACATGGCCGACATGCTCCGTCGCGCCGCCGCTCATAAGGGCACGGCATTCATCGAGATCTACCAGAACTGCAACATTTTTAATGATGGTGCGTTCTTGTATTCGACGGAGAAAGACCAAAAAGACGATACCACGCTCTACCTCGAACATGGCAAGCCCATGATCTTCGGTAAGGAGCGCAACAAGGGTATCCGCTTGAACGGTCTTAACCCGGAAATCGTCACGCTGGGCGAAGGCGGCATCAAGGAAGACGACTTGCTCTTCCACGACGAGCAACTGGCCGAGCCGAGCTTGGCTTACATGCTCAGCCGCATGCGTTATCCGGAATTCCCGGAACCCATGGGCGTTCTTCGCTGCGTCGATCAACCCAAGTTCGACGAAGAAATGACGAATCAGGTTAAAGAAGCCAAAGCCAAACGCGGCGAAGGCAAGATCGCCGACATCCTTAACGAAGGCGATACCTGGGACGTCGCCGGTTAACGCTGTGGCTCAGGTTTGTAACCTGTGAAAGATCGAAACAACAACGCCCTGTGGCCAAAACGCTGGTCGCGGGGCGTTTTTCATTTTAGATAAATCGTCGTTGTCTTTTCCGCGCCCGCTTGCATCGCAGCCGCCGATGCTCAGAATAGCGATCAGGAACCAATTGACCAGAAGGCCAAATGCTTATGACCCATGCCGCGACTTCGACAGAGCCGATCCCGCTGTTAGACCTGCAAGCGCAGTACGACACGTTGCGCGACGAAATTCGCCCCGTCATCGATCGCGTGTGCGATAGCCAATGGTTCATCGGTGGGCCGGAAGTGACCGGCTGCGAGGAAGAGATCGCTGCCTATAGCGATTGCAAGTTCGGCATCGGCATGAGTTCCGGCACCGACGCGTTGTTGTGCGGCATGATGGCGATGGGCATTGGCCCCGGCGATGAAGTGATCGTGCCGAGCTTTACGTTCTTCGCAACGGCCGGATGCGTGTCGCGCCTCGGCGCGACGCCCGTCTTCGCCGACGTGGACCCGGTCACGTACAACCTCACTGCGGAAACGATTGAACCGCATATCACCGACAAGACGAAGCTGATCATTCCGGTGCACTTGCTCGGTCAGTGCGCGGATATGGATGCGATCATGGCCTTGGCGGCCAAGCACGATATCACGGTGATGGAAGACGCGGCGCAGACGATCGGTGCAACGTACAAGGGTAAGAAGGCCGGTTCGATCGGCGCGTTGGGCACGTTCTCGTTTTTCCCGAGTAAGAATCTCGGATGCTTCGGCGATGGCGGCATGATCGTCACCAACGACGAAACGCTCGCTAAAGCCTGCACCAAGATGCGCAATCACGGTGCCGAACCGAAGTACTATCACGCACTCATCGGCGGAAACTTCCGCCTCGACGCCTTGCAAGCCGCCATCATTCGCATCAAGCTGCCGTATCTCGATGGTTGGTCTAAAGCACGTGCGGAAAACGCATGTCGTTACGCGGGCTTGCTCGAGAAAACGCCGCTGGGCTTGCCGCATATCGCCGACCATAACGTGTCGATCTTCAATCAATACGTCGTGCGCTGCCCGGGGCGCGATCAATTGCGTGCGTATCTGGCCGAGCAGGGCATCTCGACCGAAGTGTACTATCCCGTGCCGCTGCACCTTCAGGAATGCTTCGCCTATCGCGGCGGAAAGGTCGGCGACTTGCCGCATTGCGAACAGGCTGCCGCCGAAGTGTTGGCCTTGCCGGTGTATCCCGAATTGACCGAGCAGCAGCAGGCGCGCGTCGCCGGCACCATCGCGGATTTCTACGACCATGCTTGGAACGGTTAGCCTCGCCAGCGTCGGCTGGGTATTCGGCGCGGCGCTGGGCGCAACGTTGGTCATGGGGCCGCTGGTGCGCGGGCTTGCGATCAAGCTGGATTTTTTCGACCGCCCCGATGCGGGCTTGAAGCCGCACGAGAAGCCGATCCCTTATCTGGGCGGCTTGGCGATATATTGTGGCTGGCTTGCGGGATTGCTGACGGCCGTCGCTACCAACGTTTTCCCAATTAATGTTGTACTGCCGCTGTTAATGGCCGGAACCATTCTGATGTTGGTTGGCTTGGTGGATGACATTCGGCATCTGCCGCCGAAGCTGCGTTTGCTTGTGCAGGCCGGTGCGGCCTTGCCGTTGGCGCTGACGCAGGTCGGCGAATCGGCGGGCATCACGCTGTTGAGTGAAGTCGGCGTGGGCGTGACGGGGATTGCGGTGACGGTGCTGGTCGCGTTGTTTGCGGCGGGCTTGTTTGCGGGCGCGACGAACTCGACCAATCTGATCGACGGGCTCGACGGATTGTGTGCGGGCGTGACTGCCGTTGCCGCGGCGTCATTCGTGGTGGCATTCTGGCAGGCGGCTGCGACAAGCTTTCAAAACGTCGGCATGATCCTCGCCCTCGCGACGGTCGGCGGCTGTGTCGGGTTTCTCTTTTTCAATTTCAAACCCGCATCGATGTTTATGGGCGATAGTGGCTCGCTACTGTTGGGCGGGGCGTTGGCGTCGATGATTTTGATCGCGTGCGCAATGTGGGGTTGGCGCGGGTTGGTGGCCGGGCTGTTCTTCTGCGGCGTGCCGATCATGGATACGTCGTTGGCCATCGTGCGGCGCAAGCTCAATGGTAAGCCGCTCTTTATTGGCGATCGCAGCCACTTTTACGACCAATTGCGCGATCACGGTTGCGGCGTGCGACAGACGGTGCTCATTTGTTATGCGGTCGGCGCTGTGTTCGGTGTGGTGGGCAATTTGTGTTTGCGGCTCGATATGGTTGCGGTGATCGCCATTGCTGTGATCGTGCCGGTGGTGTTGGCGGTAACGTTTGTACGCTTTGGCTTTCTGCGGGTCGATAACAAAGCCGAGTCGACTGCTACCGATAAAGCCGCGGGTTAAGCGCACGTCCGCAAAATCCTCTCGCTGTTTACTCCAATCAACGCACGTCCTCTTCTGCTCGTGAGTAATCGGCTGAGTTTGCCGATAGTCTTTCGGGATACAACTTATGCTTACCGGTTGACCACGGTCGCGCTGCGCGCCGGCCACAGCGGAAGGGAAGAACGCTACATGGGTGCACCGATTTCGACGTTACGCGAACACACCACGACCAATCGAATCATTCCACAACTTAAGACGCGTTCAACGGTTGCCCCCGGCACGACTTCCGTTCGTTTCATGACATATAACGTGCAGTTTGGTTTTAATTGGCGCGAAACACTCGCCGTTATTCGCGATTACCAACCGGAGATACTGTGCCTGCAGGAAGTGGTGCCGGAGCGCTTTTATGAGTCCGACGCAACGTGCGTCGATCAGATGCGCGACGATCTGGGCATGGGGCCCGGCGATTTAAATTTTCTTTGGGGCAAAGGGCGACGGCGGGTCGGCAATCTCACGCTCGCATCGTGGGGCACCGTCACGCCCGAGTCGGTGTTGCGATGCTGGCCGACGCAACCTTATGGGATGGTCAGCCGCGTCGCGCTCGACGATTCGGAGTTAGTCGTATCCAACCTGCACCTCACGCCGATGCTCGGTTGGCCGCCGTTGATGTTCCTACCGTCGGAATTGTTGCGCCGGCGGGAACTCAACCACTTCAATCAATGGGCGGCGGGCAAGCCGCAATTCGACCATATCGTTGCGGGGGATTTGAACACGTTTGACGGTGCGCCTGCGTTCTCGGCGATCAAGGCTAGCTGGCAGAATGCTCGCGACCTTGCGGATCAGAAAATGCCCGCCACGCGTCCGACGTACGGCCTGCGGTTTGCCATCGATCACATTCTGACGCGTTGGAACGTGAGAATTCACAATTACAACGTGATCATCGGCGGGGGCTCCGACCATCGTGCGGTCACCGCGACGCTCGAATTCGCCCACGGGTGAAGCTTTTTTTGAAGGCAATTTGCTGGTAACATACGTCCGAATAACACGAGACTTCCCGATTGGAGGTTTCGAGTGACGAAGGGACGCGTTGCCTGTGATTGCCAAGACCAGCACTACCAATAAGCGCAAGCTCCAAGAAAACCTCAAACGTGTGAAAGACAAAATCGCGCGGGCCTGCGACAAAGCCAAACGCGATCCGGCAGAGGTGCGCATGGTGGCCGTCACCAAGTACGTCGAACTCGACGTCGTGCGCATGGCAATGGACATGGGCGTTTTGGATCTCGGCGAGAGCCGCCCTCAGCAACTCAATCAGCGCGCGGGCATGTTGCACGAAGCCGCCGAACGGCGTGCCGTGCTGGGCAGCGATCCGCTGCCGCGACCGCGCTGGCATATGATCGGCCATTTGCAACGCAACAAGGTGAAGATGGTGGTGCCGTGGATCGAGATGATCCACAGCGTCGATAGCTTGCGCCTCGCGGAAGATTTGCACACTCAGGCTCGTCGCGTGGGTCGTGTGATCGACATGCTGCTGCAGGTCAATACGAGCGGCGAGAAGACCAAGTTTGGCGTGGCAGTGGGGGCCGTGACGCATTTGGCGGAGCATTTCGCCGAGTGGGACGGGATTCGGCTGCGTGGGCTCATGACGATGGCGCCGATCGATTGCACGCCCGACGAGCTTAAGCTCTATTTTAATCGCCTACGCGATGTGTTTGAGGACATGCGTGGTGAACGCTTCGTGACGCCGGCATTTAGCGAGCTTTCGATGGGAATGAGTGACGATTTTGAAGTCGCGATCGAGTGTGGAGCGACGCAGGTCCGTATTGGTTCGGCCCTGTTTGACGGCCTTATGATGCCGCGCGACCGCATGGGCGGCGACGAGGACGACGATTGAACCTGCTCGAACGCGATCTGTTTGAGTTGTGGCGATGGACGCTGGCCGTTGGGCTCACGATCTATGCCGCCGTGATGTTCCTGCGGTGGCTCTGGAGTTGGCTGGTCTTTTTAAACGAGCCCCGGCGTGAGCGCATGCTCATGCGGCGTTATATTGTGCTACACTTGCTTCGCCTGCGAGGAGCGCGGTTTCGCAGCGAAGTGGTCCAGATTTTGTTGTATCTGGTCGCCATCCTGATCGTGTATGGCTTACACGATTACGTTTAACCCCAATCAACCGCCGATCGCGAGTTTGCCTTGCACTGGGTGCTGTATTTTCTAACCGTCGGTGTGGCCGCGATGTGGGCCGGTCGCCTCGTGGTGCTAAGCCTCTTCGATAAATTCCTGCCGCCGCTGACGCCGTCGGACGCGACCGAGCCGGCTGGCGATGCGCCGTCGATCTCGATGATCGTGGCCGCTAAAGACGAAGAGCGCAATATCGAAACCTGCGTGCGTTCGTTAACGATGCAGAAATACCCGGATTTTGAAGTGATTTGCGTGGACGACCGCAGCGACGACGCGACGCCGCAAATTCTCGACGGGTTGGCGCGCGAGTTGGACGGCTTTCGATACATTCGCATCAAAGAATTGCCGGAAGGCTGGTTCGGAAAAAACCACGCGATGCATCATGCCGTTGCCGACGCGACTGGCGAATGGCTTTGCTTTACCGACGCCGATTGCGAGTTTCTATCGCCGAATGTATTGACGACGGCGTTGGACAAGGCGCGCGAACTCGATGCCGACTTTCTATCGATCCTGCCTTCGCATAAGGCTGAGTCATTCTGGGAACGCGTGATTCAACCTGCCTGTAGCGCCGTCATGATGTTGTGGTTCAACCCCATGTCGGTGAATCGCGGTAAGGCGGCGTACGCCAACGGCGCGTTTATGTTGATGAAGCGCAGTTGTTACGACGCGTTCGGCGGCCACGCGGCAGTGAAGACCGAGTTGAATGAAGACATCGCCTTTGCGCGTCGCGCTCGCGCCGCCGGCCAGAATCTCAAAGTGCAGGTAGGTCGCGGGCTTTATACCGTTCGGATGTACGAAGACGTGCGGCAGATGTGGCGAGGTTGGACGCGGATATTCGTCGGCAGCTTTCCCAATGCCGCGCGCATTGCGATGGCGCTGTTCGTGATCGCATACTTTACGGTGTTTCCGTGGTTGGTGGCGGCGGGCGCTCTGATCGCTGGCCAATCGTGGGCGTGGGAGGCACCGTCGTTACTGTCGATTGCCGTGGTTAGCTTGGTTTTTCAGATCATGGCGATGTCGGTCTTTTATCGCCTTAGCGCTGTGCCGATGCGTTTCGGATTGGTCTATCCGTTGGGCGGGCTGGTTGCCTGCGGCACGTTGGCCAATGCGTTGTATTGTGCGATGGGGTCGGGGCGTGTTGTTTGGCGCGGCACGACGTATCGCGATGGATCGGTTGAAGGCGAATCGACGCCGGAGTTGATCGGTGGCGCAAAAGGGATCGAGCCACCGCTGTCGGTCGCGTCGGCGGAAGCGTCGAATTCTTAGATTCGCAAGTCGATGCGTGATTAAACGCCGCCGAAACCCTGCAAGAAATGAATGACTTCGTGTGTGGCGAACTTCTGCGCGGTTTGCACGCGTTCGAGTACGGCCTGTGGGCTCCATTGTGTCGGGTTGGACCAACGGGCATCCACTTCGATAAAAATCTGCCGCACATCTTCGACGAGCGATTCGATACGCAGCGTGGCTTGCCACTTGGGTTGACCTTCGCCCGGTAGCGGTGGCAGGAGCATCTTCAACCCCACGCCATGTACCGGTCGGCCCAACGGCTTGAGGCGGTCGTCCATCTGCAAACAGTGTTTACCCAAAAACACGCGGGCGTCGCCGCCTTCGGCTTCGACCGTCATGCGAATGATCGTGCCGCTGCCGAGCATGACTTGCGGGCTAAACACATCGGCGGCGGCATCCATCGCGAGCTTTAGGTTGTCGAGAAAGACTTCGAGTGGGCCCGTCGGGAACGAATCTTCAAACGTCATCGTATCGGGCTGGACCGTCAGCTTGATTTCGCTGCGGCGATCGCCATCGGGCTGGGGCGTGGCCAAGCGCCAGACGCGGTCTGAATATTCGTGGCGCTGCCAATCGAAGCCTTCGTTGGCTTTGATTTGAAACTTCTGCTTGTGCGCCTTATCGAGCACGACCTGCGGGGCAAAGCGGATTCCCGTGTGCAGACCGCGCGTTTTAATCGTTTGAGGAATCAATTGAATTATCCAAGGCTAGGTGTATTTTGAAACGTGTGCGTGCGACAGCAGCGCGGAATCGCCGTTGCGCACGACTCGTACAGGCTTTAACGATTTGCGCTTATTGCATGCAAGGCTGCACGTTCCGTGGTGGATGTTTGCTTGCTTACTGGCCCGACGTCTCCGTTTCGTTTGCGGCGTCTTCGTCGCTGTCGTCGGTCGGTGTCATGTCTTCGAGGTCGGCATTGTCGGTGACGTCGATGGCCGCCGGGTCAAACGTGGCTTCGGTGCCGGTCGTGTCGACGGTTTCGGCTTTCACGACGGGCTCAGGGAACGTGATCGGGTCCGACCAATTATCGATATGGTCGATGCGATACTGTGCTTGGGTCTTCAAGCCCGTGAGTTCGAACTGCTTGCCGGAAGCGACGGCTTCGTAATGCTTGCGGGCGGCGTCAAATTCACCACGCGCTTCGGCGACGAGGCCCAAGCCTATGTGAGCGCGACCATTGGCGGTCAGGTCGTTGCCGGCGACGCCCAGCACCGTATTGAACGCTTCATCTGCTTCTTTGAGCATTTGCGTGCGCTTTTCCGGATCGGCCGCTTCGGTTTCGGGGCGGTTGCGATAGATGTATTGCATGGCGGTGTCGCCAATGTTCATCCACGCCTGCACGGTGATGGCGGACGTTACGTTCTCTTTGGCCACCTGGCGAAACTCGGCGATCTGGGCCGCCGGATCTTCGTTTTCCGCGTTGGGCGTAAAGAGGGTGGCGTACGCCTGGTCCTTGGCGTTGGCGCGCTGGTTCATAAAGTATGCGCCGGCGGCCAAAAGGGCTACCACTGCAACCACCACGCCGATGATGGTGGCGGCATTTTGCTTAACCGATTCGGAGACCTTTTCGATCTGCACCGAAAGTTCGTCTTGCTGTAGTTCGTGTCGTCGTTCGCTTTTCATCGTTTACTACCGGCCAATCGGGTTGCCGGCCTCTATGGGTTATGGTGTTTCGCTAAGCCGCGGCGCACGCGATTTCACGCGGCACCGAGAGCGGCGGGTTTCTAGTTATTGCACGGGACGGGACGGCAAGGCTTTACGTTGCGCTACTTCCGCTCGATGACTTCGACGGTAATACGCGTTTTCGGCCCAAACAGCCCACCCGGTACGTTATCGATCCGGACCTCGCAGGCTTCCTTGCCTTTTTCAAAGTTCAAGGTGTAGACGCCGTTTTGAAGCTTCTCATCCACAAAGCTCCATTCTTCTTCGGGCATCAACTCCTTGTAGAAGTTGTTAATCGCGATGCGCGATTCCTTACCGATGTAAATGTGCTTGATGTAACGGCTGCCGGGCTTGTTTTCGTAAGTGCTCTTGCGAAGATCTATTTCGAAATCTTTCGGCACCGGCACGTCGGCGACGTAGGGCTGATCGCGCTTTGCGAGAATGGTCGGACCATCTACGCGCTTCTCACCGCAACCCGCCGGCACGAACGCTGCCGCCAAGAGTAAAACTGCCGCCGTGCTGCCCAGTCGCATCCGTGTCAAGACACTGCCTCGCTTACATAAACCGTTTTCAGAAATACGCTTACCACGCTAAGGCGGGTACAGCCTAGCTAGGCCGCCGCAGGCTGTCAAATTGAAAACGTCCACCGAATTCATCGTCGGTGGACGTCACCAATCTTTCGTTACAAGTGGTCGCGCAGGACCTGCCGCTGCTTACATGATCGTGAAGTACACGCTGACGGCGTAGTCGAATAGATCCGGCGTGAGTCGCTGCTCCAAGCCCAGATAGCGGCAGCGGTTACGCACCTGCAGCATCAAGTCGCGCGGCTGACAGCAGCGGAATGGCCGGTCATTGGGCTTGTAATGCGTGTCGATGAGGTAGTCGAGCGCTTTCTTGGACTCGTCGTTCATCTCGAAGCCTAACCCCGGGGCGACGAAGTCGAACAGCTTGCGGAATTCCGCCTCGGTCGGGTCGCCGACGTTGATCTTGTACGGAATACGACGAAGGAACGCGTCGTCGCACAAATCTTTGGGCTCGAGGTTGGTCGAGAAGATGATCAACTGGTCAAACGGCATCTGCAGCTTCTTACCGTTGGGCATCGTGAGGAAGTCGTACCGTTTTTCGAGCGGCACGATCCAACGGTTGAGCAATTCGACGGGTCGCATGCGCTGGCGACCACTGTTTGTGCCCGGGCGAGGGACATTTTCGCCAGCCAACAGTCGCTCGATGCTGATACTCTCAGGCGTCTCCCACAGTTGCTGCCCTGTCTCCGCATCGACGACCGACAGCCCTCGCATCGTGCGGTACACCACCTTGCCATCAACTACCAAAGGAATGGCCGCCGGAACACAGGTCCGTCCTGCGTCCTCAAGGTCGTCCACCAATTGTTCGATCTCTTGAACAACCTGCGGTCGTTCCGTCGTCGGTTGCGTCCAGCGAGTGATCAG
>JAUIHO010000094.1 GCA_030432035.1 Phycisphaerae bacterium
CCTTCCAATCCACTCGTTGGCCCGGGCGAAGACACATCGATCGCAGCCAGCTCCACGGCACGCTCCGTCAGAAAATGTCGAATCGCAAACTCCCACGAGACGTACGCATCCATTCGGCTGAGGTAATACGACGCGCCGCGAAATGCACGCAGCAACCAGATCAAATCGGGCGGCCCCGCAATGCGAAAGTTCCATCGATCGCTGCCAAGGATATCACCGATCCGCTCGCCCAAGCGCCACGTCGAATCATCGCCACAGCCCCCCGCAAACGGAGCGCACAACACGCGACAAACTGCCGGCAACTTCTCGCGCAACGGTTCGAGCAACTCGCCATTGAAGCCGAGTCCAACCAACACTTTGAATGGATCACCATTCTGCTCCATGGTCATCGCAATCAGCTTCAACAGCATGAGTCTTTTCTCGGGACTCAAGCGATGCACGCAACCATAGTCGTACAGCACGATCTGCGGATCGTTGCCGACCAAGCGAAAACGGTAGTTGCCGGGGTTCGGATCCGCATGCACCAAGCCAGTGCGAAACAGAGAATGAAAGAACCCATCGAGCAATCGTCGCCCGAGCAAACGGCGTTGACTATCGGGCCAATTGGCGACGGCGTCGATGGATTCGCCCGGCTCCCACGCCGTGACCAATACCTTGTCGGTCGACAATTCATCAATAACGTCGGGAACGACCCAGCCATCGCAGTTCGCAAGCGTTTGGCGCATTGCGCGTTGATGATTGGCCTCCGTGCGGTAATCGAGTTCTTCATCGAGATCGCGACGCAGTTCAACGCGATAACCATTCATATCGAATCCGCGCCGTAAGTCGCCAACCGGTTTGGATAACCATCCGAGCATGCGCAGATCGTTCGCGACTGCCCGATCCATCTCCGGGTATTGCACCTTGATCGCGACTTCGCGACCGTTTTTTAATACGGCGCGATGCACCTGCCCCAACGATGCGGCCAGACCTGTTTGGTCGATCTCCGAAACCACCTCATTCAGCGACTTGCCCCAAGCGGCTTCGATGAGTGGCTGCACTTCATCGAACGGCAACGGCTCGGCCTGGTCGTTGAGATCGCCGAAGGCTTCGGACCGCACGTCGTCGTCGCTCATGCTTAACAACTGGCCGACCTTTTGTGGCAAACCGCGCAGGCGCCCCATGCGTTGAGCGAGCAATGTGCGAGCGCGCTCGGCGCGCACCTCGTCGGTGCTCTTTTTGATTCGATGCATTTGACGCGCCATGTCCGCGTATGCGACGGCGCGACCGAGAGTGGAACTGGGCATTGAGACGACTCCGTAAAAAACAAAACAGGCACACGTTTTATCGGGTCGTGTGCCTGTGGAGTTTCGTTGGTTGTTTGATTCGTCGGGAGTAATTAGTCCCCCAGCCCCAGAGGGGCAGGGGCACCCCTGCGCTGTGGCACCGTTTTGCATCCGGTGATTCCGCGAATCAATCGCCGTTACAAAACGAATCGTGATTCGCAGCGTGATTCAGTCCCCCAGCCCTGAAAGGACAGGGGCACCCGGTCCAGGAGTACCAAAGTCGAGGGAACCGCCGATTCGAGAAGTCCGCGCTTAGTGCGCGACGGGGCAGCCGCCGCCTGTGGGCGCGCCGGCGGTGGCCTTTGAGCCGCCACCATACACTTCGTGATGCGGTCGGCCGGCCAGAATCTGCGATTTACCCCAATCGGCCACCTTCTTGAACTGGTCGGAGCTGATAAACGCATTGAAGGCGGCCTCATCCGTCCACTCCGACATGATGAGATAGGTTTGACCGTTGCGTACGTCGCGGAACAGGTTGGTCTTGCTGTGACCGTCCATCTCGTCCATCAGGTCGAGCACCTTGTAAAAGACCGTCTCGAATTCGTTGTTCTTGCCTTCGAGCACGTCGTAATTCATTCCGATGGTGACCATGGGTTTCCTCTCAAAGCCTAGCAAGGTGCAGATTTCAATGATTGATCCGTCACGGGAGATATCGGCAGGCCCCTGCCTCCGATGATAAAGACGATAGCCGCGTTCGGCACAATTTGCCGATCCGACAGCCATATTGCAACCCAAGCGGCGCGGGAATCACGTCGACCTAGGGTGAGGCCCGATATTGGCCGATTCATCCATCAGGGGCTTGTCGCATACGGGAAACGGGGCATTTTCGCGGTCAAGCGCCGTTTGCGCTGCTGCACAGTATCGAAATCGCCTCTAGGATATGCCGACTATGAAAACGGCCAGCAGGCCCCAGGCCCCCGTGATCAACCTACCCTACACCAAGCAATCGTCGCGCAGCGACGCCCAACCGCTCGGTCGCATTCTGACGCTCGCCGGCATCACCTGGATGTGCATGCTGCCGGTCACCATGTTGGTTGCGCCGCTCAAAGAAATCGTGAGCGACGCTTTCAACGTCGGCGTCGTTGCGACCCACAGCTTTCAATCCATCAACATGCTCGGTGCGTTTATGTTGGCACCGTTCATCGCGAAGGCGGCCAATCGCGGCGGCTGGCTCAAGACGGCGGCCATCGTCGGCCTTTCTGCCGACGGCGTGCTATTCGCACTAATGAAATTCGCCACAAGCAGCGAGATGCTGTTGGCGATTCGATTCTTCGAAGGCGCGGCGCACATCATGGCGCTCAGTTCGCTCATGGCGCTGGTTGCGAGTTATGCACCCGATGATCGTCGTGGTCGCGTCATGGGGATCGTGGGCGCGGCGATGATGTTCGGTACGGCGTGCGGTACGCGATTGGGTGGGATCGTTTGGACGCATTTGGACACGTGGATCTTTATCGTCGGTGGCGGCATTTCGGCGACGGCTGCATTATTGGTGTTGCTGTTTGTGCCCGAGCAACAAGCGAGTGACAACAAACCCACTCAGCGGCGCAGTTGGCTTTCCATTGCGCGCGAACAGCCCGCATTAAACATTGCATATGCGTACGCCTTTATGGATCGCTTTTGCGTTGGCGTGGTGATTTCCACGTTTACGTTGTTTTTGGCCGAAGTGCACGGGTTGTCTCCCGACGAGCGCAGCCGGACGTTGGTCTTGTTCCTCGCACCGTTCGCGATACTGGTTTACCCAGCCGGTCGCCTCGTCGATCGCATCGGTCGCGCCTTACCGATTGCATTTGCGTCCGCTGGCTTCGGTGTCGTTTTCGCCCTTTACGGCGTGTTGGATATCGAATGGATGCCTGCAGCGATGATTGCATCGGGCGTGTTGAGCGCTTTGATGTTCGCGCCCAACCTCACGCTTTGTGCGGACCTTGCCCCCGAAGGTCATCGCGGTGCGGCCTTCACCGGGTTTAACGCGGCGGGCTCGCTTGGCTTCTTCCTAGGACCGTTAGTGGCTGGTGCGACACTATGGTTAATGAGAGAGATCGGTTTTGAATCGGTCGCGTCTTATCGCATGGCGTTTGTTGCCGCTGGTGCCGGCGAAGTGTTATGCGCTGCCATCACACTCCCCATCCTGATGAACTTGCGTCGGCAAAACGTTACACGTTAAGCCCATCTCCTTTTTCGAAAACGCCCAGACTAATACCCTTTAAGACTGACTGGATTATTGTAACCAACACTGGACTATCCCCACATCTAACCCAATACTTCGTCACGCTTTGTTATGAGTGCGCTAAGCATCCACAGATCGAATGCACTACTTAACCCAACTCGTTGCCATTAACCGATCGACATACGCGATTCGACCTTGCACAAAAATAGACAAATATAAAAATCGAAAACTTAAAGTTCCCTTGCCAAATTCAAGCCGATCATATTTATTACCGAATGAATGATTCAACAGTATCAACCAACGCAAGCTTGGTTTTGATCGAGTGGGATTTTATTGTGGACGACAAGAAGCGTTTCGCCTGCATCGAATGCGGGCTTGAATTGCCGATTTCTCTTGCAACCAATACCCAAGCAGGCGAACGATTTCACTGTTCGTTTTGCGGGGCGGTTTATTGCGGAATTTTAGATGAAGACGCGCCGCAAGAATTGATGGCAAACGTTCAACGATCTGAACGCCACGCATAAGGCTTGTCGTCGCGTTGATCGATCGAACTCACTTCGGCCAACCAAAGCTAAACCTTTTTTTCGAATATACAGCGTGCGCCGAAACGAACCGGCTTTACACTGTTGCGGGCGTACCTAGCTGCACCGCCGCATCGAGCAGTGCCTGCGGAATGTCGGCAAGCCCCACCACGCGATCGACGAAACCTGTCCGTGCCGCGGCCTTCGGCATACCGAACACGATGCTCGACTCCTGATCTTGAGCGAGCGTGGATGCACCGGCTTCCTTCAGAAGTCGAATGCCACGCGAGCCATCGTCACCCATTCCCGTCATGACAATGGCGACCGTTCGGTCACCGGCGACTTTGCTAATCGAGGTAAATAACACGTCCACCGACGGTCGAAAACCCGAGACCTTCGGCCCGTTGTCCAGTCGACACACCAGCTTGCCCAGATGTTTCTCGATCTTGAGGTGATGGCTGCCGGGCGCGATCAGCACCTGCCCAGGACGCAAAGCGTCGCCTTCTTCGGCTTCTTTAACCGTCATGGCGGCTTCTTCGTTTAACCGCTTTGCGAACGGTGCCGTAAAATCGGCCGGCATGTGCTGTGTAATAACGGTCGCCGGAAAGTTCGCGGGTAACGCAGGGAGCAGCCTGTGCAGCGTCGCCGGGCCGCCGGCACTGATGCCGATCGCGACGATGGCATCTTTCGGTACGTTTGCCAAACCTGCAATGGGTGCAACGTGATCGTCGTTCTTTCCGATGTTCTTGCGATTGCTCTCGTAAGCGGCGCGTACCGCGTTGAGCACTTCTTCGCGAAAGCTTTGCAGCGTTGCAGATTTCTCACCGAGCGGCTTGGCGATGCAGTCGACGGCACCTTTGCGTAGCGCGTCGAGCGTGAATTGAGCGCCTTTTTGCGTCTTTGTCGACACCATTACGATCGGCATAGGCGCTTCCTTCATTACCGTATCGAGCACTTCCAAGCCCGTCATTCCCGGCATTTCCACGTCGAGCGTGGCAACATCGGGTTTGAGCTGCAAAATTTTCTTAAGGCCTTCCGTGCCGTTCATGGCAGTGCCAACGATCTCGATGTCTTTCACACTATCGAGCGCGCTCTTCAGCATACCACGCATGAAAACCGAATCATCAACAATTAAGACGCGAATTGGCATTTTCAAGCACCCGGCGAAAGGAACCTAAGAACTGAGATCGGCGACCATCGTCGCGCCCTGTCGCCTTCGCGAACAACGTGGCAAAACGATAGACGTCGCTAACACATACGCTGCATTGCGGCTAACCGGCGATAACCCGGTTGACCGCTTCTTGCACGCGTTCTTTTTCAAACGGCTTCACAACGTAATCGGCCGCACCGTGCTTCAACGCTTCCATCAGCGGCTGTCGCTGATCGATCGCGGAGATCACGATTACCTTGGCGGTCGGATCGCTGGCGCGAATATCTTTCAAGGCATCGAGCCCGCCCTTCTTGGGCATGATCAGGTCCATGGTGACCAGATCGGGCTTGGTAGCCTCGTACTTGGCGCACGCGTCTTCCCCATCGACTGCTTCGTCAACGACTTCGCAACCGATGTCGGTCAGAATGCCCTTGATCATGTGTCGCATGAACGCGGCGTCATCGACTACGAGAACTTTTGTTGCCACGGAATGCTCCTTCAAAAAATCAGATCTTTACGGGATCCGCTCCAATTACCTGAACCGTTACGTCGCCCGTATTGGGGTCGAGCATCATCCGCCGCCCCTTGTTGCCGCCGACATCTTCGGCGGCCAGACGAATGGCACACTCGCTCAAACGCGACTTCACCGCTTTGATATTTCGATCGCCGATACCGTTATCGACCTTGGTACCGAACATCGACGCCCCGCCGCTAATCTTCGCGGTCAGACGCTTCTTTTCGGCTCCCGCCATCAAAACATCTTCGATCAATGCTTCGACCGCAGTGTCGGCAAACTTACCTTTGGCGCCTTTACCCATCGACGAGTCGGGCAACATCACGTGTGCGATTCCACCGACCTTTGCGACGCGATCGAAGATCGCCACGCCGACGCACGAACCCAATACGGTGCGCAGCGTGTTAGGGCACTTGGCCACCTTGATCTCCGCGATACCGATGTTCATGACTTCGCTCATCACATCCCCGCTCAACTCAAGGAGGTCTCGATCAGTCGCAGCGACATGGGTGTCGGCAACACGTAGTAGTTCCAATCCAGCCAGCGACCGTCCACACTAAACGAGGTCCGCGCAAGGAATACTTCATCGCTCACCATCGCTTGCTCAACGACCACGGCCTGCAAAATCGCTTCCAACATATCCACCTGCAAACGCGGCGGCTGTGGTTCGGTATGAATGTCGAGCCATTTGGCCCAGCTATTCACGAAAGCGCTGCTGACAATGTTGCCCGTTTCCTTAAGGCAGGATTGGGTCATCTCATCGAATTCTTTGGTAGTGCCTTCGGGCTTCCCCGTCATGAGATCGACGAGTTCGAACGCCGTCGGCTCGGTCATAACCATCAACGTATGGCCGTGCATTTGCGACCCGAGCGAGAGATGTAGCCCCGCAACCACCGTGTCCGAACTGTCGCCCTGACAAATTTCTTTTAGCGGCACGCGTTCGAAACCTTCGGTGCTCAGGCGTACGCCTTTGTGCAGCCATTTCGACATGGCGCGCGATGCGTTGAACGCGCCATTAATTGCGATTGTGTGCAGTGCGTTTTGTTTAAACGATTCACTGGCACAACGGTCTTGCATCTGGTCGAGCGACTTGGCTGATGGCAACAGCAGCAAGAACCAATCGAGCTGTTGGCCGTCCATTTCGAACTCGGTGCGCGACACCAAGGCATGGTCGCCAATCGTCGCTTGATTGACGAGCAGCGGTTCGATGACCGAACACGCCATATCGTGCACGACGGTCGGTGCCGCCGGTATCGTCTCTGAACTCAACCAACTGGCGAGCGAATTGGTAAAGGCGGTCGCAACGATGTTGCCGGTTTCCTGAATGCATGACGCTTCCATTTCGCCGACTTGTTGCGTCGTGCCTTCGGCAGCGCCCATCATCATGTCGATGATTTTGAATGCAGTGGCTTCTTTGAAAACCAGTAGCACGTTGCCGTCGAGATCGCCTTCGAGCGGCATATGTGCCGCCACCACTGCGTCTTCGGGCTGGCAAGCCGCCGTCACGACTTCGTCGAGCGGCAACGATTCGAAACCATCCGACGTCAGGCGCACGCCCTTGCGAAACCACTTGGACAGCGCACGCGAGGCGTTGTACGCGCTATTGACCGCAACTGTGCGCAGCGCGTCGGAGAGTTCGTTTTGCTTGATGGCCTGCATATCAGCCGGCATGTACTACCTCCTCCGTGCTTTGTTCGAGCTGCGGCTTGAGCGCTTCTTCCAATACCGATTTCACTTGCGGTCGCGCGATGGCATCAATGCGTTGCGCGAACATAGTCATCATCGTCGCGACATCGAGAATCAATGAGACACGACCGTCCCCCATGATCGAAGCACCGGTAATCCCGTTCACGTTCTGGAAATTCTCGGCAATGCTCTTGATTACGACGTCTTCCTGCCCAATCAGCTCGTCCACGACGAGCCCCATGCGCTCGTCTTGTGACTCGAGAATCATGAGCGTGAGCGAGTCGTTATCGCGCGATTGCGTTTGTAACTCCGGAGCGCGGGCGTCGAATACTTGCTCGAAATACGCCACCGGAATCACCCGTTCGCGTACCCGGCAAACGCGTTTCTTCTGAATGAACTTCATGTCTTTGCCGTTGGCCGTGATGATCTCACCCACGGCTTCCAACGGAATCGCGTAAACCGAGTTACCGATTCTTGCGATCATCGCAGTAATAATGGCCAGCGTCAGCGGCAACTTGATCGTGACCGTCGCACCTTCGCCGGTAACGCTGTCGACTTCGACAGTGCCGTTGATGGCTTCAAGCTTGTTGAGCACGATGTCCATGCCCATGCCGCGACCGGAAAGATCGGTCACCTGCTCGGCAGTGGAGAAGCCCGGCTTGAAGATGTATTGAATGACCTCTTTTTCGCTCATCCGCTCCGCTTCTTGCGGGCTGGCCATTTCGCGTTCGATGATCTTGGCCCGGACGCGTTCGACGTCGACACCCTTTCCGTCGTCGCGAACCTGAATGCAGATATGGCGACCGCGATGGAATGCTTCGAGCGTGACCTGTGCCGTTTCCGGTTTGCCCGCCTTCACGCGATCGGCCGGCTTTTCGATACCGTGATCGACGCTATTGCGAATCATGTGCGTCAGCGGATCGCCCAACTCGTCGATCATGCGCTTGTCGAGTTCGGTTTGCTCACCCTTCAGAATGAGATCGACCTTCTTGCCCGTTGCACGCGATATATCGCGAACGACGCGGCGGAAGCGTTGGAACAGCGGCCCCACGGAAACCATTCGCGTTTCCATGATGCGCTTTTGCATACCTTCCGATACGAGGTTGAGCGCGTGTAGCGCTTCGGAGAAATCGTTCATCGCGCCGCGGGCAGTTTGAACTTGCCCCACGACCTGACTGATCGAATTGAAACCGTCGGCGACACCTTTGACGGAATCGGCAATGGCACCCAAGCCGCGACCGCCAGTCTCCGACTGTTCTGCTTGTTCGATCGTATCTTGCAATTGCTGCAGTCGATGCGCCATATCGTCGACGACATAGCCCAAGCTTTGTCCTTGGAAGAGCGGTTCAAATCGACCGTGGATTTGCGTTAAGCGCGCCTTGTTGATGACCAACTCGCCTCCAAGATTCATCAACTGATCGAGGCGCTCCAGGTCAACGCGAATCGTCTCGCCAACCTTCGGCGGCGTGCGTTGCTTATTGGCTTCGGCAGGCTTGGCGGCTTCGGCGGGTTTCGGTACCGATGCAGCCGGCTTGGCTTCCTGCTTCGGTTCTTCCTTTGGAGCCTGTGACGATGGCTTATCAACTTTCGCAGCGGGTGCGGGCGTAGCTTTCGGTGCTTCGGCCACTGGAGCTGCCGGTGCTGGTGAGGGAGCAGTTGCGGGCGAAGCAGCAGGTACGGGTTCGGCTTTCGCTTCCGCGGCGGCATCGTCCGTCGGTTCAGACGGAGAGACTGCTTCCGATCCTGCCGATACTTGGCCGTCGGCATTCAAGATACGGACAGCCTTGGACTCATAGCCGGACACCAATTCGGCAACCGCAGCCGGGTTGGCGTCGGTGCTGATGGTGAAGGTGATCTGTTCGAGCGGATTGCTACCGTCGAGGCTGTCGACATCCGGATTGGACTTCAGCACATCGCCGACTTCGCTCAGTTTGTTATTGATGAGATAGGCTTGGATTTCAGATTCGACGAAGTCTTTCTCGAATGAAATCTCAACGTTGATGACATCATCCGAAAGGTCCACTGGCGCTTCCGAGTCGGAAACGGATTCTTCCGACACTGGCGTGGTTTCAACTTCGGCATCCGACGTACTTACCGCCTCTTCAATATCGTTAGACTCGACGGTCGACGGCGCATCAGTCGTTACGGGGGCTTCCGTGCTCGTTGCATCGACGGCTTCGTGCGTTTCTGCGGTCGCAACGTCGACAACAGCTTCGCCCGTAATAGCGTCGCCTGACGCTGCCGCTTCCAATTTCGCGCTATTGCCTTTGAGCCATTGATCGAAGCGTCCGACCGTGCCGTCGGACGTGAGTTCCTCAAGCTTACCGTCGCCAATCAGCGAAACATCGGCTCGTACGCGATCGACTGCCGAGAACACCGATTGCATCAACTCTTCAGTGAGCTGCATCTCCTGATTGCGAACCAGATCGAGCACCGTCTCGACGTCGTGCGTCATCGCATAGAGGGCATTGCAACCTGCCGCGCCTGTCGCGCCTTTGATATTGTGCGCGCATCGGAAAACGTCGTTAATTGCTTCGAGGTTGTCCGGTGTTTCTTCAAGCTTGAGCAGCGTGTTGTTCAGTTCGTCGATCGTTTCCAACGTGCTTTCGACAAACAATTGCGCCAGCTCGGCGTTTTCCAACACGGCGCTGTCCGTACCGACGGCCGGAATAGCGCTTTCGGCGGCAGCATTCGAGGACGACGCCGATGCATCTTCCGTTAAGGCTGCAGGCGTCTGGTCAACCGAAGGCTCCGCCTCGGCAACCACGGTTGCTTCGTCGATTTCGGTCGTAGCTTCCGGCGCTTCGCCGACCACCTCTGCCGGCTGTTCTTCGTCGGCAGTCGGTGGCGCATTTTCGCTACTCAGAATCGCTTCGAGTTGCGCGACGGAGTCTTCGATGGCCACGGGTTGTTCGGGCGGATCGCTCAATTCACCGATCAATGCTTTCAAACGATCGATCACGCTAAAGAGCGCTTCAACACCATCGGGTGCCAGTGCGAGCTTCTGCATGCGCACCTGGTCGAACAGCGTCTCCATCACGTGCGTCAGATCGCGAATTTTGTCGAAGCCCATCGCCGCGCCCAAGCCCTTGAAGCTATGAGCGGCGCGAAACATCTCATTCATCCGACCCTGATCTTCGTCGGACTCCAACGTGATCTTGCCGGAGCCCTGATTGGCCTTTTCTTCCAGCGCCATAAGCCCTTCGTCGAGTATCTCTAGATACTCCGGGGCTTCGTCGAGAAAGCCGGCCAACAGTTCTTCCGAAATTTCGGGAACGTAGTCGCTCACGCTTTCACCAGCTTCTTATCTGCCGCACCTTGTGCCGCCGTCTTCAGTTTCTGATAAACGCCAGGTCGTTGATAGCTCAACGTCATGTGTGCCGAGAGTTCGGGGATCGTGCGAATCGGGTCGACATCGCCGACGATCAGGCGACCGTTATCCGCCAGCGCCTTGGTTACGACGTCAATGACGCGCTTCTTCATAGGAATGTCGAAGTACATCAGCACGTTGCGCAGGAAGATGACGTCGAAGCGACCGCTGGGAAAGTCGTCGCGCAGATTGTGGAACTGAAACGTGACCATCTCTTTGATGGCAGGTTTCAAATGAAACTCATCCGTGCCGACCTTATCGAACCACTTCTTGATTCGTTCCGGCGTCGTCTTTGAAACGGCGTAGGCGTTGTACTTGCCAGCCTTGGCCATATCGAGCACTTTGCTGCTGATATCGCTGCCGATGATCTTGACGTTCCATGTATTGACGTTCGGCAACAGTTCACGCAGCATGATGGCGGTTGTGTAAGCCTCTTCACCGCTGCTGCTGGCCGCGCTCCAGATGCGCACTTCCTTCTTCGTCTTGCCCTTGGTTTCGACGAAGTCAGGTACCAATTCGCTTTCAAAGAAGCGCCAAAGCTGTTCGTTGCGGAAGAAATACGTCTCGTTGGTCGTGACCGCCGAAAGGAAATGTGGCTCTTCTTCCTTGAAGCCCGCGGCACTTTCGACGTGCTTACGGTACTGCTCGAACGTATCCATCTTTAGCGCTTTTAAGCGCCGTCGCAGTCGATTGCTGAGCAAGCTAAGCTTGCGGTCTTCGAGGTGAATGCCGGTGCGATCGTAGACCACCTTGGCGATCTTCTTGAATTCGTCGGGAGAGAGTTTTAAGAGATCTACGGACACGGTTCACACTCCATTGCTGAATCCGGCTGGTCGCCCCGCGTGCGGTCACCAATTCCGCACCGCGCTACGACCTGAATTAATCTGTTGCTTCCCGCTCCGCAAAGACAGGCAGATGCGGCGCACCGTTGTGGTGCGCCGCAGCTTGCCCAATATCAAACACGCAACGGCGCGAACGCCGCCGCGTTAGGGATTACTCTTTGCCGCCGCCTACGTTGAAGGCACCGACGAGTTCCTGAAGCTGCGCGGCCTGACCCGACAGCTCTTCGGCGGAACCGGCCATCTCTTCGGCAGCCGACGCGTTGTTTTCCGTGATCGACGCGACATTCTGAATGCCCGTGTTGACCTCGGTCGCCGTGTTGGCTTGTTCTTCGGTCGCGCTGGCGATTTCGGAGATACCGCGAGCGGTTTCTTCCACGCCTTCGATAATTTTCTTGAGGGCTTCGCCGGTTTGTTCGCTCAGCTCGGCACCTTCCTTCACGCGCTGTGTCGATTCCTTGATCAGCGTCGTGATTTCCTTGGCGGCTTCGCTCGAACGTTCGGCCAACTTGCGAACCTCATCGGCGACAACTGCGAACCCGAGACCATGCTCACCTGCACGTGCAGCTTCGATTGCGGCGTTGAGTGCCAACAGGTTGGTCTGGGCTGCGATTTCGGAGATGACGCCGATGATTTCGGCGATCTGTTCCGACGATTTGTCGATCAGCTTCATCGCTTCAATGTTCTTCTCGACCTGTGCGCCACCCTCTTCGGCGCGGGTGCTCGTCTGCTTCGCGACCGTGTCGGCATTGCGTGCGTTTTCAGCGACGCCGCCGATCATCTTGTTCAGCGACTGAATCGCGGCCGACATCTGCTCGACGTTGGCCGACTGCGTTTGGGCACCGTCGGATAGCGACGTCGAACCTTCGGAAACGACGCGCGAACCTTCGGAGAATTGATCCGCCGCTTCGGCGATCTGCACGATGATTTCACGTAGCGACGTGATCATTCGGTTGAGGCCTTCGCCCAACTGGCCGATCGCGTCTTCGCCGCTGACGGTCACGTCGGTCGTCAGGTCGCCGCCAGCGGCTGCCTGAACGTTGGCGAGAAGCTTGTCGACCTTCTCTTGCAATTCCTGCGAATCGCGCTCGATCTTCTCCGACATCTCTTTTTGGCGCTCTTCCATCGCCAGCTTTTCGGTGATGTTTGCCCATGTCACCATCGGGCCGATGTAATCGCCGTTGTTGTCGAAGATCGGGCTCACCAAGAGGTCGAGCTTGTTTTCACCAAGTTCGATCACAGCTTGATGCGGGAGGTTTTTCGGATCGGCCAAGATACCGCGCTGATATGCGGGGTTCTTATGGAAAATGTCTATGTTCGCACCGACGACCTTGTCGAGCGGTACCGGCAGCAGGCTCGCCAAAGGCGTCAGCGCTTTAACAGTCGCCGGATTGACATAGGTGATGTTGAGATCCTTGTCGGCCATCACGATGTTGACCGGTGCGTTCTCGATCATGGACGACTTTTCTGCAGCCTCGTGTTCCTTCTTGCGTTTCTCGGTCACGAGTTCCCACGTGACCATCGGGCCGACGTATTCACCCTCTTCGTCGTAGATACCACTCACGAGCAAATCGAGGATTTCGTCACCAAGCTCAATGAACGCTTGATGCGGAAGGTTCTTCGGGTTCGATAGAATCTTGCGCTGGTAAGACGGATCTTTGTGGAAAATGTCGATATTGCTGCCGACCACCTGATCCAATGCAACCGGAAGCAAATGAGCCAACGGCTTTAACGCATTGACCGTCGCAGGATTGGCGTAGGTGATATTGAGATCCTTGTCCGCCAAGATGATATTCGAGGGCGCATTCTCAACGACGGGAATCATTACCGCGGCCTTGCGTCGAAGCTTGACTTGCGCGGTAACGTCCGCCGCATACTTCACGACCTTATACGGCTTACCGTTTTCATCGAAGATGGGGTTGTAAGATGCGTTGATCCAGATCTCTTCACCCGACTTGGTCACGCGCTTAAACTCGCCTGCTTCGAACTGACCACTGCCAAGCTTGCCCCAGAACGCCTTGTATTCGGGCGTACTGGCGTACGAAGGCTCGCAGAAGATGCGGTGATGCTGTCCCTGAATCTCATCCAGACGATAGCCCACGGCGTTACAGAAGTTGTCGTTCGCCGTGATGATCGTACCGTCGAGCTCGAACTCGATGACGGCCATTACTTTGTTAATGGCGTCGAGTTGTCCCGTCAGGTTGGTCATATCAACGGATTCGTTGACGGTGGCCGACTGCGTGCTTTTCTTGCTGTTGCTGGTGGTCATGTTACTTCCTCTTGTTCGAAAACCCTTTTTATGCCCGTTGCGGATCGGCCTGCCACGAACGTGCCGCCGAGTGATCCAGTTTGATGTCCTTGGTTACGCCGTGAGGCCCGTTAACTTGCCGACTTCTTCGCTGCTTAACAGGTTGTCCATGTTGAGCAGGATGAGCAGCTTGTCTTCAAACTTCACGAGAGATTCGATGTATGCATGATCGATACCGACAACGCTCGAAGGCGGTGGCTCGATTTGTGCCTCGTTAATGCGCAGAACTTCGTTCACGGCATCCACCACCATGCCGATCGTCTTGTTGCCGACGTTCACCACGATGATGCGCGTGTGCTCGTCTTGTTGATTGATAGCTAAACCGAAGCGCTTGCGCAGATCGACAATTGGAATGACGTGACCGCGAAGGTTGATCAGCCCTCGGATGAAATCGGGCACTTCCGGCATTTGGGTGATCTCGCCGGGCAGGATGATCTCCTGCACCCGCATGATATCCACACCGTATTCCTCGTTGGCAACACGGAAACTCACGATCTGCGTGACATCAGCGTTGATTTCCGAACCGGTACTCATCAATTCCTTGATGTCTGGTTCCTGACTTGGCGTTGCGGTCGCGTTGCTCATTTGATGCGCTACCTCCGGCGACGGAGCGAATTCGTTCGAAAACAAAGACATGACGACCGCCAAAAATAGCGGTCTTACAATCCGTTCATCGAATCGGAGGGTCTTGCGCTTTATTTAGAAGTCATGCTTGTCGCTTTTTTCAAACACGAGCGACAGATAACCGACGTATGTTGTGCGTAGACAACAAACGGAAAGGGCAAGGGTGATGATGGAAAACAACGCGACCGGTTGTCGGGTAGGAAAATCGATGAAAGTCTAAATAACGCACCCACCTTATAATTTCTAACAATAGACTTGAATTAACCTAACGAGCGAGTACTATGCCGTATATGAAGACGCCGTGCGAAGCCCGAGCCTTTTACTATTATCGCCATCTGCGATTGAAGGCCGGGTAACGCGCAAAATTATCATGCGATGACAAAACCTCGTTGGCCTTCAACAGCCTTCGAGGTTTTTTTGTGCGCCCGCATAGTTTGGAGTGCTTATCGAAGCATCGCGCAGAATCTGCGCGCTCAAAAAACGCGGTTCAATGACTCGCGAGGCGATGATCCTCACGGCGGACTGTAAATCCGTTGTCGATAAACAAGTGAGGTGGCCCGACGAGGGGTTCAAATCCTCCATCGCCTAGATATTCAGACCGATCCGGCTGGCCGTAGGCGTGTACCACGCGCAAAACCGGCGCTCGCGAGATCGCCGCCGGGTTGATACCAGGTTCCCCTTCGGGAATCGGACGCCCGAGTCGCTGGTAGTACTGCACCCACGCTGGGAAAAACTCCCCTGTTTCGGGCGACCGAAACGTCATCGGTGCGAGTTCGAAGATCGGACGCCCGCCCGGCATCGGCGCGAAGATGTAATGAATCATTTCCGAGCAATACAGCGCGTCGTCGCCCATCTCGAAATAGTCGTCGTATCTTGTCCCCAGATATGACAGCCCGCGCTCGACGGCCCCCGGTACCAATGGCTGATGCGCCGGCACGAGTCGCCCCACAATGACCTTGGGATTGCCCGAAGTGTCTTGGCTTCGCGCCAAGAAATCCGGCAAAGGTGTCAGAATCACGCCCACACTTAGTGCTTCAAGCACAAACCAATCGGCGTCGGATCGGGTCAACACGTTATGCGTCGCCGAATACTCCGCCGCCGTCAGTCGATCGACGATGAGACCGATATGACTCAGGTGATAGCCATCGACACCATGCGTGACGGCTTCGATCGCATCGCAAGTAGGCCCGCAATCGAGGTCTTGAAAGAGCAGGTCGCCCGTTCGATGCTTGAATGCGCCGGTCGATGGGTGCGCGTTGTTCTCAACACCAACCCGCCGACCGGCGCTGCATCCGATGGTCATTGCACTCGCAATAACAAGGACAATGTTCAAAAGTAGGAATTGCCGTCTAAGCATTCGTACGTCGCCGCCGAAGCGCGACGCAGATGCCAATTAGCATAAACGCGCTCGCCGGCTCCGGCGTTAATTCGAATTTGATCACGTCGGCCGCAAAAGTGCCTTCGATTGTACCGTTGATGGTCGCAGCATCGCCGAATTGGATCATCGTATCTGGATGATTGCCGGCTTGTGAGACGAACGTTGACAATAGGTTATTGGTTTCCATCGAAATACCGGTCGAAACGTCGGATCCACTGGTAAGCGTCGATGTTAACGTGAATTCATTCATCGAATAAACGCCAGTTGGTTGCTCGACGTAAGTTGGGACGCCGTTAATCGTTTCGACCGACACCCAAACGCGTTTGTACCGAGCGATGTTTCCTGCATTTACATTCGCATTCATAACCGAATCGTTTAGCGGATAGTTGCCGTCGGTGTAGTTATTGACATCGATACTGTGTTGGGACGGATTACCGTCATAATCCACGCCAACCGCCGCAGTATTGACCGGCAATCCCGAAAGCGAGTTATCCATCCACATCGTGATACGCCAGGAACAACTGGCAGGTCCCGTCAACACGTTGCAGCCCAGGACGGTATCCTGCCCCGCAACCCCTTGCGATTCCACCGAAGAAAGCGGATTCAACGGTTGCGCCTCGAACCAGATCAACATGTTTGGAACGATCTGCGCGGCAGCGATTTGTGGAATCGCTAGAAAAACAACACATACAGGCAATACAAATTTTCTCATCGTAATAATCTCCGGACCCGCAGAGCCAATTCTCTGCAAAGTAAAAAGGTAATCACGAGCAATTCGAATAACAAGCAATGCGACGAAAAAATGTATCGAAAAACGTAGAAATTTACGCTGCCATCGACAGTGGCGGGCAACACCGACCATCTAAGATCGATTTCGTGCCCCGTACCAACCGTAAACGATCTAGCATGGCGTCGAGTTTGTCAGCTCATTCTATTAAAAACGCACTACGACGCGTTCGACTTCATCGGTGCTTCCGCGTTCACATCGCCCTCGCCTTCATTGCGACGTTCCAACGACGTTTGCTTGGGGCTCAAAGACTGACGATCGAAACGCGGATGCAGCGCGCTACGGTCCATCACCAAAGAGCCGCCCGTCGCCTTATGCTGCGACTCCCAGTCGAGCAGTAGCGTTAAACACGCGTGATCGATGTAGTCGAGATCTTCGAGATAAACGCACAGCTCGCGCGTCGCGGGCACTTTCTCTAACGCAACCGCCAACTTCGGCAACCGAACGAAAGTCGCTGCACCGCGTAACGTCAGCTCAGCTCGATTGTCCTCGGGATAATCCTTGTATGTGATATCCAAATGTGAGAACGTCCAAAGCAGTTTCAATAGAGCGAGACAGAAACCGATGGCGATTCCGGTCAACAAATTGAAGTACACAATTGAAAAGACCGTGGCGAAGTAAATGATCACTTCGCTGGGGCTGTCGCGATAGAGCTTTTTGATCGCCTTAATGTTGACGAGTTTGTATCCGATGTAAACGAGCACCGCAGCCAGCGCGGCGCGCGGGATGTGCGCCAACAGGTCGGTCAATAGCGACACGAAAATCAGCAACCAAAAGCCGTGCAGAATTGCCGACGCACGCGACTTGGCACCCGCCTCAACGTTAGCCGAGCTACGAACGATAACACCCGTCATCGGCAGTGCCCCAAACATCCCGCAAATCGAATTGCCAACGCCTTGGGCGAACATTTCCTTGTCATACTTCGTTCGCGGGCCGGTATGAAGCTGATCGACGGCATTGGCGCATAGCAGCGTTTCGGCACTGGCCACGATGGCAATCGTAAAGGCCGCAATCAACACATCGCTATTAGAAAGCGACTTGATCGCCTCCATCGTCGGCCATTTAAACCCGTCCAGCAGGCTGCCTTCGATCACGATTTTGATGATGTCGAGCTTCAGCGCGTATGACATGACCGTGGCGACTACGATGGCCACCAACGGCGCGGGCACGATTTTAAGCTTGCCTCGCGCAAAGGCCCCCCACAAGACGATGATCGCAATCGACAACAGCCCGGTATAGGCAGCCAAGTGATGCTGCGACGAATCAATTGGAAAGATACCTTTATTGATCGCTTCTGGTATCGAAAGCAGGTTTTCAACGGGCGACTTGCGCGGATTGTCGTCCACCATCACGTGAAATTGCGACGAGAAAATGATCACGCCGATGCCGGCCAACATGCCTTGAATCACTGCCGGGGAAACCGCCCGAAACCATTGCCCAAGTCGCAACACACCGGCAATCATTTGCAACACGCCAGCCGCCAGCACGATGATTCCTAGCTTCGGTGCCAACGCAGGCTCATTAACGATGCCGAAGATGATGACCGTCAATCCCGCCGCCGGGCCGCTGACCTGCATCGGCGCGCCGGACAACGCGCCGACGACGATACCGCCAACGATACCCGTTATAATGCCCGCCGCGACCGGCACGCCCGAGGCGATGGCGATCCCCATACACAGCGGCAGCGCTACGAAGAACACCACGATCGACGCGGGAATGTCGTAGCGCAACAGGTTTGAGACAAATCCGTCTTTTTGGGCGGCAGTTTCCATTTCGTTTTATCTTTCTGACTCCGACCGGTCGTCGGTTAATACGTCATCAACTCGGTGGCGAGAATATTGATCTGCGTAAGTCGGTCTTCCGATTTACGAGATGCCATCACCCAATTCATCAAGGGTAGGCTAGCGAATACTCAGCCAAGTCCGCCAGCAGTAAATCGGTATTCGAGTGGTGTGTTTGATTTAGCTAACCTTGATCCTGTCATCGCATTCACACTCAACAGTGAAAACGACCCAGCAGCTTGCAACATTCGAAGATTCTTTCATTCAAAGCGAGGAAGATCTTCATCGTGCGATGAGCCCTGCCTGCTGCTTTGATCAGAATTCGAACTAGGAGGTGGCCGCAGGCTATGTGATAAGAGGCGTGCCCACCCCGTTCAGCCTGAACAGGCTTTCGTGGCGACCGGGGCCAAAGGTGTGTAAGAAACAACTAGAAGGCGTAATTTTCTTGGCTGACGCCGAATGGAAGACCACAAGATTGGAATTCCTCGACTCGTCACGACGCGCCAAGACCGTGATGAGACACTCACGTTCTGCCATTTCCTTCTGCGGAATC
>JAUIHO010000095.1 GCA_030432035.1 Phycisphaerae bacterium
TATGGCGAAAAAGCTAACCCCAGCGGTTTGGCAGCGACGGAAATGCGGATGTAGTGCTGGCGAAAGTCAAAACCATCGGGCATTCGAGATTGACTAGAACCTATCCCAAAACATAGGACTGTGGTACCGGTGTCTCGCCGGTTGCGTCTAATTGCTTAATGTTTAAGGCAACTCGAAATAGGCAAGACGCCTGTACCACAGGTTTTGGGATAGCTGCTAGCGTTCTGCCGGTTCGACGACCCATCCTATCTGGCTTACCTATTCTCTTTCTCATCCCGCTGATGCCGTAAATGCGCTTCGTATTCCTTACGAAGCTGTAATAACTTTTCTTTCTCAGCATCCGGAAGCGAATCGAAAATTTGTTGCAGTGCTTCAGTCAACTCCGTTAACTCTTTAGGCCGGGACAGTACCGTCCTAACAAGTTCGATAAGATTGGCACCTTGCGAGCTATCTAAAATTGTTCGCTCCATCGCTAAAGCAGCTCGCTGCCGCGCTACCGCCGCTTGCTGTTGAGCGACTGCCGCCTGCATTCGTGATCGCACCATCAACGCATATGAAACCGAAGTGCCCGCCAACAAAAATAAGCCGAACATCGCCGCCAGCCAGAGCTGCTTGCGCCGACCGCGACTGCCCTCGCCGACGATCTTCACGCCCGCCTCGATGAACAACCAACCGCATTCGGGGCAGCGATTATCCTCGATACCAGTTAGGTTGTATTGGCAATGTCCGCAATGGGGCGTTGGCATAGGTAAGGCCTCGCCTGGAAGCAACGAAAAATCGGGCGACCAGTCACGCAACAACAAGGGCCAGCGATTTAAATCTGCAAGCAACCATTAATGGTGAAGTAGGTCGGGTCATCGACCCGACGCGGTGTTACGCGATCACGATTGATCACACAAAGTCGTGCAAAATGCATAAGAATCTGAAACGGCACAAGAAGATTTGCCGGTGCTCTGTCAGGTCGATGACTCGACCTACGGCTTGCACTCACATGATTCTGAATGATGTGCCAACCATCGCGCCGATGGTCGATCACGTGGCCCTAATCCTCATCATCCACGCCACAGGTTTCCGGCGAGTTGCCCGCCATCCGCTTACTAATGCTCGCCCGAATCGCGCCCGCGCGCAGGCCCATCTCGGCCAATGCCGTTGACGCGACGCTGCCCTCTTCGCGCGCCAGCGCCAGCAACAGATGCTCGGCGCAAACGTACTTGCTTTCGAGTTGTCGCGCCTCTTCGATCGCCGTGGCCATCACGTTGCGAAAGTGCGGTGTGCCCGGCAAGCGACCGAACACCCACGTGTCTTCCATGCTGGCCTGAATGAATCGGTCGATGGCCGCTTTGGCCTTTACGAGGTCGACGCTCGCGTCTTGCAGAATCTCAGCCCCCATCGACGAGCCTTCGCGCAGAATCGCCAATAGCAAGTGCTCGGTGCCGACGTGCTCCTGATCGTATTCGCGCGCGATTTGCTGCGACATGCGAATGATCTTTTCCATGCGGGGCGTAAGTTTTTCAAACATGATGCGAGCGCCGTCGTTCTTCTGGTGCGTTGCAATCGATGGTCAATTGCAAGTCGATTTAAACTTCAGGGCCAAACGCAAGGCCCCGCACAATTCATCGCAAGGTCAGTCGTTGTTATCGCTAACTTGCCGCGCGACATTTTCAGTAGGCTTTTCGCGCGACGGCTGCGCCTCGGACTTCAAGTAGTTATATCCGAGGCTGAGTAGCGCCACAACCAAAGTAAAGGCCAACGTTAACCGCAGAATCTTCAAGCGATTGGCGATTTCGCGATCGCGCCATTCGGCCAACCGCCGATCGATTTCTGCGAGCTTTGCGTCGATGCGCAATTCGATCTCGTCGAGCTTGGTTTCGATGTACGAATCCGCCGCGCCGCGCAGGCGATTGGCAATGCCGCCCACCACGCCGTGCGATTCGATCTCTTTGCGTAACCGCTTTTCTCGCGCCGCTGCCGACTCGGCTTGCGCCTGCGCGACCGTTGCATCATCGTCGTCAACACCGTCGATGATTTTTTCGAGGAAGCGGCCGATCACTTTGCGGCGTTTTCGATCGACCATGCCCCAAAAGCCGCCCGCCTCATTCAGGCGATTGATGATCTTTTCTGCGTGATCTTTCGGATCGACTGTGATGCCGCGCAACTGTGCCAACGCAACAAGTGCGTCGTGCGAAAGCGTATCGTAATCGAAACGGCGCAGCGCTCGTATTTCGCGCGCCAAACTCATGCGCGTCGCACCTGCCGGTGCCGAGCGACCGCCCCATACGACCAATTCGCGTAACACTTCAATCGGCGTGGCGCGCAACAATTCGATCCGCGCGGCGATCAGTGCGCGCAACGCATCGGACGATGCATTGTCGTCCGGTTGCAAACCCAAGTCTTCCGCAAGATGCACCAAATCGTCGTGCGCGTGACGACGAATATCGTCATACGGCGCGAACTCGTCGACACCGCTATGCGATGTGCTTTGCGAATCGAACGTGGATGAATCGGCATCGGCCATGCCGCTATTCTAACCGTACGCACCAATTGTCACGACCGGTATATCGGGTGATTAAAACTTATCTAAAGTGCTGCTTAAGAGTGATGATCGTCGGGGCTGATGGGCGCTTTCGCGCTCGTCGCGTTTCGCTGTTGCTGCCAGTAACGCCAAAGTGCGAACGCAAAGTAGATCACGCACGCGGCCTTCCATGCGAACAGCCACCACGGATCCCACCATTGTCCGTATTGCGCTTCCACGACATCCGACCCGCCAAACGCGGCAAAGAAAAATGCAAGGGTCAGACACCGCCGCCGCGCTTTGGGTCGCAACAATGCTGCCGCGACGAATGCCAGCGCAATCACGACCCACAGCGCTGCTTCCCAGTAATTGGCTTGTTGGAAAAAGGTCACGTTGTTTACCCATCACCGAGTGGCTTGTGGTCTATGCGGTTCGTTACCTCACCAGTGCTGAGGAACGCAATATGAAGGGGTGCCCCTGCCCCTCTGGGGTTGGGGGACATCATCCCGCCCGAGCGCCATCATCCCAACCCAAACGGCTCTGCATCTTTTTTCGATAACATCGTCGTCAAACCCGGCAGCGACTTCTTAATCATCGTCTCCAACGGCTTCAGCGCCGGTCGTTCGCTCGTCCAATGCCCCAACGCAATCGCCGTCGCGCCGCGTCGCTGATACGCCAACGCATCGTGATGCCGTATCTCGCCCGTAATGACTACATCGCCCGCGCCGCATCCACCTTCATCCGTCGCCAAGGGCATCGTTCCTGCCGAACCGACGCATACGAACGCACGGCGCACCCTCTGTCGCGCACTACCAACCAACAGCGCATGCGGCGCTTTTAACTTCCGTGCGAGCGCGTCATACACCGCCCCCGCTGTGGTCTTGGGCGGCAAGTCACCAATGCGCCCCTGCCCCACACCTATCTGCGGCGCAGCATGCAACGGATATACGTCGTACGCAGGTTCTTCATACGGATGCGCTGCCATCAGCGCCGCCACCACTTGCACCAGCGCTCGCTTTGGCACGACCACTTCTAACCGCGTTTCGGCCACCGTTTCGAGTTGACCGCGCTTGCCGACCGTGGGGTTCGTACCGTCGGTGCCGAAAAACGTACCATTCCCATCGAGCCGATAGCTGCACTTTTCATAATCGCCGATGCGCCCTGCACCTGCCGAGAACAACGCTTCCGAAACGGCACTCACATGATCGTGCGGCACAAACGTAACGAGCTTACATTCCTTCGTTGGTTTATTCGCGGTATTAAACGGTCGCAGATTTATCGCACCAGCCATTGTCGCCAACGTATCATTCGTGCCGCCCGCAACTGCATCGAGCGCGGTATGTGGCGAATACACGGCAATCCGCTCGCTCAACAGCGCCGCCGCCATGCCTTCCTGGCTTTGGTCGCTCACCACCAACCGCTTGGTTGCTTTAAACACGACCGGGTGATAACACAAAATCGCATCGACCTTACTCTTCAGCGCTTCATCCAACACCGCCGCCGTCATGTCGATCGTTAACATCAACCGCGTTAACGGCCACCCGGAGCTACCGATCAACAAGCCGACGTTATCCCAGTCAGCGGCCGCCCATGTCGGCGCGATAGATTCCATTGCCGCGTTCAAATCGGCGACCGTGTAACGCTGTTTCGTTTTTTGCTTAGTCTGCTTCGCCATGCCCTGCGCTTTCGCGTTCGATCTCCGCTTGATACCAATCCGCCATTCGTTTGGTCAACTCACCGGGCGTGCCCTTGCCCACCATATGCTTCTCGATGGCCGTCACCGGCATCACTTGTAACACGCTGCCCGTCAAGAATACTTCCGTCGCAGCCAACAATCGCTCGATGATGATTTCCTCTTCGCTCACTACCACATCATTGGCCTTTGCGATCTCGATGATCTTGGCACGCGTTACCCCCGGCAACACCGGCGTATCGAGCGGCGGCGTAATGAGCGATTCGCCCTCAATGATAAACACGTTACACACCGAGCCCTCGGCCAAGCGTAAATCCGTGTTGAACCACAGCGCTTCGTTGCACCGTCGCTCGGCTGCCGCCTTCATCGCCAATAGCCGCGGCAAATATGCGAGCGTTTTGTGCCCCGCCAACGGGTCCTTCGCGTTTTGCCGATACGGACAAATGCACACGCGCATGCCGTTTTGATATAGCTCGGGTGGATACGCCGCTAAAGGTCCGGCCGTAATCAAACATGTCGGCGTCAACTCCCCCGGATCATCCGAGCCGGGTCGCGGTATATGCCCCGGCGTCGCGACCAATCGCAACCGCGAATCGGTCAACTCGTTGGCCTGTAACAACGCGTCGATTCCGGCGGCAATCGCGTTGGCATCAATCTGCACGCCCATGCCCAGCGCATTCGCCGACGCTTGCATGCGTTCGAGATGTTCGCCGAGGTACAACACGCGACCGTTCATGGCGCGCATGGTCTCGAACAAACCTGCCGCGTGGGTAAAGCCCGCGTCATGCACGCTGATCCGCGCATCCGCTGCCGCAACCAATTCACCATTCAACCAAACGAATTTAGACATAATTCAATATTCACCGTTCAAGATTCACCGGTTACAAACCGGTGCCACAGCGCGGGGTGCCCCTGCCCCTGCCTCTTTGGGGCTGGGGGACGTACCCCTCACGCCTCCACGCGCACCGTCTCACCAATCCCCAACGCTCGCAGCATCCCGCGCGCCTTGGCGTACAACTCTTCCAACTCCCCTTCCGGCGTCGAGTCCGCCACAATACCACTCCCCACGCTCAACTCGACGCGACCCTCGTGCATCATCATCGTGCGAATCGGCAAATTGAACCGCATCGCACCGTCAACGTTTACGAATCCAATCGCACCGCAGTACGCACCGCGCGAATCGGGTTCTAACTCATGAATAATCTGCATCGCCCGCACCTTCGGCGCTCCCGTCACCGATCCGCCCGGGAACATCCCGGCCAGTGCATCGAAACCATCGAGACCGTCGCGCAATCGCGCTTCCACCGTCGCCGTGCGATGAATCACCGTCGGATGATATTCGATCCGACCCGCTTCGCGCACGACGACTGAACCGTACTGCGCAACGCGGCCCAAGTCGTTCCGCACCAAGTCGATAATCATATTAAGCTCGGCCCGTTCCTTGATGCTCGCGTCCAAGTCGAGCGACGCTTGCTCGTCGACCGAAACATCCCCCGTGCGCGGTCGCGTCCCCTTGATCGGTCGCGACATCAATCGTCCATCGGCACGAGTATCCAACAGCAATTCCGGCGACGACGACAGTATCGCCGAATGCACCGGCCCCTCGTCATCATCGACACGCACCAATGCCGCAAACGCCGCCGGGTTTGCGCGACACAAGTCTAAATACACATCGCCGACAGCGCGATCGATGTTCATCCGTAAGCGTCGCGACAAATTCGCCTGATAGATGTCTCCCGCATGCAGATACTCGATGACCCGCACGACCTTGGCGAGGTAATCCGCCTCGCTGTAATTCCAATCCCCCGTCGGCGCGCCACCACAATCCGCCGGTTCAGCCGAACCCGCTGCCGCACCTTTGCCGTCAGCACCTAATGCCTCGACTTGCGCGGCCAGCACGTCAACTCGCGTAGCCGCATTGCCTGCCGCTCCTTCCACCTCGACCGCCGTCACCCACCAGCGATCTTCCTTTTTGTCGTAAAGCACCGCCCCGTCGTACAGCCGCCACACGCCCTGCGCCATCCACGGATGCTCGTGCCGCCAATCCACCGTCGGCTCGATCCATTGACCCGCCTCATACGCCAAGGCACCGATCCAACCACCGACGAAAGGTAGCTCTCCAACATTCCCCGACCCATTCGGCAAGGCCGCGCGCAGCCGTGCCGCCCACGCCGCGTAACCGCCCAGCGTCCGCAAGTCTTCCGAGTTCAGCGTCGTTATCGGCTCGGCGGCATAGATCGAATACCGCCCGAAAAACGCGTCGTCGGCCACCGACTCGAGCAGCGCCGCCCCCCGCAAATCGGCCCAGCGACGCCGAAACGCCCGTACGTCGGCCGGAGCGGCGATCGGTCGCGTCTCAATATGATTCGATAATTGCGATTGCGGACCCCGCCTCATGCCTGCAATATAGTCGGTCCGCAAACCATCGCCACCGCCCGCCATGGCTGTCGCAAACCTGTGTAAATCTTGAGTTTGGACCTGCCGAACGTATAATTAGACGTTAGCTGGCTTACCTTTGGGGGAAGGACGTCACACCACAACACGGGGACCTACCATGCATCGACCGCACGCAAAGGCGGCTGTGATTGCGCAGCCCGCTCCACAGAGTAAGCAAACGGTTTTTTGGATCATTGCCATCTTGCTGGCCATCATCGCCACCGCACTGATCGTCGGCCAACCCGGCTCCACGCTGATCCAACCGGCCAATGCACAAAATTCGTCGATGGTGGGTGCCCGCGGGATTTTCGCCTTCACCGGCCAGCTAGATGAAAGCAGCTACGGCTTATTCATGCTCGACGTGGATAGCAACAACGTTTGGGTCTATCAGTATCAGCCCAACGACAGTCGCTTAAAGCTCGTAGCCGCTCGGTCGTTCCTATACGACCGCTACTTGGAAGACTACAAAAATGCGGCCCCCGGCCCGCAGGAAATCAAGCGCATGCTGGATGATCAACGACGCATTCAGTCGCGCGTGAAAAACGGCGGCGTTGCCGGCGCCAACAGCGGCGGTGTGATTTACACCGACGTGCCCGGTGCCGTCGAGCTGTTTGATGATGGTGGGAAGAAGAACGACGACTCCGACCGGCGCGACATGCGTATGACGCCGGCCGGCTAACCGACGGCTGCTACCAAGCGTGGCAGCGCCAACACAAGCGAAAGCACGCAGAACTATGGCCAAGGAATATCTTTCGATCGAAGAAGCTGTGGCGGAATTCGGCCTCACCGAAGGTCGCATTTCGGATCTCGTTGCCGATGGCAAGATTCGCGAATATCGCGATGCCGGCAAGATCTATCTGAAGCGCAACGAAGTCGAAGCCGCCGCCAGCGAAGGCAGCAGCATCGTCGACCTCAGCGCCGATGACGATGCCGACGGCAGCGCCGACGCCATCAGCTTCGACGACAACGAAGAATCGTTCGCCTCCGCCCTGTCGAGCCTGGCCGACTCTTCGATGGCGCTCGGTGCAATCGATGAGAGCCCCGCCGCAGAAGACCTGCCCGAACTCGGCAGCGATGCCGGTGACGACACGGGCGGTTCGATCTCTTTCGCCGACGACACGGGCTCGGAACTCACGATCGACGACATTCCGGAAGACTTGCCCGCCATGCCCGCCGATGACGCCAGCGAAACCATGGCAAGTAGCATTGGCGGCGACACCGACGAATTCACTTCCGAGATCGACCTACTCGGCGATGCCGGTGGCGACACGGGTGCTGCGCCGACGCTGCAACCCGTCGAAGACGAAAGCGACGAAGCCGAACCGGTCAATCTCGACGAGATGCCCGACCTCGGTCTTTCCGGTTCCAGCATCATCAGCTTAGAACCCTCCGACGCCGGTCAAAAGCCGAAGCAGCCCGCCAAGGAAGATACGCAAGTCACCGCCGCGAAGCCGAAGGAAGACTCCGGCATCGGCGGCGGTATTGCCGTCTTTGACGAAGACGAACTCGGCATCGAATCCGACCCGCTCGGCGAAACGCAAATCTCCTCCGGCTTGGCCGAATTCGACGCCGTCGGCAGCGGCAGCGGCCTGCTCGACCTGACGCAGGAAAGCGACGACACCAGCCTTGGTGCAGAATTGCTCGACGTTATTTCGCCGACCGAAGCCGCCGATACGGAAGTCGAAGTCGACTCCTTTGAAGCCGACACGATTACGGAAGACGTCGGCATCGCCACGATCGAAGACGAAGAAGCGATCACCGGCCCGGCTGTAACGGCAGCCCCCACGATGGCGGCCCGCACGGCCAACGTCGGCACCATGCCTGGCGCGACGCCGATGAACGTGATGATGGGCCTCGGCATTTTGGCGATGGCCATGCTCGGCCTCGCGACCGCATCGGTCCTGCAAGGCGTATGGCCGTCCACGATCATGGACGTCATCAGCAGCGGCATCGTACACGTGTCCGTCTTCGGCGGATTGATTCTCGTGTCGATCGTGCTCGGCATCATGGCAATCTTGGCCGGTCGTAAATAAGCCGTTCGCCAACGAAAGCGACAAAAAATCAAACGCCGGCGTCGATGCATTTCGACGCCGGCGTTTTTCATTTGGTGTTGATCTGTGCTTGGTGTGATGTGTTTGAATCGATGCGCTAACAAATTGGTAAACGCCTAAAACCGATCCGACTCGGGCCGACTATCCAAATCCGCATGTCCGCCGTCATCGAACGAAACCTCGATCACGTTAGGATGACAACACACCGGGCAATCCTCAACGTATTGCTGACGCCGACCAGCCGACGGATCGAGCGGCACAACGATCGTCTCGCCACATGCATCACAGGTATATTCGGCTTCGTTAAACATGATAGAGTTTAGTCTCCGACTTACTCGCAATCGAACGCCACGGATTCACCGGTTGCAAACCGGTGAAGAATCAGAGCCGCGCCCGTAAGGAAGCGGTTCGCGCTAGGCGTCGCGGGGCGCTCAATTCGCAAACAAACCGTTCTCGCAACACGAATGTTCTACTCGCGAACCACCGGTTGCAAACCGGTGCGACAGCGCGCAGGTGCCCCTGCCCTTCCAGGGCTGGGGGACTACTCCCCCTTCACCGCCGACAGCCCCCGCGATCGTTTCCGCCGCACAACCTCTGCCGCCAAACGCACCGTTTGAAAATGCACATCCACCGTCGTCGTAACATCGTGGCCGTACCCGCCCGCCATGGTCACGGCCACCGGCAAGCCGCGTTGCGTGCACGTCTCGAACACCATCTCATCGCGCTGGCGCATTCCCTCCATCGTTAACTTCATCCGTCCTAACCGATCGCCCTCATGCGGATCGGCACCAGCAAGATAAACGCACAGGTCCGGTTCGAACCGTGCGAAGCATTCGTCCATTGCGCGCGACAGCGCCGTCAGATAGCCGTCGTCATCCGTTCCGTCCGGGAACGCGACATCCAAGTCACCTGCTTCCTTCCGAAACGGATAGTTCTTCCCACCGTGTAACGAGCATGCGAAAATGCTTTCATCATTACGCGTCAGCGCCGCAGTGCCGTCGCCCTGATGCACATCGAGATCGAGAATCAACACGCGCCGCGCCCAACCTTCGGCTTGTAACGCCCGCGCCGCCACCACGGCATCATTAAACACGCAAAACCCGCGACCGCGATCGGCGAACGCGTGGTGCGTGCCCCCCGCGAGATTGACGGCCACACCGTCGTCCAACGCCGCCAACGCAGCATCGACGGTCGCGCCGACGCTGCGCCGCGAGCGCTCGACCAACCCCGGGCTCCACGGAAAACCCAACTGCCGCACGTCGCTCGCGGACAGTGTGCCCGTTATTACGCGCTGCAAATAATCGTCATGGTGCACGCGCCGCAACATCGCATCGTCCGCGGCTCGCGGCAGCCGCAATTCGGCCAAGCCTTCGGTCGCCAATCCTTCAACGCGCTCGCGTAGCATGCGATACTTCGCCATCGGAAAGCGATGCCCCGGCGGCAAAGGCAGTTCGAAGATGTCGGTGTAGAAGGCTTTTAACACGTGTGCAAGACTCGGTCTAAACAACAAAGAAATTTGTTAGAATTGTAGCCCAGTCGCCTCGGTTTCGTGCGATTGATTTGTCGCGATCGGTGATCCACACTCCGGACAAACGCCACTCTCGTTGCCGGTCAGATCATACTCGCATTGTTGACAAAGCTTGCGCACCTCCATCGCGCGCAACGCCGCTGTTGTTGGGCCATACCAGTGCACCTCCAAGCCCTGTTGCCGCCAGTCGCGCAACAAAATGACGCACAACACCACGCCGGTCACCCATTGCACCAACGGTGTAAATGCCAACAGAATCACGACCGACCAAAGTAATGAATAGGCGACGGGATAGTTCACCGCCAATCCGATGATAAGGTAGAGTTGGCAGACATAAAGAAAGAGATAAATGAAGAAGCAAACTAAGCCGACACGCTCCGCTAGGTCACTGAATTGTTGCGCGAGCGCTATGCCGAAACAAAGCAATACGCCCGCCACACCGACCAAAACCCAACTCAACTTTCGCTGCCGCTCTGCAATTATCCAGCGTTCGCTACGACTCAACCGCTCAATCATGATAGTGCCGCCTCGATGGCCTTACCGCACTCCGAACAAACACCACTCTTTTTCCCCGTCAGATCGTACCCGCAGCCGCGACAATACTTGATGCCCACCAACCGCGCAAGGGCCGATTCGGGTAAACCACGCCAAGTCGTATCGATGCCCAGCTCTCGACATTCGCGCGCAATCCAAATACACACGTCAAGGCCGATTGCAATTTGAAGAATCGGCACGAAACACAACATCAGTAAGACAAATGCCAGCGGGTGGTTGTTTGTGCACGGCATAATCAACTTACCCGTGTGGTAGATCGTCGCCCCGAAAAGGTAGAGCAGTAACAGCCAGCCGAACTGACTGAACCACAATAGCCACAAACCCAAAGATTCCGGAATCCAAGACCGTCCCCAGGCAGCGTACGTATTTGCCAACAATATCAACAACACCGTCGCAAACCAGCCGATTAGACATCCAACCAACCGTCGATGCCGGCTCGGCAGGTTTGAGCGCACCACGATGTCGAGTTGTTCGATCATGCCGAGCTTAATCCAACCTTTCGCCCACACTCCGGACAAACGCAGCTCTCGTTCCCCTTCAAATCGTAGCCACATCCAAAACATGCCGACTTCAGTTCCGCTTCCCCCACCAAGCGAGGGGATGGTCCCCACCACCCCACCGTGAATCCCTGTTGTCGCCAGCGTTTGTTTAGCCGCGCACACACGCCTATTGCAGCAATTACCTGCAAGTAAGGAATGACGCTGCTGATTCGCACCATGAGACGATCCGACGATTGCGGAACAGTCGCATGCGGTATCATTTGATTGATCAGAACTGAAAGCGGAATCCAAACGGCATACACTAAAACGCCGTTCAGCAACAACATCAACATTGCAAAACGCGCAATCTCCGATGTCGTCGCGATCGAAATCGAGCATACAAACGCGACGAATAGCATAAACATTAATGCCATAATTATTATCAATACCAAAGTGGCCCGCTGCTGCTTTGCAAGTTTGACCAAAGCGTTCTTATTATCTAAATCCGTCATGGTTTGATTAATCCAACCCTACGCCCACACTCTGGACACACGCCGCTTTCGTTCCCCTTCAAATCGTAACCGCACGTCGCGCAGCGCGTGCCGTATTGCAGGCCTTCCGCCAACGCCGGATCGACGCCGAAGATAGTCGGCCTGAGCCCCAGCGATTTCCAAAATCGATTCAACCGTGCCTGCACGGCGATGATCGGCAGCAGGCTAACGAACGGTACGAACGCGAGAACGGCGACCAGCACCAAAATACCCGGTTTCATTTGCAATTGATTCGTGATGACGCCGACGACCACGGCGCAGGCAAGGTACCCACTCACCCAAATAACGGCGGCGGCACTGATGGCGATCTCAGCGGTAGGTTGCGGCAACATATCCGCAAACAGCACGACGGCATGCGCGCCAAGAAAGGCCATCGTCAGCCACGCCAATAGTCGTTGGTCGCGCGCCAAGCGGTGGTATTTGGTCACCTTCTTTTGGGTCGTTGTAAGCATGATGGCTAACGAAAAAGTCGCGACTATGTGATCGAATAACGAACCGCACAGCGCCAGTCATGTATTAATAACGTAGCTCGCTGCAACGAATTTCGGTTTATTGATGCGATTTCAAACGCGAGGCAGCGAGACGATCTAGACCATTTTTCGTTCCAAATTAGCGTCACGATGGTCTTTCTCAGCCCCGGATGGGGCGAAGGTCGAGAGCCATGGATGGAGCGGCGCTAGCCGCGCAATCCATGGCACAAGTTATATTGCGTGTTAAACCGCGGTAGCGGTGCAGGTACCCACGCCCCTTACCGGGGCTTTACGCTTGCGCAACCTGTTACCCCGGATTGTGCTCCGCCGCTAACGCGGGCTGCGCTTCATCCGGGGCTGTCAACCAATCAGCCCTGCCGGGCTTAAAGAATCAATAGACTAAACGTGGTCTGCTTCTTGCCGCCACGGTCCGTTAAAGAACAATCTAGTGCTAATGCAAAAATTCCCGCTCCAACGGCGAATCGTCGTCCGTTCGCACTTTGGGCTCACCGTCAAACAGCGTGCCCGATTCGTCGTGCGACGCGTTGAGCGGCTCCACGTGCACCGTCACGTGTGCGGCGGGCCACTTATCCACGATGACTTCCTCAATCTCGTGGCTTAACTCGTGCGCACTCGCGACCGTGGTATCGGGCGCGACCACTAAGTGCATTTCGATATGCCGTTCCACGCCCGCTTTCCGCGTGCGCAGGCCGTGTACCTCGATAAATCTCTCGCCAAACGGTTCAACCATCTCCGCGATCGCGTCTAACTCCTTGCGTGGCAGCGATAGGTCCATCATCTGCGACCACACTTCGCGTAACACTTGCCAAGCAATGCCCAACAAACACACGGCAACGCCCAGCGCCAACAACGTATCAGCTAAAGGCCAATCACCCAACGCCCCAACCAACAAACCCACCGCCAACCCGCCGTTGATATAAATATGCGTGCGCAGGTGCATCGCCTCGGCAAAGACCGCCGGCGACCCCGTCTCCTCCGCGATTCGCTTCAAGTAAATCGAAACGCCGTAATAAAAAATCGACATCATCACCAGAATCGCGCACGACTCGATCCGAATCGTCTCGGGTGCCGCGCCCTCAAGCAGTCGGTTCACCGCGCGAATGGCGATGCCGATGCCCGCGCCCAACACGAACAAGCCTTCGATGCCCGCGCCCAACGCTTCAAACTTGCCGTGACCGAATTGATGCTCGCGATCGGCCGGTTTGGCCGCCAAGAAAATCGTGATCAACACGATGACCGAATCGATACCGTCCAGGAACGTGTGAATCCCTTCGGCGATCAAACTCTCAAGGTTCCACACCCAACCGATAATGAGCTGAATCACAGCCACCGACACGCTGGCAGAGATGGCAACATACACCGCCTTCTTACGGGTCGCCGTATTCGCGTCGCGCGGATCGATTTCGACGTTGGTCTGGTGCATATCGACGACTATAGTAGCACGAAAAAGCGACAGTGCCCGGCCTGCGGGTTATAGTCCCCACCGTGTTCGATCGCTAACCGTATCCGCTCGCATCAAGGATCGCCGCCAGCTTTATGTCCGACGTTTTGGCGACCATCATCATCCCCAACTACAACGGTGCCCGCTTTCTATCGCCGCTCCTGCAAAGCTTGCGTGCGCAGACCGACCGCCGGTTTGATGTACTGGTCGTCGATGATGGCTCGTCGGACAAAGGCGTCGAGATAGTTCGCACCGACTTCCCCGAAGTAACGTTGCACATCAACGAACGTAACCTCGGCTTCGCGGGCACATGCAACGTTGGCATTCGTCAAAGCGCGCGACCATTCGTCGCGCTGCTCAACAACGACACCACCGTCGCGCCGGATTGGTTCGCCCACGGAATGGCTGCGTTTGACCACACGCAAGTCGGCTCCGTTGCGTCGCTCGTCTTGCTCGCCGAACCGCCGCATGTGATCGACTCGGCGGGCGACGTTTACTCCGTCGTCGGGGGCGCGCTGAAGCGCGGTCACGGCAAGCCGCGCGAGTTTGCCGCACAGCTTCCGAATACATGTCTATCCGCGTGCGGAGCGTCTGCCTTTTACCGCCGCGCCACCCTCGACGAAGTCGGCCTGCTCGACGAGGCGTTTACCAGTTACTACGAAGACGTCGACCTCGGCTTTCGGCTGGCGTGGGCGGGTTATACCTGTCGCTTCGCGCCGCAGTCTGTTTGCTATCACCATCTCAGCGCGTCGTATTCACCGCGCGGCTGGAATTATCACTTTAACTCTGCACGCAATGCCGAGATCGTTTGGCAAGCCAACATGCCGCTCGAATCGCGCCGCCGTCACGCCCAAGCCCGCCGCGCGTTCTTAACGTTGCAAGGCATGAACAAGATGCGCCAAGGCGTATGGCGCGCCTACGCTGCGGGTCGCAAGGCTGGCAAGGCCGCAACCGCACACATCGAAGAGAAACGCACGCACATCGAACGCATCGCCCGCGTTAGTGACGACGAGATTGAATCGCGTTTGATTAAAGATTGGTTTGCGCTGCATGTACGCAAAGCACCGTCCGCCCTCGACCCGCGAGGGCCCGCCGCGTGATAAGCGTGTTGACCGTCAACTACCACAGCGGCGACGAGCTGGCCGGTTTGCTCACCAGCCTGCGCGAACATCGCAGCAACGATGTTATCGAAGTCATCGTTTGCAACAACTCGCCCGATGAAAAACTCACGCTGCCCGAGTGCGACAACGTCGAAGTAAAAATCATCGAGGCCGACAATCCCGGCTTTGGTGCTGGGATCAATTTGGCATTCCAACAAGCTCGCGGCGAATTCATCTTTATCGCCAACCCCGATGTGCGCGTGCAAGCCGATACCATTGATCGCGCCGCCGAGCATCTTTCGCGCGATCCATCCGTCGGCATCGTCCTTCCGAAGATCCGTTACCCAGATGGTGAACTCCAACCATCCGTTCGGCGTTTCTACACGATGCCCGTCGTGCTCTACGCGCGCTCGCCATTTCGCGGCATCCGGCGCACGCCGGGCTTTTTCCGCGAATATCTTTACGAAGACCTCAATCGCGACGCCGCTGCCGACGTCGACTGGGGCATCGGTGCCGCCATGTTTCTGCGCCGGGCCGATTGGCCTGCCGAAGGCCCGTTCGACGAACGATTTTTCATGTATTTCGAAGATGTCGACTTGTGTTTACGGGCGTGGCAAGCAGGCCGCCGCGTGACTTACTGCCCCGACGTATCGTGCATACACGCCCACCAACGCGCCAGCCGCAAGGCACTCTCCGCGGCCGGGTTCTATCATTTCCAGAGCCTCTTTCGCTTTATCGCGAAACATCGCGGGCTGCCGCAACGACCTGCCGCCCCTGTGATTCGTAGCGCGTAGAGCCCAACAGCAGCCTGCGTTACATTGCGATAAAACAGAAGCAACCAAGAGGAAAGCCACGACGAATGGAATTTCATTCCGCCATCACCACCCAGCGCGATCTCGATCGCATCATCGGCGAACTCTCCGAGGGCCTCGGCAGCGAGCGACCCGATTTTGCCACGATTTTCGTCTCGCCGCATCACGAAGATCAGTACGACGCCCTGCTCGAAAAAGTGCTCGACACGGTCCGGCCGCGCAACCTAATCGGCTGCACGGGCGAAAGCATCATCGGCCCCAATCACGAAATCGAAAACTCGCCGGCCATCGCCGTTTGGACGGCCAAGTTTGACGGTGTGCAGGTCTTTCCGTTTCTCGTCGACCTCGACGACGTCAATCAATTCGAAACGGCCGACCAATGGCGCGACCGCATCGGCATCGACGAAGACGCCGCCGCCGATTTCATCATCTTGCCCGAACCGTTCTCCTTCGGCCCCGCCCTCGAACATTCGCTCGGCGTGCTCGATCAACTCTACCCTGGCAGCAAGGTCGTCGGTGGTCTCGCCTCGGGCGGCACCCAACCCGGCCAGAACCGCATCTTCATGAATGACCAAGTGCTACGCCAAGGCATGGTCGGCGTCTCGCTCGTCGGCCCGGTTGAACTCGACACCGTCGTGTCGCAAGGCTGCCGCCCCATCGGCGAACCGTTCGTCGTGACCAAAGCAGAAAGCAACGTGATTCAGGAACTGCGCGGCATGCCCGCCATGCACGTATTGAAAGCTGTCTTTGAATCGGCCGACGCCGAAGATAAAAAGCTGATTCAACAGGGGCGGCTACACATAGGTAGCGTGGTTGACGAAACAAAGGGCGACTTCGGTCCGGGCGATTTTCTCATTCGCAATCTGATGGGCGTCGTCGAAGAAACCTCCATCGCCGTCGCCGCGCTGATTCGCCCCGGCCAGACGATTCAATTCCACCTGCGCGACGCCGCCAGCGCCGACGCCGACATGTGCAACCTGATGGAAAAGCGCATGGAAAAGCTGCCTACGCAACCCAAAGGCGCGCTCCTCTTCAGTTGCAACGGTCGCGGCCAAAACTTTTTCCCCGGCCCGCACCACGATATCAGCGTCGTCAACGATTTCACCAAAGACTGCGCCGTCGCCGGCTTCTTCGCCATGGGCGAAATCGGCCCCGTGGGGAACAAGACGTTTATCCATGGGTTCACGAGCAGCGTGGTGTTGTTTCGCGAGCCGGAAGAGGGTTAACGCGCTCGCAATAACAACGCCGAACTTGACCGATTCAATTCGCCAAAGATGCAATTCGCCAAAGGCGTGACACCCTAAAGCCCAGGGTCGACTCGCAGCGGCTACCCTGGGTAACCGGTATTTATTTGCATCTTCAACGCTGAAGGCGTTGCGCCCTCAACCCCGCAGCCGATCGATCTTCGCCGCCAAAATAAAATCGCTCTCCGTTAGCCCTTTGATCTTGTGCGTCCACAACTCGATCTTCACGCGACCGTAAGACAAATGAATATCTGGATGGTGCGCCTCTTCCTCGGCCAGCGCGCCAACCTTGTTGGTGAATTCCAGCGCCGTCACAAAATCGGGAAAGGCAAACGCCCGCGTCAGGTGATACTCCTGCTCGATCTGCCAGCCGTTAAGCTGGGCCAGCAGTTCCTTGATCTTGTCCGCTTCCAATGGCGGTACCCCACCTTCGCACGGCACGCATTTCTTAGTAGCCAAGTCGCTCATCGCACATCTCCTCTTTCACAGTTTCAATTCAAATTTGGGTCGTTACCCACATGCTAGCGATATCCGCCCTCACGTTCCGTGGTCCAGCCAACCACCGCCCCCCAACCCCACGAATTTCACAATCGCCAAACGCCCCGCACATAGCCGCAAAAACTCAAGCCGGTGCCCTCTACCCCCAATCCACCTCATTTTCCCGTAGCCGCCCTTGGCATCATGGGTTACAATTCTTGAGGCGTGGAAATCGTACGAGAATTATCCCATTTGCCCACGCGGTAACGCCCGCCAGCGCCACGGACGGCGTCTTAACCAGCCGCCGCCCATTCAAGGCGCTCATCCGGCACACCGCCCGGGCAAATCGAGAATCAGGAAGGCCCGACCCTTGGAACTACCCTATCGCTCCAAAGGTGACGAACTACTCCGCCCCGGCCAGATGTTGGCCCTGCGTCAGCGCCTGCGCGATCGCGCGGCTCAGCACGATCTGACCACTGTGATCGCGTGCGCCTTCGACCATCGCACGCGCATGCTGCCCTTTATCTACGCGGATATGAAGATGGCCCCCGCCGGCGTGCGCGCCGTCGGTTCGGCGCTCGTCGATGCTGGCTTCGAGAAGACCCGCATCGTACTGCAACAGTGGAATCGCAGCTTCCGACCTTCCAAGATGAAACTCGATGGTCGCCTGCCGGATATCTTCATGATCTCCAGCATGCAATTGCACAACGCCGCTTGCGTCGAACTCATCAAAGACGCGTGCCGCATCGAGCCATCCAAGCGACCGTTGATCATGGTCGGCGGCCCCAAGGTCATCTACGAACCGTGGGATGCGTTTGGTCTCGACCCGAATACGCCGTGGGCTGCCGACCTCGCCGTCACGGGTGAAGAGTACGTCTTGCTCGAACTGCTCGACGCCCTGCTCGAAGAGCGCGCTTCGGGTGAGTCGATTCGCGCCACCTTCCAACGCACGCGCGATGCCGGTGCCCTCGACCACATTCCCGGCTTGGTGTACGCCAAAGGCTCGCAACCCGATGTCGCCGAAGAACTCATCGACACGGGCATTCAGCGTCTTGTCGGCGATCTCGACGAACTGCCCAGCCCGATTCACGGCTATCGCCTGCTCGAAGCGCCGAGCAAGAGCGAAACGCTCGCTAGTAAGCCATTGCCCGCCGACATGGTGCGCAAGTACAGCCCGCTGAGTTCGCTCGTGCTTACCTTCGGTTGCAAATTCGCCTGCGAATACTGCCCCATTCCGGCATACAACCAGCGTCAACACCGCGTGAAGAGCGGCGAGCGCATTCTCGAAGAGATGCGCGGCATCGATCGCGAGTTCGGCATTCGATACTTCTTCGGTGCCGACGACAACTTCTTCAACACCGAAAAGCGCACGCTCGATATCGTCGAAACGCTGGCCAAGGCCCGCCGCGATCTCGATAAGAAGCGCCGCTTCCGTTGGGCCACCGAAGTGACGGTCCACGACACGCTCAAACTTAAAGATCACTTGGGCACTGTGCGCAAGGCGGGTGCCCGAGCTCTCTGGATGGGCGTTGAAGACATGACGGCCACACTCGTGAAGAAGGGTCAAAGCGTCAACAAGACGACCGAAGCGTTTGGCCTTTTGAAAG
>JAUIHO010000096.1 GCA_030432035.1 Phycisphaerae bacterium
CCGATGTTGTTCGGTCGTCGGCTATGGAAGGAAACGCGCATCGCCGTGTTTCAACAGTCGGTCGATGCGCGCGATCAGACCAACTCGCATCGCGAACTCAGCCCGCGCGTGAGTTTTGGCAATCGTTGGGTCAACGATTCTGCCATCGATATCTACCGCGAGGATATTTCGCGATTCCGCGTGTTGTTTGTTTCCGAGAGCGATGAAGATCCGTTCGCTTGCATCGATCGCGGCGAAGCGCCCAAGCTCAAGGCACTGCAAACCCACAATAGCACGGTCTATCGTTGGAACCGCGTGTGTTATGGTGTGACCGACGGCAAGCCGCACTTGCGCATCGAGAATCGATACCTGCCATCGGGGCCGACAGCGATGGACGAAGTGGCCAACGCGGCCTTCTGGTTCGGGTTGATGTCGGGCATCGGCGAGAAGTATGGTGACGTTACCACGCTGATGGATTTCGATAACGCCAAGAGCAATTTCTTCTCGGCCGCGCAATACGGCATGAAGGCGCAATTCGTTTGGCTCGACGGCAAGCTAACGCCGGTACAAGGTCTAATTCTGAAGGAACTGTTGCCGCTCGCGTATCAGGGCCTCGAACAACTCGAGATCGACAAGGCCGACGCCGAACGCTATTTGGGCATCATCGAGCAGCGCGTGGCATCGCAACGCACCGGCAGCAGTTGGGTGCTCGATTCATTAACGGGTATGCGCAGCGGCAATCGCGGCGAGCGTATGGCGGCCGTCACGTGCGAGATGGCGAAGTTGCAGAAACAAGGCTTGCCCGTGCACGACTGGCCACTGGCCACGATGCAGCGCACCGAAGACTGGGCGGCGAACTATCACCGTCTCGAACAGTTTATGACGACGGACATATTCACGGTCAATCAGGATGACGTGATCGATCTGGTCGCGAACTTGATGGATTGGGAACGTATTCGCCACGTCCCGGTCGAAGACAACCATCACAAACTCGTCGGTTTGGTCTCGTATCGCACGCTGTTGCGATACATGGCGCGCAACCTGCCGCGGGGTAAGTCCGATCCGGTGGCGGTCTCGGAAATCATGAATGCCAATCCAATCACGGCCTCGCCCGAAACCTCCACGATTGAAGCCATCGATCTCATGCGCGACCATAACATTGCCTGTTTGCCGGTCGTAAACGATGGTTTGCTCGTGGGGATTGTCACGGAGCACGATTTGCTGAATATTGCAGCCGATTTGATTAAGGATTACCTTCGGCAGGCCCGCGGCTCGTGACCATGTTGACCGAAAAACCGACAGTTTCCCGCTCCTTCCAGCGCATCATCGGTGTGCATACCGGTCGGACGCCGGGGCCGTCGCTCGTCTGCGTTGGCGGCATTCACGGAAACGAGACCTCCGGCATCGTCGCGCTGGAGCGCGTCTTCGATACGCTTAGGCAAAACGATTATCAATTCCAAGGCGAGCTCACGGGCATTGCAGGTAACTTGCAAGCGCTGCGTTTGGGCGATCGCTACATGGGCGACGATCTCAATCGCGTGTGGACGACCGAGCGCGTCGCGTTGTTAGAACGCGGCGGCCCGCCTGATATCGCGCCCGAAGACTGGCAGGAAATGAGCGAGTTGCACGACGCGCTTGCCGAAGCGTTCGATCGTGCGACGGGCGAAGTGGCCTTTCTCGATCTGCACACCAGTTCTGCATTCGGCGAACCGTTTGTGTTGTTGGGCGATACCATTCGCAACCGACGTTTTGCGTTTCAATTTCCCGCGCCGGTGATTCTCGGTTTGGAAGAAACCATCGACGGCGTTTTGCTCGAACACGTTAACAGCCTCGGTCATATCACCATCGGGTTTGAAGCGGGGCAGCACGACGATCCGCAAAGCATCTGCAATCAGGAAGCGGCCATCTGGATCATGCTCAATGCCGCGGGTTGCGTGGACGTGTCTCAAATTCCCGAAGCGAAAGAAGCCATCGACAGCCTGCGACGACAAACGAAGCACCTGCCGGCTGTAATGGAAATTCGCCATCGCCGGCCGGTCGAATTGGGCGACGGCTTCAAGATGCGGCCCAACTATCGAAACTTTCAACCGGTGACGGCGGGCGAAGTGCTTGCCGAAACGCATGCGGGTGACGTCATAGCGGAAGAAACCGGCCGAATTTTGCTCCCGCTTTATCAGGGGCAGGGCAACGACGGATACTTCCTCGGTCGCAGCGTGTCGCGTTTTTGGTTGCGCGTGTCGTATCTCTTGCGGCGGTTGCACGTGCATCGATTGGCGTCGTGGCTACCGGGCGTCCGGCGAGATCCGGATCACGAAGCGTGTTTCATCGTCGATAAACACGTCGCACGGTTCTTCCCGTTGCAGATCATGCACTTGATGGGCTTTCGCAAGGTGCGCCAATGCGGCGACACGCTGATCGTCAGTCGCCGCCGCTATGATCTGCGCGGGCCGAATAGGCAGGTTTCTTAAACCTGAACACCTTACTGGCAAATTCGAAGGCTGTGCGGTGGCACCGGCTAACAGCCGGGGTAGACCATCACGCAACGTTCACACCTCCGGCTGACACGCCGGGCACACGTGCGAAGATCGTCCCGCTGCTTGGATCCGCAGAATGGGTGTTTTGCAACGCACGCAGGGCTCGCCTTCGCGACCGTACACGCGATGGATGTTTTGAAACTCACCCATACGACCGTCGGCGTTCACAAAATCGCGTAATGTCGATCCGCCAAAGTTGATGGCATGTCGCAAGACTTTCCGCACACCCTTGGCTAATAGCTTCTGTCGATCGACGGGAATATCGACGGCGTGGGTTAGCGGATGGACGCGCGCATCGAATAGCGCTTCATCGGCGTAGATATTGCCCAAGCCTGCGATGCGGGTTTGATCGAGTAATAGCGCCTTGATCGGTCGCGCTCGTTCGCACAGTTTGAGAAAATCCTTCGTCTTCACCGTCAGCGCATCGGGCCCGACGGCAGACAGCATCGCCGTGGTATCGGTGCCCGCTGCAAACCACCAAACCCCACCGAAGCGACGCGGGTCGCGACAGCGCATCTCGCAATCTTGATCCTTAAATCGCAACCGCAGGTGCGTGTGCGGTTCGAGTTTTTCCGTCGGCGCTTGCACCAACACGCGGCCAGTCATCCCCAAATGAATCAACATGCGACTGCCATCGTCGAGATCGACCCAAATGCGCTTGGCTTCGCGTCGCACGGCATCGATGCGTCGACCGACGAGAGATTTCGGAAAACCCGCGCCGCGCTGGGCGTTGCGCCAAAAATCGGAATGACGCAGATCGGCTCGCGCGATCGTGAGGCCGCTCACCTGCGCGTGCAGTTGGCTGACGATGGTTTGAACTTCGGGTAACTCGGGCATGGTATTGGGATTTTAATCGGCGGCCTCGAAAAAGTGAGGGAGGGCGATCTCGAAATGAATTGGAACGAACCGGTGTGCCACTGCCGTCTCGGCAGTGCCGGTTGGCGCGACGGTCGATTCACTATCGATAATCTGTAGGCACCCCTCGCGTCGAATTGCGACTGATGATGTAGCTAATCAACGCAAATAGGGCCGCATTTCTGAGATCTGTATTCCGTCGATCTGAATCGGTCGAATCGACGTTATCCGCCAGGCGCCGTCATCGGCTTGCTGCCAGTCGATCATCCACGTGCCGAAATGCGTTTGCCCCGGCTGCTTGTTGATTTGCACGGTGGCCATCACGCCGAGTTCGAGTTCGGCATTGATGCCGTCCACGCTGACGTCGCGTTTGCGATAACGCACATCGTAAACGTCGAACCGGTCCATCCATTGATCGAGGGCATCGAGAAAGCCTTGACGATCCAGTTGTTCGGCGTCGTAACGATCGTGAACCAATTCGCTCAGAATCATCGGGTTCGGTTCGACGATGGCGTTCACGAATCGATCGAGTCGAAGCAGGATGGTTTCGTGCTGCGTGACGACGAGAGTTTGCAGCACAAACAGACCGACGATCGCGAGCATCACGACTGGCAAGCTACGTTTGCGAAATGATTCCGATTCGAGTCGCGGTCGCAGCAAGAGCACGGCGGCGAATAAAGCGAATGAGAAAATGCCGAGGTAGAGACGGGATTCAAAGAAGAGGGTTTGGAGAAAGGACATGGTGTTATCGAATGATTAGCGCTAGCGTTTACTTGGTTATCTTATTGGCTAGCCTTCTCGTCTTGCCGGTGTGTTACGAGCATCCGCGCTGTGGCACCGGTTTGCAACCGGTGTATTCGCGGAGGCGTCGTGCAAGATTGCGTTCGCCCCGTTGTTTATTCATGCCTTCGCGCCGGGTTACGTGTACCGCTTCCTTACGGGCGCGGGTCTGATTGCTCGCGCAGCTCGGATATCCCCGCGCTGTGGCACCGGTTTGCAACCGGTGTATTCGTGGAGGCGTCGTGCAAGTAAGCATCCGCTCCGCTGTTTAATCGTGTCTTCGCGCCTGCTTGCATGTACCGCTTCCTTACGGGCGCGGCTCTGATACTTACAATGTCGCGCCAGCGGCCACCAGCGCTTCCGGGCGCAACCGTCGTGCGACCGGCGGAAAGCCAGCGGCCTCGTCGTACCATTCGGCCAATAGCGCGTTGAGCGCCTCGGGCGTGCGCACCGCGACGTAGGCCATTTTGACCTGTTCGTATAACGGATGAAGCTCGGCGTACCTCACTCCGAATTTGCGGAAGATCACGCTGCCGCGTTCGGGGCCCCACAGATCGCAAATCAATTCGAAGTGGCGCGTGATGGCGTTGCGTTGTTCGGCAAGCGTTGCCGGCGGCGGCAATTCGCCCGTCGTGAGCAAGCTGCGCAGTTCGTTAAAGATAAACGGATTGCCAATCGCACCGCGCGCGATCGATACGCCATCGACGCCGGTCTCATCCAACATCCGCTTGCAATCGACTGCCGAAAACAAATCGCCGCTGCCCAGCAATTGCCGATCGCCGATATGTCGTTTCAGTTGCGCGAGGAATGCCCAACGACTTGGCCCGACGTAGCGCTGTTCGACCGTGCGCCCGTGGACCGTGATTGAACAATAGCCAAGGTCGTACGCCGTTTCGAGAATCTCGAAGAAGTTTCGCTCGCTTTCGTCGCTATCATCCATGCCGCGCCGCATCTTGAGAGTCAGTGGCGTGCGGCCATTCACCGCGTCGCGCACAGCCGTCAGAATGTCGCGCGCCGTCGGCGGGTCGGATAGTAAGAAGCCACCGCGACAGCGACCAAGCACCTTCTTCACCGGGCAGCCGAAGTTTACGTCGATCACGTTGTAGCCCATGTTGACCAACGTATCGGCGGCGGCGGCGAACTGCTCCGGCTCGCTGCCCATGAGTTGACCGGCGACGGGGCGTTCGTCTTCGTCCGTCGCCAACATGCGGCGCATCTTCTTGCCGCCTTCGGCCACCATCTTATCGAGCACGACTTCGTTGATGGTGTACGGGCAACCGTATTCGCGCGCCAGCTTGCGCATGGCCAAATCGCTATAGCCGGATAGCGCAGCCTGCACCATAGGAGCGTCGAGTTCGTAATGGCCGATGGTCAGCGTTTTCATAACGTTTATCGTGCGGTCATCGAAGCATGGCTAGTCGTCGTCGCCTTCGTCCTTGCCGCCTTTTTCAATTTCCAACACACCGCGGGCGAACTGCATCAAACGCTTCTTCACTTTCATGCCATAGTCGGCGTCGAACATGCGCGTGCCGTGGTTTTCGCGACCGCCGGGATACTCCTTGCCTTTGATCTTGGCCTTGCCCTTGCCGGCATCCATGATCGACTCGACGGCGGCGTATTCACCCTTCGGTGCGATCAGCAACACCTTAGCGTTCTTGACGTCTTTGATATGGCTAAGTGTGTCGATCGACATGTAGTCGGTGCCGGGCGACAAACACGCCACGCCCTGAATCTTCGGCTCGCGATGAGCGAAGTCGATCGAAATGCTGCAACCAACGCTGGCGCCGATCAGTATCACGCGATCGGTATTGACGAAATCCTGCTGGCCCAACCATGCGTATGCGGCTTCGGCATCTTTCCATGCGTCGGCGAAGTGTTTCGGATCCGGTCCCTGATAGCCTTTCTCCAATTCCTTCTCGGCGGGTTTGACGCTGCCGCCGGTCCCGCGAATGTCATACGCGAGCAACGAAATGCCGAGGCGATCGCGCAACAGCGGCACCATCGGTTTCCAACTCGCGCGCTGGGCTGGATACATATGAATCAAAATCGCCGCCGGCGTTTTCTCGCCGTCTTCGACTTTGACGGGGTACCAATCGGCTTCGATGGTTACGCCGTCGGAGGTTTCAAACGTGACGACGCGGTCGGCGAATTTGTCGGTGGTTTTCTCGGGCGCGCGCGGTCGGCGCGGACGGCGGCTGGAATTGGGTCGCAAGCCTTGGGCCGAAACGTCTGCGGGGACGAGTGTGGTAGCAAAGCATGCAAGCAGGGCAATGCTGAATAGGGATCGTCGATAGGTCATGGTCTTGGCTTTCAAAAAATGGTGCGCGTCGCGCACACGTTTGTGCAATCGAGTTACAGAATGAACTTGCTTAAGTCCTGATCGCTGACGATGTTGGCCAGCCGTTCGGTGACAAATGCGCCGTCGATCTCGATCTTCTCTCCCGACTTATCCGGCGCATCGAATGATAAATCTTCCATGACTTTTTCCAAAATGGTTTGCAGCCGCCGCGCGCCGATGTTTTCGGTCGATCGATTCACTTCGGCCGCGATTTCGGCGAGTTTTTCGATCGCGTCGCGGGTAAAGCTCAGGCCGACGCCCTCGGTGCCGAGCAATGCTACCTGTTGCTTGGTCAGCGCGTTGCGCGGCTCCGTCAGGATGCGCACAAAATCGTCCTTGGTGAGGTCTTGCAACTCTACCCGAATCGGCAACCGGCCCTGCAGTTCGGGCATCAGGTCGCTCGGTTTGGCGGTATGGAACGCACCCGCCGCAACAAAGAGAATGTGATCGGTCTTCACGCTGCCGTGTCGCGTGTTGACGGTGGTGCCCTCAATAAGCGGCAACATATCGCGTTGCACGCCTTGGCGGCTGACATCAGGCCCATGTTGCGACGGTCCGCCGCAGAGCTTGTCCATCTCGTCGATAAACACGATGCCGTTGTTCTCGGCGCGCTGCACTGCCATCTCGACGGCCTTTTCGCGATCGATAAGCTTCTCGCATTCTTCGTCGAAGATCACCTTGCGCGCTTCGCGAATGGTCACTTTGCGCTGCTTCGACTGCGAGGGCATCATCTTTTCAATCATGTCTTGCAACTCGGGGCCGAATTGATCCGGACCGAGCGTGGTGGCGAGCATGCCCATCGGTTGCGTTTTTTGCTCGACGCGCAGTTCGACCGTGCGGTCTTCGAGCTCGCCGTCGCGCAGTTGGATTCGTAGCTTGTCGCGCGTGCGCTGACGGCGACCTTGTTCGTCGCTGTCGGTGGTCTCTTCGCCGTAGGTCTCGGGTTGGCGCGGTAACAGTTCGTCGAGGATGCGCTCTTCGGTGTTAGCTTCCGCTTTTTCGCGCACGACTTCGCGCTGTTCCTTCTGCACCATGTTGAGCGAAAACTCGACAAGATCTCGGATCATCGAATCGACGTCGCGGCCCATGTAGCCGACTTCGGTGAACTTGGTCGCCTCGACCTTCAGAAACGGCGCGTTGACGAGCGTGGCTAACCGTCGGGCGATTTCGGTCTTACCGACGCCGGTCGGGCCGATCATCAGGATGTTCTTCGGGCCGACTTCTTCGCGCATCGCGTCGGGCAACTGTTGGCGGCGCCAGCGATTTCGAATGGCAATGGCAACGGCGCGCTTGGCGTCGGCCTGGCCGATGATGTACTTGTCGAGTTCTTCGACGATTCGTTTGGGGGGCAGTTCGGTCATACGAGGTTGGCTTCTACGCTTTCAGTGGGATGTACTTGGGCTGTTCGCAGGCGTGTGCCCGCAGCGGCTTTATGCGATACACACGCGAGCCGATCTTACTTATTTCAATTCGAACGACAGTTGCACGGCATATTCATACGTCAATGGCCGCAACTGGGCTTGGCTGATCTCGACAGCGGGGCGCTGCGCGTCTTCGTCAAAGGTGACATCGCCTTCGCCAAACATGGCCTGCACCGTCACTTGGTATTCGGCAATCTGGCTAAACATATTGGCGGCTTCCATGCCGCTTGCGATCGACACCAAATCGCCCAACTGCATTCCGGTCGCATTCGCCAGACGCGTCGCTTGTTGCTTGCCATCTTGGAATGCCTTGGTGGTGACCTGTTGTAACTCTTCGTCGGTAAGCATGCGCGCGAAGTAGTATTTCGGTGCTGCCGCCAAATGCAATTCATCGTTGGCTTTGGTCTTGCCGTCGGCTCCTTGCTCGGCGGCTTCTTCGGCGTCGTCTTTGCTCTTATTGCCGTCTTCGTCGACGTTCTTCTCGGATAAGCCCAAGCGTTGCAGTTGCAAGCGAATCTCGTCGAGTCGGTCGTATTGCGCGCCGCCCGCGCCGTCAGGCAACGGCCATTCGAGTGTGACCGTGCACACCATTCGCTTAAGCCGCGGATCGACTTCCGGCGTTTCGACATTGCCCATCATCGCCATCATCCGCATTTGCATGTGGCCTTCGGCTTTGGGCATCTCGTAGATCGGTCCGAATGACAGTTGCGGCTTTGGTTCGTCCAACTGTTCGATTTCCGATGTGAGAAACGTCTGATTGGCTTCGAGCTTTTTCATTGCCGACGCCGCAGATAAGCCATGCGCGAAGAGGCGAACCCGTACGCGCGTCATCGTCGGCGCAAACGTCATGCTGGCTTTGCCGGTGCTGCTAACTGTCGGTCCGGCCGCGGCAATGGTCGGCAAACAAAGCGATAAGAACGCTAAGCGGGTAAAAAGCTTCATGGGTCCACCTTTCCTTTTTTGGGTGCAACAACCATCCGAACGCCGTCTTGGCGGCTTCGCTGCATAAAGATTCGAGAGCTAAAGTTTAGCCCAAAACGCGGGAGGGTGCAGAAAGGGGATCGCAGCGGTTTGGGGTAGCCCGGCCATTGCGAAAGGCGGCAATTTGGGGGCTAAAGGCAATTTAATTAGGTATGGGCTGTTTGCCCTTGGGGCAGTCGGGCGACGTGTTAGTCCTTACGGCACTGTTTTGATTCGATCTCGCTGATTTTCGACACGCGGCGTTCGTGGCGGCCACCCTCGAACTCGGTATTCAACCACACTTCGACGATTCGCAGCATCAGGGCGTCGCCCACGAGATCCGCCGGTAGGCACAGCACGTTGGCGTTGTTATGACGGCGCGACATTTCGGCCGTGAGTTCGTCATGGCACAACGCGGCGCGAATGCCGTGGAACTTATTGGCGGTGATGCACATGCCGTTGCCCGTTCCGCAGAATAAGAGGCCGACATCCGACTCACCCGTTTGCACCGACGTGGCCGTGGCCAACGCGGCGTCGGGATAGTCAAACGACTTGGTCGAGTCAGTGCCGAAGTCTTTTGACTCAAACCCTAACTCGCTCAACCGCGCGATAATTTTTAGTTTGGCTTCATAGCCACGATGATCGCAACCCAATGCCACGCGCTTGCTCATATCTTCACCTCATCCAACCAGCGCGCGAGCGCCGTTTCGATTTCCCTTGCGACCGATTCGTACTGAGCCAGCGGCCCACCGATCGGATCGCCGATATCGTCGTCGGCCAACATGCGAACCTTATGCGCGTCGCGCTGCGAGATCGATTTGACCTGTTCCGCATGATTGGCAGTCATCGTCAAAATATGATCGGCTGTGTGCAGCAAGTCGATCCCCACGGGTTGCGATCTGCCGTTCATGGCGTCGACACCGCGCGCGAGCAACACTTCAAGCGATTCCGGTGACGCCGGATGACCGGGCCCCGCCATGGTACCGGCGGACTCGACCACATAGCCGCGCGCTTCGAGTTCGCCCATCTCGCAGCCGATGCGCTCGGCCAACATCTTACGACAAAGGCCTTCGGCAATCGGCGACCGACAGGTGTTACCCGTGCAGACAAACAGTATATGCACCGTCGCAAGTCGGCGCACGATGCGCTCATCGAAAACGCCGGGACGGATCAACTCAAAGTTTTTCCCGTTGAGTTTGACGATGGTCGATGCCTTGCGATAACGCGTCGGCCCGGCATCGAGCACAAAATCCACGCGCTCGGCCAAATCGTCGGATATCTGATCGCCGGAGACCGGCGGCTGCTGTCCTTTGACGTTGGCGCTGGAAGCGATCACGGGCACATCGGCGGCGGCCAATAGGTCGAGCGCGACGGCATCTTGCGGGTAGCGAATGCCGACCGATCCCGATCCGTACACGGCTTTAAAGCCTTCTTCGCCAAGTTGGCTGCCGATGTCGGTCTGCTTGGGGTCATCCAGCGGAAAGATCAGCGTTAACGGGCCCGGCCACGCCTTGCGCACCAAGTGCAGGCCCGCGCCTTCCAACGGCGGAACGAACCGCTCCGCCCACGGGCGGCTGGCAACGTGCACGGTGAACGGCTGCGTCGATTCGCGCCCTTTGATGTCGCGTAATCGGTTAACGGCGTCCTCATTGGCAGCCGTCGTGCCGACGCCGTAAACCGTCTCGGTCGGAAACGCGACGATCGCACCGTCGGCCATGGCTTTTGCCACGCGCTTCACGGCGTCGCTGTCGGGTGCTTCCGGATCGAGTTTGATTCGTTCGGCGGGCATGTAACCTCTTTTCTGATCATCGATTGTGAGAGGCTGGCAAGTGACTGTCAATTCGGGCGCTTTGGGCAATCTCGGCACTGCATATTGAGCGGTTGGCGTATAATCCCGTCGCAAGATGCCAATCATTTATCTCGATAACAACGCGACCACCCGGCTGTCGCCAACAGCCTACGCGGCGATGCAGCCGTACCTCGACGGTCTGGTGGCGAATCCTTCCAGCTTACATAAGGCCGGCCAAGCGGCTCGCCGCGCCGTCGAACACGCACGAGCACAGGTCGCTTCCCTGTTCGATAGCAAACCCGCCCAGATCATTTTCACCAGCGGCGGAACCGAGTCGATCCATCTGGCCGTGTTGGGCACGCTGCGGCGACTTGCGTCGGCCGGCACGTTAATCACCTCGGCGGTCGAACACGTCGCCGGCATGGCCGTGGCCGAGCGTGCGGTAGCAGAAGGGGCCACCTTTCATCGTTTGCCGGTCGACAAGGCTGGGCGGCTTATTGTTGATGATTTAGACGAACATCTAAAATCACCGCCGGGCATCGTGTCGCTGATTTGGGTCAACAACGAAACCGGTGCGATTCACGATCTGGAACCCATTGCAACGGCGGCGCGAGCGGCGGGCTTCGTCGTGCACGTCGATGCCGTACAGGCAGCTGGAAAGTTACCCTTGCAACCGGTAACGCAATGGGCTGATTTAATCAGCATCTCCGCCCATAAGTTGCACGGTCCGCAAGGCGTCGGAGCGCTTTGGATGCGCGCGGGGGTAACCATCGACGCGTTACAGCAGGGCGGCCATCAGGAACGCGACCTACGCGCCGGAACGGAAAATGTTCCGGGAATTGTTGGCTTTGGCGCTGCTGCGGATGATGCCAGAACTCGCGTGAAAAAAGCTACCTCTAATTTGAAATCACTTCGCGATCGTTTGGAATATGCGATATGCCAAGCTTGCCCCAATGCGGTGGTCGTGGCACACGATTCACCACGCGTCGATAACACAACCACGATTTGCTTTGAAGGCGTTCCGGCAGAGTCGTTGTTGATCGGTTTAAGCGAACGCGGCGTGTTTGCGTCGAGCGGGTCGGCGTGTTCGAGTGGGTCGGTCGAACCGTCGCATGTGTTGGTGGCGATGGGATTGCCGGCGGGACAAATCGAAGGGGCGATTCGGTTCAGCCTGTCGCGCGATACAACTGAACAAGAGGTCGACATGGCGGTCGTCGCCGTCACGCAGGTTGTCGATCAACTGCGTGCGCTCATGTCTTAGCCCGTAGGGCGATCCAGCGAAATCGACGCCTCAGCCAAAATAGCTGACGTCGATCAGATAGATCACGCCGCCGATGCCGACGGCCAACCCGAGCATCAACGCGGCCAACGTCGTATCGCTCAACTCTTCCAGCCATTCGATCAGCCGGTTCCCGTCCGGGTGCAGCTTGGGTGCATGTCCTGCCATTTGCTTGCCTCCATGCGAGGGATCGTTCGTCCTAGTGCTGCTATCGGCGGTGGACCGCCGGTTCGGTCCAGCCTTTTTTTATAACGGGCCTAAGCTAAGTTTTGGTTAAACATAGGGTTGGGCGATTTTAGGTGTCCGATTTCTGTGTGAAATCGCCGTTTTCGATGACGAAACCCGGCATTTGCCGCAACGCGCAAGGATCGCTGTACGCTTTCACGCAATTGTGCATAATCGATGGTCTATGACCAAAACCACGCGACATCGCCGTCTGCGCGACCTCATCGGGGCCGGTGCCGTGCAGCTTCCGGGGGCCTTCAACGCGCTCGCCGCTCGCGCTATCGAAAAGGCCGGCTTCGATGCGATTTACGTGTCCGGTGCCGGCATGGCCAACGCCGAATTCGGCCTGCCCGACGTCGGCCTTACGACCATGACAGAGGCCGTCGAACACGCCCGCCGAATCGTTAACGCTACGACGGTGCCCGTGATCGTCGACGCCGATACCGGTTTCGGCGACGCCATCAACGCCGCCCGCACGGTCGCCGAGATGGAACGCGCCGGTGTTTCGGCCGTGCATCTCGAAGATCAGGTGTTGCCCAAAAAGTGTGGCCATCTCGATGGTAAGTCGCTGGTCTCGGCGGATGAAATGGTGCAGAAAATTCGCGCCGCAGTGACCGGCCGCAGCGATCCGGACTTTATGATCATCGCCCGGACCGACGCACGCGGCGTGACGAGTTTCGAAGACGCCGTCGAACGGGCGCAGCGTTACGTTGATGCCGGTGCCGATGCGGTCTTTCCCGAAGCGATGAAGACCAAGGATGAGCTGGCCGCGTTTGCCGTGAAGATGTCGGTGCCGCTACTGGCCAATATGACCGAGTTCGGCAAAACACCGCTGCTCGGCTTCAAAGAATTGGAAGACATCGGCTATCGTCTCGTGATCTATCCGCAGACGGCATTGCGTACGGCGTTTGGCGCGATCGCGGAGATGCTGGGTGACCTCAAACGCGACGGTGATCAAACCGCGTGGGTGGACCGCATGCAAACGCGTAAGGAACTGTACGATCTGCTGGACTACGATGAACTGAATCGCGTAGATGCAGCCGCGACAAAATAAATCAGAGCCGCGCCCGTAAGGAAGCGGTAAACGCAAGCAAGCGCGAAGACACAATAAATCAACGAGGCGGATGCAACTTTGCACGACGCCTCCGCGAACACCGGTTACAAACCGGTGCCACAGCGCAGAGAAAAACGTAGCTGCGCGAGCAATCAGAGCCGCGCCCGTAAGGAAGCGGTATACGCAAGCAAGCGCGAAGACGCAATAAACCAACGAGGCGGATGCAACTTTGCACGTCGCCTCCGAGAACACCGGTAACAAACCGGTGCCACAGCGCAACACACAACGTAGGGTGCGTCCCTCGACGCACCACAAGCGCCTAGAAACGGAGCATTGATATGAGCAGCAAAGGACTTGCCGGCATCGTAGCGGGCAAGACGGCGGTAGGCGAAGTCACGCAAACGTCGTTGCGTTATCGCGGTTACGGTATCGATGATTTATGCGCCAACTGCAGCTTCGACGAAGTGGCGTACCTGCTGCTGCATGGCGAACTTCCGAATGAACGCGAAGTCACCGACTTCCGCAAGCGCGTCTTCGAAGCCATGGTGACGCCTGATCATGTGAAAGCCGCCATGGCGCGCATGCCCAAAGAAACGCCGCCGATGGACGTGCTTCGATCCGTCGCGTCGCTGCTCGGGCATTACGACCCCGAAGCCCAAGACAACAGCCACGAAGCCAACCTGCGCAAGAGCGAACGGCTGCTCGGTCAACTCACGGCCGCCACTGGCTACTGGTCGCACTTGGTCAACGGTGTTGACGAAATCAAACCCGAAGCGGGCAAGAGCCATGGCGCGAACCTGTTGTCGCTCATTTTAGGAAAGCCCGGTAGCGAACTCGCCAGTCGCGTCGTCGATGGCACGCTCATCATTTACGCCGAGCACGAGTTCAACGCCTCAACGTTTACCGCCCGCACCATTGCATCGACGTTGGCCGACATGCACTCGGCCGTTTCGGGTGCCATCGGTGCACTTAAAGGCCCGCTGCATGGTGGCGCGAACGAAGCCGCGATGTATCAGTTCCTCGACATCGGCAAAGTCGAAAACGTTGAGAAGTGGTTCGACGATCTGCAGGCACACAACCAATCCAACCCCGACAACAAGAAGCTCATCATGGGCTTTGGCCACCGCGTGTATAAGAATGGCGACCACCGTGCGTCAATCGTGCGGGATTGGTCGTTGGAACTTGCGAAAGAAACGGGTCAGGGCCATTGGATCGACATGGCCGACAAGCTGCAGGCGTTGATGCTCGAGCGCAAGAACATTCACCCGAATACGGATTACCCCGCGGCCCACGCGTATTATCAGATGGGTATTCCGATTCCGTTCTACACGCCGATCTTCGTATGTAGCCGCGTCACGGGTTGGTGTGCGCACGTCATGGAACAATATCAGGATAACCGCATCATCCGCCCGACCAGCGAATACAACGGGCCGGCCGAACGCAAAGTGACGCCGATCGCGCAGCGCTAAGTTGCTCGGTCTCGAAGGTGTCAATAAAAAAAGCGTGCCGCGCTTATGCGCTGCACGCTTTTTTTGTTTTGTTCAACTGTTCGTTGTATCGCCTACGGCTCGTCGACCGGTCGGCCTGTCGATCGATTCAACTGCTCCAACCGTTGAATCGTCTCTTCGATCTGTCGAATATCTTGCGCCGATTTGCGGTTGGGTTGTGAGACGTAAATGCGTTGGCTTTCCAACTCCAACGCTCGGCGTAGGTGCTGAATGGCACGCGTGCGGAACTCCGGGTGTTGGGCGGCGTCGGCCAATTGCACGAGCACATCGGCCAGATAGATATGCCGATCGGGATGCGTCGGATATGCCGCGACAAACATTTCGTATTCGCCGGCGGCTTGCTTGAGATCGTCGATATCTTCGCTCACCTCAAAGCGACCGCGCAGCAGCGTCCCCTTTAGGTTGTGTCCCAATGCGTTAAACGGATCGCGTTGCTGATGGGCATCGGCCGCTGCCAGTGCCGTGTTAAACTGTCCGATGGTGCGCGCGCGAGGAATAAGCTGCTCGACCCATTCGCCGAGGCTGGTGGCGTCGAGCGGATAGCGGCTGTTGGCCATCTGATAGGCCAGTGCCTGCGGCTGATTCATATACGTGCGCCAGATACGCGTGCCGACCGGGTTGCGTCGGGCGACGGATAAATTCTCCTGATAGCTGCCGGCGATGTTAAACATTACGACGCCGACCGTGATGACCGTTAATCCGGCGGTTACCGCGATGCGTCGTTGCATGAGGGAGGGCGAATCTACCGGCTCGTCGTCTGTTTGTGATTGGTGCTTCAACGACAGCGCGGCAAAGCCCGCGGCAATCATCGCAAAGAGCGTGGTAGCAGGCCCGCCTTCAAACAGAGCCAAGTCAATCGCCGTATGCACAAGAAAACCGATTGCGCCGGCGAAGAGGGGGATCGTTACGCTGCCGAGCGCCGCATCGCTGATCTCCGTGTCGTCGTGGGTTTCGATGGCTGTCATCAACAGCCCCAGCAGAAAGGGCAGTACTAAACCCAACCCCAGATAGACGGCAAGCAAGTATGCGTTGGTTAAATAGTGTTGGGCCAGTAGCAAGAACATCACGGCACCCAGCGCGCCGCTCCAATAGATTACATTGGGTGTTTGATCATGGTGTGCCGCATTAACGTTACGTGTTTGATTCGCCTCTACTTTGCTTGCGTCGTCGTCAGGCTGCGTAGATTTTGCGCTTATCGCATCTGGCGGCCGCGATAACCGCGCCACGCGCCAACTCATTCCAATGAGCATCACGACAAAGCCAGCGAGCCCCAACATACCCCATTCCGCCAGCAACTGCACGATCCAACTATGCGGCGATTCGACCTCTTCCGGGCACTCTACCGGTTTATAGCGTGTGAAGTGTCGACCGAAATTCAGCGGTCCGACGCCCATCATGCCGCGCTCTTCGATCATCGCCGCCGCGCCACGCCAATACATATGTCTAAATTGCAAAGACCGGCCCAGCGCTGCCTCGTCTTGTTGCAAGACCAACGCCACACCCACGACACCGCCCAACGCCGCGAGCCAAGCGAGCGCCAACGCGACGTAGCGAAAACGCGTCAGGTATCGCGCGCCCAATAATCCGATACCAAACGTTACCAGCGCCGCCGTCGCGCCGATGATCGGCCCCTTGCCCGTGCCCAGAAAAACAATCGCCGCCAGCATGCCGAAAGCGACCAACGGCACGATCAGTGTCAATCGCGAAACGTTGCGCCGCAAGCGATCCATTACCGGCGCGAGCGTTGCCATCAGCAGCAAGATGAGATGGCTGCCGTACACATTGCTGTGGGGGTAATAACCACTCAGTTCTGCCGAGCGCAAACGCTGTTCGTAATCGTGAAGCATGCCTTCGGAATAGAGGCTGTTTTTGAGCAGTTCCGATTTATTCTCTTCAAAATACGCCAGCGTGTTCGGATGCTCGATGAAGTGTTGCGCCCCGCCCTTAACCGCCAGCATTACACCCGTCGCGACCAAAACGTAACACGTCAAACGCACGCGTGCCGGCGATTTCAACAGCGACCGCAGCGTGAATCCGTAAACAATCGCGCCAAGCAGATTGATCCCGCCCGCCAATGCCAAGTGCTTATGCCCGGCTTGCACCAAGGCGATGACCGTCGCAATCGCGAGGATGGCAAATCCAAACTCACCACCCGTCGGCAACCATCGTCGGTCGAACTTTGCAACGCGACTCAGCCAGCGCCAAACGCCGATGCCAATAATCAAGAACGAAAATAGCAGCGTATAGCCGGGATGCGCCTGCGTGGCGGCGATTTCGCGAAACATGCGCGGCACTTCAAACGTGTGCGTCTCGTTGATCGTCGCGCGTAACGGTATCAATGCCAGCAACACAAACAGCGCGATTTGCTCGGCCTTCGCGGAACGCTGCGTCGGGGGATTGATTGAATGGGCGCTCGCCTTACGCCGACTCATGCGGACCACCGCTTTCGATCAACGCCAGCAGCATCACCACCAGCAAGGTTTGCAGCCCGATCACCACGGCCATCTGCCAATCGGCGCGCGGTAAGAGTAGCGTCGGCAACGCCGTCACCAACGTCGCCAACCAGATCACCAGCACAGCCTTCGGAACGCTCATGCCGCGCTGCACCAACCGATGGGAGAAGTGTCGTCGATCGCCCGACCAAATCGGCACGCGCGCTCGACGGCGCAACCAGAACACGCTCGCCGTGTCGTAAAGCGGCACCGCCATCACCATCAGTGGTGCAACGACGGCAAACGGCTGATCGCCCTGCGACGGGCTGGTAAACGTTGTGAGAATCGTGATAACGGCCAACAGCAAGCCAACGACGGTGCTGCCCGCGTCGCCCAAATACATCCGCGCCGGGTGAAAGTTGAACGGCAAAAAGCCGACCAGCGCCCCAACCAGCAACCACGCACACGCCGGCACAAACAACTGCCCGGATAGCGCCGCTGCCGTCGCAAACACGCCGGCCGCAATCGCGGCCACGCCCGACGAAAGCCCGTCCATGTTGTCGAGAAAATTCATCGAGTTGATCAGCAGCAATATCCAAAATGCGGACAGCCCGACCGAGACTGGCATAGGCAAATGCGTCATCGCGCGCAGATCGAACAGCACCGTCAGCACCAACGCGACGGCAATCTGAACACCCAAGCGCAACCCGATCGACAATGGTCGCCGATCGTCCATCGCACCGACCAAGCAGAGCACGAGCGCCGCACCGCAAATGGCCAGCGCCGTCGGCGCTTTAGCGATGATGCCGTCCACATGGGTAATCAAAATCGGCGGCACGAATTCGGGCCGCGTCGCCTGCACCCAATACGCCGCCGCCAGCCCAGCCAACATGCACAGCACAAACGTCAAACACACGGCAATGCCGCCGCCTAGAGCCACCGGTTTTTCGTGCCCTTTATGGCCGCCGGGGCGATCGACGAAATCCACCTTCAGCGCCACGCGCCGCACCAATGCCGTCAGAACGGCCGATAGGACCGTCCCTACCAACAGCGGTGCCAACATGATGAGAATCGAGTCGGGAATGGTTCACTCCGGCGCTACGTTTTCACCGAGATCATTACATTAGGGCTCGCACTGCCGACGTCGATTTCGTCGGCCCGCGCATGCTATTGAAAGCGAAAGCGTCAGTCCATAAGTTACGACCGCAGAATGAGATGCAGTTCACGACGGGGGAATCGTGTCGAAAAAAGCACTTCGAACCAGTATCAAGACCCGCTTGCAACAGCTCGGTGCCAATGAAATCGCACGACGTTCGATTGGTGCCGCCCGCCAGTTGCTGGCCGAGCCCGAATATCGGCAGGCCGAAGTCGTGATGGTGTACCTGTCGCTGCCGACAGAGGCCGACACGACGCCGCTGGTGCTCGATGCTTGGCGACAGCGCAAACGCGTGCTCGCTCCGCAGATCGGTTGGGAATCGCGTTGCATGATGCCGGTCCAGATTCGCAATCTCGATACCGATGTGGCGACGAACGAGTACGGCGTGCGCGAACCCGCGCGCGGCGCGCCTTGCCCAATTGAGCTAATCGACCTCGTCGTGGTGCCGGGCTTGGGTTTCGACGGCACGGGCAATCGACTCGGTCGCGGACGCGGTTTCTACGACCGTTTCCTTGGTAATGCGAAATTTCGCGGCGTGGCGTGCGGGTTCGCGCTCGAAGAGCAGGTCGTCGATGGCATACCGACCAACGAGCGCGACGTGCCGGTGAGCATGCTAGTGACCGACACGACCGTGCGTCGGTTTGGCGAT
>JAUIHO010000097.1 GCA_030432035.1 Phycisphaerae bacterium
GTTCGTTCCTATTCCTCGGCCCGACGGGCGTGGGTAAAACGGAGCTGTGTAAGGCACTCGCTGAGTTCTTGTTCGATGACGAATCCGCGTTTGTGCGCATCGATATGAGCGAGTTCATGGAACAACACAGCGTCGCTCGCTTGATCGGTGCCCCTCCCGGTTATGTCGGCTTCGAAGAAGGCGGACGCCTAACCGAAGCGGTGCATCGCCGGCCGTACAGCGTCATTCTGTTCGACGAAATCGAAAAGGCGCATCCCGATGTGTTTAACACGCTGTTGCAAGTGCTCGACGACGGTCGCCTGACCGATGGTCACGGGCGTACGGTCGATTTCAAGAACACGATCATTGCGATGACGAGCAACATCGGTAGCGAACACATTCAACGCATCTCGGAACTAGCGAGTTCGCGCGCGGCCTACGACGAAGCAACCGGTCGCGGCGGCACGGCAACGAGCGAAGATATCGCCACGGACATCGAAATTGAGATGGCGGTCAAGGAAGAGTTGAAGAAACACTTCCGGCCCGAGTTTCTCAATCGCATCGATGAGACGATCATCTTCCATCGACTGTCGAAAGAAGACCTACGTCACATCGTCGATATTCAGTTGCGCTATCTCGAAGCGCGATTGGCCGAGCGCGAGATCACACTCACGCTTACCAACGAGGCGCGCGACAAACTCGCCGCTGACGGATACGACCCGACGTACGGAGCGCGACCGCTCAAGCGAATGATTCAACAGCAAATCGAAAACCCGCTGGCCAAGCGATTGCTGTCGGGCGAGTTCGCGGCAGGTGCGGTGGTCCGCGTCGATGTGTCCGGCGACACATTCGCTTTCGTGAGTTAGGCGAATCAAATAAGTCGCGACGCGAAAAATATCGCGCCGCGGCTTTTTCATTGGACGTCACCTCTCTTCCCGGCGAACCTGCCTAGTTCGTCGAAAATCGGAGGTTCGAAGGCCATTCCGATCCCGCCTTAAGGACCGAAAATGACCGGAATCGAACAAATCACAGGTCGCCTGCCTGACGCCCGATAAGTTTCGAGTTCGCCCCTCTCTCAGCGGCCCGAAATCTCGGGCTTTTTAGCCCTTATTCTGCGGAAAATTTCTCGCCCGTCGCAGGTTGCGTTTTCATTGTGTTGCGATTCGCGGCGCGATAAAATGTTTTTTCCAAGGGACTTGGGGAAAGAATGCGCTTTCGCGCCGCTACATGATGCGACGAATTTATGAATTTCATCGCGATTCAAAAGGCACGTCTCCGAACCCCCTCGGAACAGTTTCATTTTGGGAGGAACCGACGGCCCAACGGTGGGTTCGCCGGAAACCATTCAGGCAACGCCGCCATGTTGCGGCTATTGGGTATTCACACATGAAAAAGGAGCTTGGGATGAAGATGTTTGCAAAGGCTTTCGCGATTATCGCGATCGCTGCGGCACCTGTCGCCGCACAACCCCTCGACGGCCAGATGGTAGGTGGCTCGCTGCTCGCCACGCAAGACACGCCGACGCAATTCGGTAACGCAACCGGCGGTGGTCAGGATTCGGCCGGCGGCAGCGAAGTCAATCAACTGTTCGGAAGCATTTCCGGCGGCACGCTAAACCTCGGCATCACCGGCAATCTCGAAGGCAACTTCAACAAGTTGTGGATCTTCTTCGATGCCGTACCTGGCGGCGAAAACGTCTTGTCAGACGACAATGCCGATGGCGGCTTCGGTGAAATCAATGCCATGCAGGGAATGACGTTCGACAGCGGCTTTGAGCCGGATCACGGTCTGCGCTTCGAAGTTGGCGGCGGCTTCCTTGGCATTCGCTACTTCGACCTCATCGATAACGTCGGTGGCGATATCTTTACCGCAGGCGGCACGGGCGACCTTCCGTTGAACAATGCTGCCGGCGCCCTTGGCGTCAACATCGGTTGGGACAACAGCAATGTCCTCGGTGTCGATGGCGCATCGGCCGCAGGCGCTGCAACGGCAACGACCGGCTGGGAACTCGCGATCGACATGGCGGCATTCTTCGGAAGCGCCGGTCCGGTCGGCGTGACTGCATTCGTTAGCAGTGGCGACGCCACCTTCCTGTCGAACCAAGTACTTCCCGGTGTCGGTGGTGCGGGCAACCTTGCCGGCCCTGGCAACGTGAACTTCAACAACATCGCCGGCGACCAATACGCCACGATTGTTCCTGAACCGGCAACGCTTTCGTTGTTGGGCTTGGGTGCGATCGCTCTGATTCGCCGCCGCCGCTAAGCAAGCGCAACGAAATTCAGAATTACACAAAGGTGGTTGCGGGCATATTCAGCCCGCACCACCTTTTTTTGTTTATATATCCTCCAACCTTATCTAATTTCCTGCCCCGATGCGCAATCAAGATATCACTGCGGCCGTTGAGCTGATGTAAGAGTCGAGACTGACGGCTGCGCGTCAACCATTTGGAAGATGCAGTGGTTCACTTCGATCAATCGCGTTTTACTACCCTACGTCGAGCTTGCCGTCAGCAACGGTCGGTCGCCAGCACCCAACGCCATCGACCAATCGTGCTGCTTCTTACACGAGCAACCAGCCCTCATTCGTTGCGTTCGCACACTGTTGTATGTTTTTCGCAAACCATGCAAGGCAACGGGCTCTTCGCGTTAAATTACGATCTCAATTGTGTTGTTGACCTTTCCGGAGCCACTTTCGAATTGCCCGTACGGCTATTTACGTTCTGCCCTGCGAAGGTAATTGAATCCAAGTCAGCCTCTCCGCATGGCCAACGCTTTCCTCGTTGATCTCGTTATGATACGCGGGCCGAAGGGTACGCAAACGGTTGTTGAATATGTCGCCGTCAATCGGGTCGCAACTACCTCAACTACCGATGGGTTACTGCCCGACATGAACCTCGATCGCAAGTCGGATGGCAAAGACGTCGCCCCGTTCGTTTTGGCTATGACCGGTCAGCCGATTCGCCAGATGGATTTGGTAATTGCCGACCTCAACGGCGATGCGACGATATATGTAGGCGATGTTGCCGCGTTTGTGACGCAATTGATCGATTAATTGTCGCTCCCTCAGTAGCTCAACCTATCAGACGGAATCACGGTCGTTCGTTTATTGAATTTGGATTCCCTCACAAAAAAACGCCGGGAAGCCTAACTTCCCGGCGCGATTCAATTTATTGACTTGTCAAATTGTATTAGCCGTGAGCTTACAACTACAACAATTGGCGACATGCATTACTGCAACAGCAGGTCAACAAATCCCTGCACATCCTGCAAGTCGTGAATACCATCGCAATTGATATCCGCTCGCGGCGAAAAGATCGGCAACACGCCGGTAATCACGCGCTGGAATATCAGGATATCGCGACCGTCGCGCTTGCCGTCGCTGTTCATGTCGGCCGGGCCCAAACCATTGCCGGTCGTGGCTTGCACGCCGGGGTAGGTGACGTGCCGGAAGTTGAATTGACCGTTTGGCAAATCTTCGATCGCCACGATGTCGATGCGGTGATTGCCCTTTGAGAGCAAGCCCAAATCGACCGAGTACGTGCCGGTGTACGGATCGAAATCCGCCGCCGTTCCGCCACCTTGGAATGCCGAACCAACGAAGTTCGTGCCTTCCAATAAGTCGACAAACACGACGAGGCGATCGACGTCGTCGGTCAACGGAGCGATCACCAAACGCGTATTGTTCTCGGTAACATCGGAATTGCACGTATTGGTCGGCGAAACCACTTCAAAGTCCGGGTCGTCGACATCGACGTAAATCACCTTGCGGAACTCGCGGAACAACGGATCAGTATTCGGTCCGCGATGGCGGAACGCGCGCACGGTGATGTAATGGAAACCCTCACCCAACTGCGTGGCATCGATCGTCTGACGATACGTGCCGCTACCCCCGCCGAAGAGCGGCGAGCTTTCGGTCAGAAAGTTTTCAAATCCGTGCGTCACATCACCCGGCGTGAAGTAATCGACGCTACCGTTGCCGTTGATATCCTCAAATCCCGCATCGAAGCGGAAGATCGCCAGATCATCCGTATTGGGATCGAGCGGATCGGTCTGCGTCGTGGTCAAGCGCAATTCAAAGGTCGGTGTCGTGATAAGCTGGATCGGCGTCAACCGACGCAGGGCCGGTTGCACGGCGGCACTGTCGGGCGGAATCATCTGAACCGGTGTGCCCGTGATGCTAAGCGTTCCCGACGGGACCGCCGGACCATAAGCCAAATAACCGCGACCGTGATTCACGCCGTCCGAGTTGCGATTGCGCGGCGTCTTCACCAATATCCGCTGATCCGCACCGACGACGACCACTTCTTCCAAATCGTCGTTCGGGTTCGACGGCACATCGACCAACGGATTGGCGGCGTTCCCCGTCAACTCGTGCAAACGCGTGCCGGGGCTGAAGTGCGTTTGCACCGACCGGAAGTCGGTCGCATCCTGCCCGAAGCTCTGCTTGTCGTTTAGGAAAACGACGAGATTGGCTTCACCGGCCGAGCCGCCGAGGTCGCGATTGTGTTCCATTACCAGAATATCATCGAGCGATGGATTGACGGTGTCGGTACCGTTCAAGACATCGAAGCGACCACGCACATACTCGTTATGAATCTTGACGAGCGTAGTGATCGCATCGCTACCCAAGCCGAGCGCATCATCGCGACCGTTACGGCGCGGGAAGTTATCCAGCGCAGGCGGACCAAATTGGATGGCGTTGTGATAGACAATGGGCAATCCCGATCGCAGCAACACGTAGGCATGCGCCGTGGTGTCCATATTGTCGCCGGCGTTGGCGTTGTCGTGGCTCGAGACGTGGTGAACGCCAAGGCTCCCGTTGTTGAGTCCGCCATCGCGATTATCGATCGACGCATTCAGGGCGTTTTGCCAACTCGTGAAGTCGGGGTTATCGACTTGATTGCGCAGCGCGCCGGCCTCTTCCAAGTCGAGTGCGTCGCGATTGGCGAAGCTGTCCTTACGCGTGTAGTTGAAGGGATCGATACCGGGTCCGCCGCCCGTCGCTTCCACAAACGAAAACGCCGTACCGACGGTTCCATCGAACCGCGTGTGACGATTGTGCACCGACACATCCCAAAACGTATCCCAGAAACCGGTTTCGATGTGCTTGGCGGCATCGAGCCGAAAACCATCGACGCCGAGAATCTCCAAGTAGTATTGCGTCGAGCGCAATAGCAAATCTTGGGCCGTCTCCGGCACCGGGTCGCCCGCCATCGGGTCACTCGTGTTAAATGGATAGACGGTGAACGAACCGCCGGGGTTACCGTGCGCGCCGGGGTTGCTGAGATTCATCGGCGGCAAATCCAAGTCGGGATAGAAGCGGCGATTGTTCGGATCGGGCTGATTGCGCACTGCCGTGGCCGGCATGGGCAGGTTGAGCGGGTCTTCTTCGATCGGGTGTCGAATAAACGTGTAATTCGGGCCGAACTGATCGTGATCGATATCGATCAAGCCAACCAATCGCCCCTCAAAGACGTTGTAATCCGGTGAGCCCGGGTTCTCCGATTGCGTACCCGGCGCGTGAAAGTCGCCCCACATATCCGCAGGCAATTCCATCGCGAATCCGGGGTAGCCGCCGTTCTCCAAAAACGACTGACCGTTAAAGATAAACGGATCGCCGGAGAAGTTATCCAATGCCGCGTTGTGGTTCATAATCCAGTCGACGTACACATAGACGCCCGCGCGATGCAGCGCATCGACCATCGATCGGAAGGTGCGCTCCGAACCGTAGTGCGTCGGATTATCGTCCGTGCCCAAATCGAAGCGATCGAATAGGTCGTAGCCGACACTGGCCGTGCCCGACGATCCACGCTGCGGCGGTGGCAACCACATCGATTCGTAACCGGCCATAAAGATGTCCGGCGCGCGTCGTTCGATGGTTTCCCAGCTTGCTTCAAAGTGTTGAAGCATGACCGGCGCGTCGCCCTCTTCACTCGCATGGGCACGCGTATCAGCCAGCAGCATGCTTCCGAATGCCGCCAAACACATTGCAATAATCGTTCGCTTCATTTCAATCCATTCGATTTCGACCGTCCGATTACTCGAAACGGCCGAGAGGCTAGAAAACAACCTGCCCGTGCTCACCTAGTGGGATCAACGAGCAGGTCGTTAGGTTATGGTTCAACCGGGCAGTCGATCGTGATGATGACTGCCCGGTTACGAACACGAATTAATGAATCGCGTTGCGCTTAGGGCAGCACGATGTCGAGGTAAGCAGCAATATCGAGACCGTTGCGTTCGCCGTCGTTGTTGACGTCGCTATTACCGAACTCGGGCTCGGATACCACGTTGCCCACCAATACGCTAGCCAACGCGTCGTAGTCGGCCATATCGACGTCGCCATCACCATCGATGTCGCCGTCAAAGCCGCCCGCGTCCGCCGTCAGCGTGTAGGTGAAGAACTGGTCGCCGTCGAACATGGTGAAGTCAGGCATGAAACCGAGATTACATGCATCACCGTCCATGCCACCGACGCCCGGCAACGTTTGATTCGACAAGAAGCCAGTGCCGCCCGTCAGAATCGCCAGTACGCGAATGGTCGGTTCGTTACCGGCCATCACCGGGCCCAAGCCGATTTCGGACAGTGCGATGTCGATTTCGACACCGGTGTCGACCAACCCTGCAAGCTCAAGGCCGCCGCCCAAACACGGCGGATTGTTTTGGAAACATTCGCAGCCAGTCACACCTTCGAGGTTGACATTGCTGACCGCGACTTGCGTGCAGCCCGAATTATCGAACGCTTCCTGCGAACGGTTACCGAAGCCGGTCGAGTTATTCTGCGTGGTCAACGGGTTCGCACCGCCGGCCATCGCCGTTGGAATGTCGAGCCCGTTGTAAGTGCTCGGCTGCGACGGCGTACCACTGAGCGTATAGCTCTGGAAGGTCTGACCCGCAGTCGCCAAATCGACACCACCCATATTGTTGGCGTTGCCGACGTTCGGCGAATTGTTGATGCCGTTTGAGATGCCCGGCAGGAACTGGTTGCTCCAGAACCCATCGGGGCTCGTGATACCGGCACACAATCCGATGGCACTTCCGTTGGCCGGGCTACCCAGCGACGCGCGATCGATCGAGAAGATCACGCCGCTCTCGGCGGTGGCAGCCAGAATTTCCTGCTGCGCTGGCGGCACCGAATCATCACCGTTCACACCATCGACGTTTGCGTTGGAGCCGACGAATGTGTTCGGAGCCAAAACAAACTCGAGCGGATCGGACATTGGCACTTCTGCTGCAAACGGCAATGACGTCGTGGCGAAGGTCGAAAGGTTGACCAATGTCGCCGAGTCGAAGAAGTCGCCGCTTCGCGTAAGGACCAATGCGTATTCCGGACCGTCACCGTTGGGTCCTGCAGTGAGGATTTCGCCATCGATGTCGTTAATGACACCCGGCACGCCCATGGCACCGGCGGTTGCCAACACCAAGCCTGCGCCCGTATTAGCCGTATCGAGGAAGAGTACGAGCGGGTTGCCGTTGCCTTCGAGGTTACCGGTGAGACCGACGTAAAGATTGTCAGCGTCGTTTTGCACGAACATCTCGTCGAGCTCGGAACCACCTTCGTTGATGCCGGGAGGATTCAGCAGACCACTGCCCGACTCAAATCCACCATTACCCAACAGGCGAATCGTATCGTTCTGTAGGTCGGCAAAGTCAACACGGAAGCCGCCCAATTCTTCGCGAATACCCAGAGCGAAATCCGGCGTGAAACCGGCATCCATAACCGTGCCGTTGAGGCCCGTGATGATCGCATCACCGTTGGTGCCTGCAGAGATCACGGTTTCACCACCGACGATCGAGTCGATCAGCAACACGTAACCGTTCGGGCCGAACGGCGGGTCGGGCTGCAAGTTACCGGCGATACCAAACTGAATGCGTTCGATCGTGTTCTCGACGTACATGGCATCCAATTCGTTACCCGTCACGATGGGCAGGCCCGCATCTTGTGCGTCACCAAAACACGTGTGGTTGTTTTGCGTTGCAACAGCCGCAGCCGCGTAGGCAGACGGGATGTTGGTGCCGGGCGAGTTGCCGCCGCCGAAATTCGGAGCGCCGTCACCCAGAAGCGAACCCACAGTGAAGTCCACCGTCGTGGCACCCGGGAATTCTGCCGGTAGGTCGAGCGGGTTCGTGTCGGGATCGCGATTACCGATACAACCGACGCCGCCGCCGACTTCTTGTTCGAGCGAAATCGACCACGAATTCAACGTGCCCGTGCCGCCACCGACGACATTGTCCGTGATGAACAGCGTCCAATCGCCGTCCGTCGGATCGATGCCGTTGAAGTCGAGCAACGAATCGTTGACAGGGTCGTTCACTTCGAACGTGCCCGTGTTACCGGGGGCCGTCCACGTCGCCAGGTCGGCACCGCCAACGGCAAACGTGGTCTGCATATTGGCACCGGCTACGTTGCCGTCCCACAAACGCACCGTGGTATTCGAAGCGGCATGGAACAAGTCAATCGTGAGGTCTTCCATATTCGGGTGTGTGATGTCGACCGTAACTGCAATGTCGGTAACGCGTTCGACGCTATTGGCCGTCGCGTTGGCCGCGGTTTGATTCGACAAAACCGTCGTGACCAAATCGACCGTCGCATCGCTGATCGTGAGCGCGGGCGACACGGTGTCGTTCGACATGCGCACTTCGCCAGTCGTCGGATTGAGCGGCGGCAGGAATTGGTTGCTGATAAAGCCGCTACCCGAAGCGATGAATGCCATCACCTTGATGCCCGGGTCGGCTTCGACGTCGTAACCGAGGGACTCACCAACGGCACCGCCGGTCAATCGCAGCGAGAACTGCACGCCATCCACGGCCGTTTCCGCCAACATGGCTTGTTGAATCGGGTCGTCACCGGCAATGTTGTTAACGCCCATCAGGTTCGAAAGGTCGGAACCGAATGCATTTCGTGCCGGGTCGGTGTGAACCGTACCATCGACCGTAAACAACGGAGCGATTTCGGTACCGTTAAACGCAAGGTCTTCTACGATTGCCTGCGGCGCACCATTTTCGCGGTAGTACTGCACGGCCCAGCGCGGGTTAAACCCAGCAGGCAACACCGTGTTGCTCAGGTTCAACAGCGGACCGCCGCCGTCAATCGCGAGATCGGTCGGCAGCGTGTTTACGCCGAACCCGTCGTTCACATCAACAAGGAAGATAATCGAATTGCGCAGACCATCCTGCGGCGGGACGTTACCAGTGGCGCCGAGATACAACTTGGCACCGTCGCTGGCGACGAAGAGTTGGTCGATTTCGCTACCGTCCGACGGCGTCGGGCTAAACGGTGCCGCATCACCAAAACATGTGTAGTTGTTTTGCAAAGCGATGCGGTTGCCCATGCCGAAGTCGGCGGGGATGTCCATACCGTCTTGCGAACCACCGGGAGCAGAGCCCGACGGATTGAGGTTAATAAATACGTTATTGATCGAAGGGAAGGTGAAGAACGACACCTCCGCCGGCGGCGTTGCCGTCGGATCGTCGATACCGAGACAACCGACACCACCACCATCACCGAGGAACGGGTCAGTGGCTGCAATCGGCGGAAGCGATTGATTGCTGACAAAGCCAGCACCGTTAGCAATGAGGGCTTGCACTTGGAGGAAATCGAAGTTGGCCGGATTGACGCCCAACGCAGCAGCCGAAACAGCAATTTCAAAACCGGTGCCGTCGTTGTTGGCGGCATTGATTTCCTGCTGGAACGGGTCGCTCGCAGGAATGTCATCAACACCCGACTGATTCGAGTTGTTCACCGAGAAGTCAACGCCTTCGGTCAGCGGCGTGGCCACACTCATCGGGTCGCTCAGATCGTGCAAGAGACCTTCAAATGTGCCGTTGGTGTTGGTGATCGTGATGCAATAGTTCGGACCGAAGTCAAGCGTCACGCCGTCCATACCGATCAACGCTGGTGCACCCGTGATGTCGGCCGTGACCAGATCGCCGAACATCAGGCTCGACGGTGTTTGGATGAACAGCAGCATCGTGTTCTGCAGGCCAACTTCCGGCGAGAGGTTGCCGGTGATGCCGAAGTAAAGCGTGTCGCTGTCGTTGGTGAAATACAGTTCGTTCAATTCTGAACCGATCGACGGTTCGGCCGTTGTCGTGAACTGATCGCCGAAACCGGTGGGGTTGTTTTGCAACACCATTGCTGCGCCGGCAAAGTCGGCCAGAATGTTTTCACCATCCAGGTTAGCGTTCTGCACCGGAGTGCAATCCACTGGTCCACCGGCATATACCGCATTGGCGACCAGAACGGCCAGCGCGGCAACCAACAATCGAAGAGACGTACCAATCCCGGATGTCACAATTCCACCTCCAAATTGTGTGTTGTGTTTGGGATCGCCGGAGCCTGTGGCGAACGCAAGCATACGTTCGATTTTAGGGCACCAACCTCCCATTTTTGCAATCGTTATATATCTCGATTCGGCGTCATCAAAACACCGATCGTTACGCAAACTTGATTCAATCCGTGCCGGTGGGGGCCAACCCTATCGGGCCGGCCAAATTGGAGGGGTATTGCATTCTACCCTCGCCAACGCCGTCTCACCGACATATCCGGCAACCCGGTTTTACTATCCGGACGCCCCAGATCGCGACGCAAACCGTCGCTTATTCGATCGTCTGCACTTCGCGGCTGCGGTTGACGTTTCCGAGTTGGGCGGTCCCCATATATCGCGGACGCGACGCCACAATCGGCCCCCAAATCTGGTTTGCCAGAAACTGGGTGTCGTCGAAGTTGCCGGATTTCACTTGTTTGAATTCAACGTGCGAATCGATGAACAGAATATTCATCCCCCGCGTGCCGTGATTATCTTCTTGCGTTAGGCCCGAAAACGACCCAATCGTCGTGTCATCGCGATTGCTTTGGTCGGCCATCAAAATGAAGTCGCCGCGGTCGTCGGTACGCCACAGCGCCACGTAGAAATAGCTGATGAAGGATTTCTGCAATGAAGCCGCTTCGGGAAAACTTTGTGGCAATTGATCGTAATTCTCAACCTCACCCGTTTCCCAACAGCAATTGTTGGTGAAGGGCTGGTTGTTCTCGACGTCACTCGGACAGATCAAAATTTCGGGATCGGGCAGAAACTTGGCTGGGCCACCGCGAGAGGCGTCGCGCTCGACGACGTCCCGGATCATGCCGGCAAACCCCGGTCCCCAGCCGTCAGGCGGCGGGAACGCTTCGTCTTGCTTCTCGGCCAGCGTCGCAATATTCGCGTTCGGCTGTCCGGGCGCGGGCTTTGCGGGGAACCAGCTGTTGTGTACTTCAGCGTATTGAATGAAGGCCATGCCGAGTTGGCGGAGATTGGTGCCACAGACCGTCTTTCTGGACGTTTCGCGGGCACTGCTGAGCGCGGGAAGAAGGATGGCGATTAAAAGGGCGATAATGGCGATGACTACGAGCAGCTCGATGAGGGTGAACCCCATTCTACGCCGCCCGCGATTTCGCCGCCCAATTCGATAGGACAACGTGTCGAATCGTTTTAGCTCGACCCGTTTGGCTTCAAATTTTCGCCCTACCATGAACGCCTCCTGCGGAAAAACAGTTTCTGAAACGTGAAAAACGGACAGATAAATCCTTTTACTTCCTAAATTATAGCGATTTGGACGGTCAAATCAAGGATTTTGGCGGGGAATTCGGACAGGCGGAATAATGGCATTCTCTGTCGACTTTTCATAAAACAGTTTCACGGGTAAACATTAGTACCGGCGTTTTACCTGTCAGGCTCAGGCAAACCCCTCAGGTGTGTGTACAGGCAATTTGAGCTATCGAGTCACTTCATGGCAAAACGCAAACCCGTCAGCATTCGAGACGTCGCCCGCGAAAGCAACGCCTCCCTCACCACGGTTTCACTGGTCCTGAACAAGCGCGACGGTCGCATCAGTTCTGCTACGCGGGAGCGCGTCCTGAAGGCAGTCGACAAGCTCGGTTACGTGCCCAATCGCCTCGCCCAGAGCCTTCAGGCGCAGAAATCCGGTTTTTTGGCGATCCTCGTTCCCGAATTGCGTCACGTCTTTGCCGACCCCTATTTTGGTGAGTTGATCAGCTCCATCGAAGAAGCCGCCAACGAAGCGGGTTACAAACTTTTGCTCGAGGTCGCACACAAAAAAGACATTGAACAAAAGCGGCACGTCGAACTGTTTCAACGCCGGTTCGTCGACGGCTTGCTGTGCCTAGGTTCCACCAATCGCGACGAGTTTCTCGGCGATTTTGTCGGCAGCGATAACGCCGTCGTCATCGTGAATAATCACTTGCCCGCCTTGTCGTTGAACTCTGTCATGTGCGACTATCGACAGGCCGGTGTGTTGGCAGCCGAACACCTGATCGATCTCGGCCACAAGGAAATCGCCTACATCCACGGTGCGGCGGAAGTACAAACCGCTTCCGATCTGCGCGAAAGTTTTGAAGCGAGACTCGCATCGTCCGGCATCAAAATGCCAAAGAATCACGCGGCCGACGGTCTCTACACCGAAGAAGGCGGTGCGGCGGCTGCGGCACAACTGCTAAAGACCAACCCGAAGATCACGGCCATCATGGCGGGTAACGACAAGATGGCGATCGGTGCCATTGCAGGTTTGAAGAACGCCGGCCTGTCGGTGCCAAACGATGTAAGCGTCGTCGGTTGCGACGATTTGCAGCCATCGATCTATGCCGATCCACCGCTCACGACGATCCATACGCCACTCGATGAAGTCGGCCATCGCGCCTGTTCTGCCGTACTCGCCCTATTTGATGGCAAACAAGATCGCGTCACGGAAACACTGCCCGTGAGCCTGACGCTGCGCAACTCTACGTGCGGCCCGCGAAAAATCCGCTAGTATCGCGGATATGCGGTACGAACCATACGACCCAATCCGTAGCAATTCTCCGCCCATCAAGCACCAGCCCAATTTGATGCAATTGAGCGTAATGCGTCGCGCTGTCGCAGTTGTTACGTTACTCACGTCCGTTGTGGGCTTCGCCGATTTCGCAGCGGCCGATTCTTATTCAATGGCCGGCACGTTCAACGGTTGGAATCCGCGCGACGACTCGCGCGTGTTAGAACAGGTGGCCCCGAACAAATATGAATCCGTTCGGTTTTGGAAGCCGGGCACGTTTGAATTCAAATTCGTTCGCAATGGCGACTGGTATCACAATTACGGCGTGACCAGCGACGGCAAACTGGCTCGCTCCGCTGGCGACATCGACCTGACCATTCCGGTTCCCGGCGAGTATCGGATCACACTCGACACCGAAGCATTTACTTGGACACGCACCATGCAGTCTCCCACTAAGCCGCACGCCCTGTTCTCGCATCGTTGGATCGGCGGCAACGTTTTGCGGCTCGATGCGGGCCGTTCGCTCGCGCGGAAGGCGCATCCGATCACGACATACATTTGGATGGTCGCGCCCGAGCAGCAGTCAAATGTGAGTTGGGGGGATATGTTAGAAGGCGGCCGCGTCGCCGAGATTACCGTTCTAAAGCCGGGGAATATCGACGTCCGTCTAGATATTTCCGACAGCCCGATGCAGGGTCGAATTTGGACGAAAATTGCGGTTCCGCAGACGTATGAATTGACGCTAACGCATCAAGCTTCGGGCGATACCAAGGCCACCGAAGTGAAGCACATCCTGTTTCCGATCGAAGGTCATCGCTATGGCCACGTGCTTAACGATGTAAAAGCAGACGAAGAAAGCGAAGTGACGCTGGTCGTAACCGACCCATTCAAGGGTACGAAGTGCATTGAACAATCGGTTACCGCCAAAGACCTCTCGCAGAAACTGGTTCTTTTTAACGACCTAACGAACAAGTTATCGATTACTGGCGATGGCTTTCATCATTTTCGTTACGTCGAGAATGACTACGCAGCACACGTCAAACCCACCGACATCGACCGTATTGCGGTGGTCGCCGATTTCAACGGATGGAACTCAGACCGCACACCGTTGCGGGAAGTCGAACCCGGTATCTACGAAGCAACCGCCCTGCTGCCTGACGGTCGATACGAATACAAGTTCCTCGTAAACGGCGTCACCTATCTCGAAGACAAGTCTGCTGACCCGCAGTATCGCGACCCCGACGATCAGGGTGGTTTCAACAGCGGCTTTATCATCGGCCCCGACGCCAGTTCGCTAGGGCCGCCAACGCCGAACCACATCAACCTACAAGCGTTGCGACACGCCCCGACGGTCTCGACCGCTTTCGCGTGCATGTCGTCGCAAATCGTTGACGTGACGGTGAAAACGCTCGCAAAGGACGTACAGTCGGTAAACATCGTTTCGCCGTCGGCAGTGTTTGACGGGCAAGAGCGCGTCGCCTTGCGCAAAGCCGAAACGATTAACGGCTATGATTATTGGCGCGCGCGATTGAAGTCCGCATCCGACGAGCTTGCATACCATTTCGAGTTCACCGACGGCAGCGCGACGGCATATTTTAGCGCCGCTGGCGCAACGGAGAGCCTCGATGCCGTTAAGCCGTGGCAGCGAACGGTAAAGCCGACCTTCCCGACACCCAATTGGGCCAAGCACACGCTGTGGTATCAGATCTTTCCCGAGCGCTTCCGCAACGGCGATGCGTCAAACGACCCGCCGCGGACGGTGCCGTGGCAACACGAATGGTACAAGCCGTACAAAGCGCCCGCTGATGTTGCGAAGGGATCACCGTACGACTTCAACGAATCCGGCAACTTTTATAGTTACATCTACTCGCGGCGTTATGGTGGAGATATTCAAGGCGTGCGCGAACAACTACCCTATCTGCGCAAGCTGGGTGTGACGGCAATCTACTTTAACCCCATATTTCTGGCCCAAAGCCTGCACAAGTATGACGCATCCGACTACCGTCATATCGATGATTTCTTCGGTGTGAAGAACAGCTTGAATGACGTGAAAGGTGAAACGACCGATCCGAGCACATGGCAATGGTCGGCAACCGATCGCGTGTTTTTGGAGTTTCTCAAGGACGCTCACGCGCAAGGATTCAAGGTTATTCTCGATGGCGTGTTCAATCATGTCGGTCGAGATTTTTGGGCGTTTCGCGATGTGTTGAAGAACGGGAAGGAATCTCCCTATGCCGACTGGTTCGATATCGTTAGCTGGGAACCGTTTCAGTATAAGGCGTGGGATGCGCCGAACGGCTCGCTTCCGCGTTTAAAGCACGACGACGACTTAGGCCTCGCCCCCGTGGTGCGCGAACACCTCTTCGCCGTTACGCGCCGCTGGATGGACCCGAATGGCGACGGCGATCCGTCCGACGGTATCGATGGTTGGCGGCTCGACGTGGCCGAGGATATTAGCGAACATTTTTGGTCAGATTGGCGCGACCTTGTTAAGCAGATCAATCCCGACGCGTATATCGTCGGCGAAATTTGGCACGAAGCGCGTGAATGGCTCGATGGTCGCACATTCGACGCCGTGATGAATTATCCCTTCGCCGAAGCCTGCCAGCGATTTTTTGTTAACGACAAGAAGGCAAGCACACCGCAACATTTCGCGCGTGAGCTGGAGAGCACGCTGCATTGGTATCCGCCGCAGGTGACGCAAGTCTTGCAAAACTTGTTCGATAGTCACGATACCGATCGCGTCGCGTCGATGCTGATGAATCCCGATTTGGAATACGACAAGGCCAATCGCTTGCAGGATAACGGCCCGAACTACGACGCGTCGCGCCCCACTGAGGCGGCGTATCAAAAACTCATGTTAATGGTCGGCTTGCAGATGACGTTTCCGAACGCGCCGATGATCTACTACGGCAACGAACTCGGTATGTACGGTGCAGACGATCCGTCCGATCGAAAACCCATGTACTGGCCTGACCTGATGCCGTTTGACGATCCGGACGAGCGCATCCACGAAGGGCTGTTTCAACATTACCGTTTCATGATTGCCTTACGGAACACCTACGAGGTCTTGCGCATCGGTTCCTTCGCCTCCATCGATCATGGGGGTAGTTCTGACGTATTCGTCTTCACGCGCCGCCTGAACAACCAAAAAGCGTTGATCGCAATCAACCGCGGAAAGGCTGAGGCAATCATCAAGCTGCCCGCGCCCTGGAGCGATGGCACGGAACTCGTGCGCGTCGATCCGAATGGTGGTGCAAAGCTGATTGAGGCCGACGATCCTGCGAAGCGGGCTACGATTCGCATTGAGCCGAGTGCCAAAACGCAGCGCGTTACGGATGGTCAGATAACGCTCGAGATGAGTAGCCCTTACTCGATGATGGTCTGGATAGAGAAACCGTAAATGCCGAAATTGACGGTCACGAATTTTCGTCGTCGGTCTGGTTGCCGTTAAAATAGCTCGCTTATGGAACCCCGGCGCTTCATCATCTATGCCCTCATCGTCGGCGCCATTCTTTACGTGCTATATCCTCACGTGCCCTCAACGCCCGAGGTCGGCGAGCGCGAAGAGATCACCATCTGGTTCGGCGAAGTCACGCAAGGCCGCCACGATGATGTGGTCGATGCCTTCGAACGCCGGTTTAACGACTACCTAAAAACCCAAGACGCACAGTCGGACGGTTGGCGCATCACGCTGGGTTCGAGTGCGGTACGTGCCAATCTCGAAGGCGAAGGCAACCCACAACGTTTGATGTGTGGTATTGCCGGTGGCGTACCGCCCGAAGTCGTGGAGTACGATCGCTTCGCCATCTGCCAATGGGCCGCGCGCGGGGCGTTTCTCGATCTGAACCCGTTGATCGAACGCGACCGCCAACGGCTCGACGACGCGCGGCAACAACTCGCGAAACTGCAAGCGGCCCCAGGCACTAACGACGCCGAGATTCAACAAGTACAAGCGCGCCTCGCGCACCTCGAACAATTCAATCTGGAAGCCGACGATTTTTTTGATATGCCGTGGGCCGAGTGCCAATACAAGCCACCCGGTAGCACAGACCGCGCAGGGCAGTTTGGGATACCGCACACGATGGACAACCGGGTGTTGTATTACAACCCCGACATGCTGTTGCAAGCCGGTATCGTCGATGCGGACGGCAGGCCGAAACCGCCCGATACCTGGGAAGAGATTCTACGCAAACGCGCCGACGTTGACGATGCGGTCATTAAGCAACGCGGCGAACAGTTCGAAATCTCGAGCGAAACGGCCAACTTTCTATCCGCCGCGCCAATGGGCGTTCGACCGGGCGATACCGTTGCGCATATCAGCGGACGCGGTAACGTAACGCGCGGCATCGTAGTTAAGATCGTCGATCGCAACACGATTTTGGTGCGTTCGCCGTACGCTAGACGACAACTGGTCTTACCCGAACGCGGCGATCAACACATCAAAGTATTTAGCGCCGACAGCGCGGCATTACAGCTATCTCGATGGGATGAAAATGGTCGTCTGCTATGTGTCGGCTTTGAACCGCAACACGGTAACGCGTGGCTTTACTTATACGGTTGGTGCAATGGCGGTCGTTTTATGGTCGAAGAAAACGGTCGCCCCCGTTGCAATCTGGCATCGCCCAAGATCGTCGAGGCGTTGCAATGGACGACGGATGTGTTCGATGCCCTCGGCGGTGCCGACCGCGTGGTGGCGTTTCGCAAGTCGTTTCAGGTGGAGGCCGAACATCCGTTTCTGAAACGCCAGATCGGCATGTTTCATAACGGCGACTGGTTTATTCGCGACATCCTGCGCTTCAAGCCCGCCATGCCGTTTGGAACGTGTCCGCCGCCGATTCCGGAAGCGAGATTCAACGCCGGCGCGACGAAGATGAGTTGGGTCGCGGGCTTTGCGTATTGCATCCCCGCCACCTGTCCGCCGGATAAGCTCGACGCGGCGTGGGAGTTTGTGAAGTTTCTTTCGTCCGTCGAAGGCGGGATGATCTTAAACGAACACGACGCTCAGCGCGAACGGGCACAGGGAAGGCGTTATGTATCGCGTTTGAAATCCAACCGAGCGCTGAATGCATTCCAAATAGTCAAATATATTGATATCCCATCGATGCCGCCGCGTATTAAGGCTGCCATGCAAACGCATCTGGATATGGTCGAACGCTGCCATTTTAGGCCGGTTTCCCCAGCCGGACAGGTGCTTTGGAACGCTCAGGCGGACGCACAGGATTTGGCGTGGAGCCATAGCATGTCGCCTGCGGAGGCGCTGCAAAATCAAGCCGCTCGGGTCGATCGCGCCTTGGCCGATTTCTATGAAGCGCCCACGAATCCCACAAAGGTAAATTGGACGGCGCTGGTCGCCGGTTATCTCGCCCTGCTGCTCGCAACGGCGTTGTATCTTTATGTTCGTCATCGAAAAATGCCGCGCAGCGAACGCGCCGAAACGCCGGAAGTGCGTGCCGGTCTAACGTTTATCGCGCCGTGGCTGTTGGGGTTTGTCGTCCTTAGCGGCGGGCCGATGGCGTTTTCGGCAATCATGAGTTTCACGGAATACGACGTCATCAACGACGCGACGTATGTCGGTGTCGACAACTATCGCGAAATGTTCACGGTCGATTGGGGCGGTCCCGATGCCGACGGCAAGGAAACGGTGCCAGCAGGCGTCCGCAAGGCGTTGATCAACACACTTTTCATGGCGTTGGGTTTGCCGCTTTTCTTAGGCATCGGCTTGGGTTTGGCGCTATTGCTCAATGCGGGTGTACGTGGGTTGCGCGTCTATCGCACGCTCTTCTTTATTCCCGCGATTATGCCCATCGTCGCGGCGAGCATACTTTGGCTGTGGGTGTTCAATGCGCAAAACGGCTTGCTCAACTATGTATTGAATTTCCTTTACCTAAATCACGTGATCGAATGGCTAAACGTGAGCTTCGAATGGTTCAACCTGAGCCAACCGGTAGGCTGGCTCACCAATAAGTTCACATCGA
>JAUIHO010000098.1 GCA_030432035.1 Phycisphaerae bacterium
GAAACGATGCGTTCGCACATGTTGCTCGATCCGGCGACGCTGACGACCACCACGCTGAACATTTCGTTGGAGCCGTTCGCTTCGTCGGCAACTGACGGCGAGCGATTGGTTTGGATCGGTGCAGATGGACAGTCGATCGAATCGTATGACATCGATAATGGCATGACGACGACATACATGCTCGACGACGATCGTCTGGGCGGCACAACGACGGCATACGCAGTGGCAGTTAAGGGCGACTTCGTTGCGATCACGATCTTCGGCGACAACGTCGACGGTTCGCGCATCTTGGTTTACTCGATTAGCACCGACGCCATCGTGCGTGAGGTCGAAGTGTACCTCAGCCCGGCCGCGCTTGAGGGCGACTGGCTGATTTATCAAACGGCGGGCGTGAACGACAATGACGAAATCGATACCGATTATCGCGACGTGTATGTCGTCAACGTGTTGACGGGTGAAACCGATCTACTCGCGGCGTTTGTCGACGACAACTCGCTCGGACGCACCTTCTGGGGCTACGACGGTCGCGTGTTTTGGACCACCGGCACGAGCGAATATTTTTTGCACGGTTATAACCTGGCGGAATCGCGCGAAGACTTCGGACGCAGTTGGGACTTTACCGGCACGACAGTGTTGGAGCCGCTACTGATCACCGATCTCGGCGCGGGCGGCATTTTGCTGGCCCAACATAGCTCGAGTAATAGCGATACCGTCGGCTATCGACTGGTACCGTGGGACGACGGCGAAACGTTGACGTTATTCGAATTCGATTCGAACACCGACGCCGGTCCGTGGTATCGCAATAATGACCTACGCTTCGGCGGCGCGAGTTACGTGATCTGGACCGACCCACAGACGGGCGAGTTTGTCGTGTATGACGTTTCGACGGGTGAGACCGGTCGGCACGACCCGATCGATCGCGATCTGCCGTAACGGCGGGGCGAAACAGTTAGGCTTTTCGACAGAAGTACGAAAAGAGAGAGGGATACCTTCTGTGGCAGCGGGTGGTGCCGATGTAATTTCGGTACCGCTCGCTGTTTTTCTCTTTACAAATCGGCCTGATTGGCCCTGGCACCGCGAACTGAGAAATTCCTTAAATTTTGGAGGCAGACTGTCGTCGCTGGCGGGTACTGCTTCTGAAGACCCCGCTTTGAATTTATTTGGCTTCCTCTGTGGAGCAATCCCCAATTGGGGGCGCGGGGCATTTCCGCTGCCACTGGCGTCTCAGTGGATGGTGTTATTTTTTCGCACAGGAGGCCATCATGGACTACCGCAGGCACAACTCGACGGTCGCTCTCGCGTCCGCAATCACCTTGATATCGATTAGTAGCGTGCGAGGTATGGATGTCGATGCATTCTGGATTCCGGGAACCGTTTCAAATTGGAATGATCCATCGGCATGGGTGGGAAATTTTGTCCCATCGAACAACGTAAACGCGTCATTCACTGTTTTCATTGACGACGAAGTCGCATCCATCTCGCAAACGACATTAAACACGAATGTCGTCGTCACCAACCTAAACATCGGCGCAAACGATAGTCTTTATATCGACAATGCGCGACGGTTATACATTGACGGCGGCACGATCAATAACGCAGGGCATATCACGATAGGTTCGACTGTCAGCAATACGTATCTCCATCCGCGTGTCGGCCCCGTCACCTTAACTGGCGGTGGCACGCTCTCGTTATCGAATGCCGCCAACAACTGGATTTATCAGCTTAATGGTGGTTCGCTGATCAATCAGGATCAAACGATACGCGGTTCCGGCAATCTCGGCTGGACCTCTTCTCCGACAAACTTTGATAACCAGGCGCTCATCGTCGCCGACCAGCCCTTACCATTATTGTTAACAGGTGGCGGCACAGCGGTGGTTACTAATACCGGGGTACTGCGAGCCGAGAACGGTGGCCAACTGCGACTAAATTCCGCGACGGTCGAGAACGACGGTGGCATTATCGAAGCATTGGATAATTCGACGGTAGAATTATTTTCATCGATCGTGCGGGGCGGCACGTTTCAGACGGTGGGAAGCGGCGAAATCTCGACCGCCAACGGCTCGAATCTATTGGATGGCCGCGTCGATGCCATCAACAACACGGGTACGATTCGGATTGCCAATGCCCATCGCATCTATGCCAATGGAACGCTAAACAACTCGGGAACCATTCGCCTCGATTCGACCGTGAGTTCGACCTACTTTCAGTGCTCCGACGAGCCACTCACATTGACCGGCGGCGGCACGATTGAATTATCGAATGCGGCCAACAATTTTATTTATCGCGACGGCAATGGATCGTTGGTGAATATCGACAACACCATTCGTGGGTCCGGACGAATCGGTTGGACGTCGGCTCCGACGATTATTGATAACCAAGGCAGTATTGTGGCGGATCAATCCGTTCCGTTGAGCATTCAGGGTGGTGTGAACGCGGTGCTGACGAATACCGGCAGCGTGCGCGCCGAAAATGGGGCCACACTCAGTTTTGAGAGCGCTGTTGTCGAAAATGATGGCGGGGTGATCGAGGCACTCGATAATTCGACCGTGACGATGGCGTCGACGGTTATCACGCATGGCACACTTCAAACGCAGGGAAGCGGCGTTATTCAAAGTGCTGATGCAAACGCATATCTCGCAGATCTGACGAACGCGGGCAATTTCGAAGTTCCGAACGCGCGCCGAGTCTACTTGACGGGCAACATCGAAAACACCGGCAATATCGATGTGGTATCCGTGGCCAGCAATACTTACCTGCATGTGACTGACGGAGACGTCGTACTCACCGGCGGCGGCACGGTCAATTTTTCCGACCATCCGAACAATTGGTTGTATAGCCAAGGTCCGGTCGGCAAGTTGATCAACATGGATAATACGATTCGAGGTTCCGGTCGCTTGGGATGGACCAGTTCGCCGACGAACATTGATAACCACGCGCTGATTGTTGCGGATCAGGTCAACGCACTCACGATATCCGGCGGTACCGATGCCACGTATAGGAACTTCGGAACGACGCGCGCCGAGAACGGCGGTACACTGGCGTTCTTATCCGCAATCGTGAACAATGCAGGGGGCGTGATTGAAGCGCTTGCCGGTTCAACCGTTTCGGTTTCTTCCACAACCATTACAGGCGGCACGATTCAAACCAGCGGCGACGGCGTGATTCAATCTGGCAACACCACCGCCGCGCTTAATGGTGTCATCAACGCCGGGCTGTATCGCATTCCAAATGCGACGCGTGTTTACCTCGGCAACACGATTGAAAACAGTGGAACCATTGAGCTTAGCTCTACGGCTAGTGCGACCTACATCCATCCGGATTCCAACCCGACCCTGCTGACCGGCGGTGGCGATGTTGTTATGTCTGACCAGACCAACAATTGGATATATCCGCTTTCCGGTGACAGTTCGTTGGTGAACGTGGACAACACGATTCGCGGTGCAGGTCGGCTCGGTTGGAGTTCCGCGCCCATGAACATCACGAATCAGGGCACCATCATTGCAGACGGTGTCCAACAGTTATGGTGTGAAGGTGCCACGATGCTCTTTGACAATCAGGGCAACATGTTTGCCGAGGGTACGGGCGGACTGCTGGTCACTGGTGGCTTTACCACATCGGGGCAGGTTACCGTTAACGAACTGAGCGCGCTGAGTCGGAACGGCGTTTACGAACAAACCGCCGGCGCGACCACTGTCAATGGCGTTCTTTCCGCTTCCGGCGGCGTGTCGATTATCGCTGGATCTCTGGGCGGCAACGGAATGGTCAACGGTGACGTGACCAATGGCGGTTCGATTCGGCCCGGCGAATCGGCGGGCGTGTTAACGCTCAACGACGCGCTCGTGATGCAGCCCGCGAGCGAAATCGAAATCGAGATCGGCGGCCTTGCGGTCGACACCGAATATGACCGGCTGGTCGTTGTGGAGAGCGCTTTGCTAAACGGCACGATGCGAATCGAGTTGATCGACGACTTCGAACCGCAAGTGGGCGATACGTTTGAGGTCATGACGTTCGCTTCGAGCACGGGCGCGATCGCGTTTGATGCGCCGTGCCTGCCGGGCGGTCTCGTTTTTCAGGTCTCGCAAAGTTCGACCGGCATCACGTTGACGGTAACGGATGGCGAGCCGGCCGACGTGACGTGCGACTGCGCCGTTTCGACGGCGGATATCGATGCGATGGTATTGGCCTTGCTCGATATCGATGCCTACGTGGCGAGCTACCCGGCTTGCAACGGCGTCGATACCGTCGATCTGAATGATGATGGTTTCGCCAACGGCTTGGATTTGCAGCACTTTGTCGATGCGTACGTCCCGTAAGCACTGATGCGTTGGTGCGGCTATCGTTCGTCGATTTGGATAGGCGATGAATGCCGTAACACCAACGAATTAAATTGATCCGGCGAGGTTCGCCGGACCTTCTGTGGCAGCGGGCGGTACCGAATGTGACTCGGTGCCGTTCGCTGTTTTTTTATGTCGCCAATCCTCATTGCGATTCAATAGAATTAGGATGATGCAAAGCGAGCGGCCCTCAACGGAGAACGAGATTCAGTCGCTACCCTACGCGGGCTACGGATCGGAGAGCACCGCACGACCGCCAAAATTGTTATTGCGAAATGCGCAGGGGTGTTTGATCGGCTTCGCCGCATTGATTGCGTTGGGCCTTGTTTTTGATGTGTTGCTGTTTACGTCGATACTCGGCGTCGTTCCGGCGGGGCTAGCCGCCGTCTGTATGGTCGGCGCGGCGCGAAAGAATAGCATTCAGTTTGTTCCTGCGCCAATGTTGGTTGATTCCCGCACGATTCGAAAGTTCCGGGCGCTATCGTTCGTGGCGATTTTTTCTTGCTTGGCCATTGCCGGCTTTATGCTGCCACGCTGGATGACGGCAGCCGCAAGTGTCTCCGCTAGCTCTATGTCGATGGCTAAATTGCGGGGTATTGAATCCGCCTTATTCAGTTATATTCAAGTACACGGCGAGCCAGCGGAGTCACTACAGCGTTTGTTTGATATTGGGATGTGTTCGTCGAGAGTTTTTGTCGAGCCGATGGATCTGGCCGCAACTCCTCCGAACCCAACATTTTATTCGTCTTATGCGTACTTTCCTACCGGTGACTATCTTGTGGTCGGCGAAGAAGGTAATAGTTTGATACTCGTATTCTCAATGCAGGCCCGTTTTCCAAATAGCGGTGGACTGCGCCGCGAATGGCAACGTGCGGTTGTTTTTCCTTGGGGGGCTGACTTAATGACCGACCGCGAGTTTCAAGCGGCGCTCGAGGCTGATGAGAAGGGCCGCCGCGCCTTGGGCTGGCCTGTCTATCTCTGGGATCAACCCACCCAAACCGTCAGCCGCGCGGCCGATCCGTAATACGACCGCGAACAGAAGGTAAAACGCATCAACATGAACGTGCATGCCGGTAACCATACGTCAACCGCAAAAGCTGCGCATGAAAACGCAATACTAAAAAAAACGTCGCCGGCTATTCGTGCTACCCAACATCGCAACTATTCACGATCATTAGACTCCAATTGTTGCGTGACTGTCCGCACCTTAGCGCCGTCGCGAAACTGCCTCGATCAATTTCGGTTCGCCCCGTATACCGTCCGCGATTCCAAGGCTAATATTCGTATCTCGCAATTATTCTGGAGGTTCGCCATGCACCCACGTTTACGTCGTCATGCGGTCGCGTTGGCCGCGTTTGGTTTGGTTCTCACGCTGCAAAGCGGTTGCGATCTGTTCTTTCCGAAGCTCTTCGCGCCGCCGGATGTGATTCTGGAATGGAATGCGGTCGCGCTAGAAGCGAACGCGCGCGACCATACCGCGCCCGACGTGCCAGCCGATCAATTGTCGGCCACCCAAGGGCCGCCCGCGTCGGCACGGGCGCTCGCGATTGTGCATGCGGCCATGTTTGACGCGCTCAACTCAATCGAGCAGCGCTACGCCGAATACATCACCACAGCTCCTAACGCCGATGGTGCCTCGGTCGATGCTGCCGTCGCACAGGCCGCGCACGACACGCTCGCCGCGCTGATTCCCGACGAGGCCGATTACTTCGCCGAAGCGCTGGCCGAAACTCTCGCGCGCGTGGCCGATGGCGACGCAAAAACGCGTGGAATCGCAGTGGGGCAAGCCGTAGCGCAGGCGATTCTGACCGCGCGCGAGAACGACCCCGATTTCCTTTACGGCACCTACACGCCGACGGGCGTTCCCGGCAATCACGCTCCCGATCCGACCAACCCGAGTCAGGGTTTCATCGGCCCCGATGTGGGCATGATGCCGCCGTTCGGTGTGGAAGATATCACGACCTATCGCGCGCCGACGCCGCCCGAATTGACCAGTGCCGACTACACGGCGGCGTTCAATGAGGTAAGAGAGTTAGGTGAATTCCGCGGTGGTACCTCGGGCGCAATGGTACCGACCGACGATGAGACCTACGTTATTGCCAACTATTGGAGTTACAACGGTAGCCCCGAGATCGGTACGCCGCCGCGATTGTATAACCAAATCGCGCGCGTCATTGCCGCGCAACAGTGCAACGAAGTACACGAGAACGCGCGGTTGTTCGCGCTGATCAACTTGGCAATGGCGGACGGTGGCATTAGCGCCTGGGATTCCAAATACAACTATGCGTATTGGCGACCCATTGTCGGCATCCGCCAAGCGGATACCGATGGCAACGACGATACCGAAGCCGACGGCGATTGGATTCCGTTGGGTGGTTCGCGTAGTAACCCGTTTACCGTCTCGGCCGATGAATTTGAAAGCAACTTTTCACCGCCGTTCCCGGCTTACACATCGGGTCACGCCACGTTTGGTGCGGCGATGTTCAAGACGCTGGCCAATTTCTATCAGACGGATGCCATCACCTTTACGTTTATGTCGGACGAATGGAATGGTTCGACGCTCGATCAGTTTGGTCGTTTGCGTCCTGTTCTTTCCCGCACCTACACAAGCCTGAGCCACGCCGCCGCCGAAAACGCTGCCAGCCGCGTCTTTAATGGCGTGCACTGGCGCTTCGACGGCAGCGAAGGCGTGCGTGCCGGTAACGCGATTGCCGACTACATATTCAACAATCTGCTCCGTCCGCAAGATGGCACCGGCACGACGGCAGTCGCCGATCAGGATTTCGAGACGCAGATCGATGAGATTCTGACGGACGCGATGGGGGGGTAAGGGCAGGCCCGGCCTAAAGTGGCACGCGCGAAATGTGCCGTCCGACATCTTCATTAACCATCAACGCCCCGCATTTCATTGGAATGCGGGGCGTTTTCTTAACGATTCTTAAGCTGTTTGACGCGGTGCTCAGGCAACGGTCGCACGAAAAGCGACGTAATGGCGGACGGCGAAATTTGTTTGCCAAATCCGGGTCTTTCACGTACTGTTACGCATGTTCGAATTTCTCTGCACCCCTCTTCCCGAGGACCTGCCCGCACTTCGCGGTCAATTTCCTCCCGAAAAGGCTCGCTCTTAGAAGCTCGATATGTTGCCCGACCGGCGGGTGTCGCGGAGTGGTTCCGCGGCCGAACGGACCGGTGGGGCGTTGGCGGAGTAACGCCCGCCGTGGACCCCGAGAGCCTTACGATCCGACGACGCTTCTTTCCGCTCAGGTTCAAGCAGGTCATGTATGCCCTTACCGAAAACTCGGTCGGCACGCATGGACGCATGCACGTTGACGGCGAACGCCCAGCCGCATCCGGCCTCGAATTTTTTGGAGAACCCTATCATGGGACGCAAATTGTATGTCGGTAACCTGAGTTACGACGCCAGCAGCAGTGACCTCGAACAAATGTTCTCGGCGCACGGCACCGTCGAAAGCGCGACGATCATCGCCGATCGCGACACCGGCCGCAGCAAAGGCTTCGGCTTTGTCGAAATGAGCACTGACGAAGAAGCCCAAGCGGCCATCGACGCCCTCAACGGCACCAACCAGGGTGGCCGCGATATCAAGGTCAACGAAGCCAAGCCGATGGAACGTCGCAGCGGCGGCGGTGGCGGCGGCTACGGTGGTGGTCGCGGCGGTCGTGGCGGCGGCGGTCGCGATCGCGATCGCTGGTAAGCCGACGGTCGATCGGTAACGCGCTTACCGTTAGACAAATGTAAAAATAAAAAAATCGCCCGACCGAAAGGCCGGGCGTTTTTTTTGTGCATACGCGCGCGAGGCTAAGGTGTGCCACTGTTCTTATGAACAGTGCGGAGCGGGGAGAGAACGGAGACTGCGTCGAAAGTTACGATCGGTAAGAGGCTTTCCACAAGATTCGAAATCACCGGAAAAGCCGAGGGTCGCTGGTGGACACTGTTCGCAGAACAGTGGCACGGCGTTTGTCTCAATCAATCGCAACAAGGCCCCTCAACAAAGTTTGCAGAACAATGGCAAGATCGTGTCTCAGGTTTTAAAACAAGGCCTTCTGCCGATTTTGCTAACTCCGTTTGCCAAAGTCGACGATCTATTGTATAGTTATTATTGTTCGATCTTCTCTGATTCCCTCTTCACGAGGATCTGCCCGTTTTATCGCGGTCAACTCTTCCCGAACAGGCTCGCTCTAAGAGGCTCGATTTGTTGCCCGACCGGCAGGTGTGGCGGAGTGTTTCCGCGACCGAACGGACCGGTGGGGCGTTGGCGGCGTAATGTCCGCCATGGACCCCGAGAGCCTTACGATCCGACGACGCTTCCTTCCGCTCAGGTTCAAGCAGGTCGTGCATGCCAATACCGAAAAATCGGTCGGCACGCATGGACGCATGCACATTGACGGCGTACGCCCAGCCGCATCCGGCCTCGAATTTTTTTGGAGTACCCAATGATGGGACGTAAATTGTATGTTGGTAACCTGAGTTATGACGTGAGCAGTAGCGACCTCGAACAGATGTTCGCTCCGCACGGAACCGTCGATAGCGCAACGATTATCGCCGATCGCGACACTGGCCGCAGCAAGGGCTTCGGCTTTGTCGAAATGAGCAGCGATGATGAAGCTCAGACGGCCATCGACGCGCTCAACGGCACCAATCAAGGCGGCCGTGACCTTAAAGTCAACGAAGCCAAGCCGATGGAACGACGCAGCGGCGGCGGCGGCGGTGGCGGCGGCTACGGTGGTGGTCGCGGCGGTCGTGGCGGCAGTGGTGGCGGCGGTCGCTGGTAGGCCGATTGCCGATCGGTAACACGGTTACCATTTGATCGATACACATGCGCAAGGACGTCCGACCTTTGGGTTGGGCGTCCTTTACCTTTTTTAAACTTATTTATTCGAATCAACGACTGCTGAGGTAAATAATGTTAACGGTAACGCCAGCCGCTGCTGAATGTTTGCTAAAGATGTTAAAGCTGCAAGACGGCCCGGAAGATGCCGCCGTCCGCATTGTATTTGACGATGACGAACTCACCCTGCGGCTCGACTGTCAGCGCGATGGCGATCATGCCTATGTGCATGACGACCGGCCAGTGCTGCTGATCGATGCCGACACTTCCGAGATGTTAACGGATGATACGCTGGATTTTGAAGACGACGCGCTGATGCTTTCGCATCCGGCCGACGAATCATGAAAGAATTATTTGTTACGCGAAGAAAAAGATCAACTGTTGGCCCTGTTCGACGCTCCTCAGCGTTGGTGTCGTAACGTCGAAGCCTGCGATGCTAAGGGCGAACCCGTCAGCTATGACGACATCACGGCCGTGGCTTGGGATATCACGGGCGCGCTTTGCCATTTGTTCGGTTGGAATCGGGCGTGCGAATTGTTCGGTCAAATCGCTCGTCAGATCAAACCCGCCACGCGCCGGCAAGCCTGGGAATCGCGCGATCCCAGCATCGAAGCCATGCGCACGCTACAGGAATTTAACGACAAAGAGGGCATGACGTTCGAGCGCCTGCGCACCACGCTCGAAGCTTTGCCGATCTGGAGTGCCGGCCGTCGGGTCGAGCATGGGGCCGGCTGATTGTTCGCCCGGCGCGTTAGGTTGGCAGCGCGATTCACCGGCGGGTGCCCCATGTTGGTACGCCAACTTGGGGTCTCGATTCAAAAATCCGCGATCGCGTAAGATATTCGCTGAACGGCGCTCGAAAACTCGAATCCCCCAAGCCGGCGTCCCGACTTGGGCCACCCGTCCCAGTTACACATTCGGTCATCGACGCCGGGTGTTTCTTTAGAGCTCGGCCCATCTCGTCGTCTCCAAGATTTGCTTTCGTAATGCGCTGGGACGACGTCGAAGATCGGTCGCAAGACCATTTGAAACAAGACAACCAATCAGGAGAATTTATGCATACATCCGACGGGATCAGTCATCGAGGCGATCACGCCGATGAAATCGCCAGGCAGCTTCAACTCGAATTGGTATTGTTGGTAAACATCAAGGATGCCACGCGGATGGTCCTCGAATGGAAGACCGATTCCAGCATCGTTCGAAAGTTGTCGACATTGCGGACGATGGTGCAGTCGCTGGAAGGTCACCTTTCGCGGTTGCGGGTGCTATCAGAGTACGGCGGTTACATGCACTTGGTAACCGATAGTAAGCCGCACATGGCGAACGAAGTAACGGCGTCGCGCGTCGTGCGCGATCGGCTTCATACCGACCTGGAAAAACTGATCGTGGACCTGGATATGGTCGAATCGACGGACAAGCTCGCGTTCTCTCGGATTTGCGGCGACCTGAAGGACCACCTTGACGCGCTCGCCGAGCATGCCGACAAAGAAAAGGCGCTATTTCTTCGCTCCGTCTATGAGGAAGAAGGCGGTTCCGGTTAACGAAACGGGACGTGCGACCCTGCTTCGCGCTCAGTATTGGCGTAACGATTTAAACCCACCGCCGAGCGCCGCGCCGTGTTTACGCAACGAAGCGGCGCCGTGACGTTTAGGTGGCGAACCCCACCGACACCCGACGGTATCATCCCATACTCAGCGACTGGCGGATGGAATCTGATCGTCGGCTCGCTACGGCATCTTCGGTAACCGCTTGTGGCACGCGCACCTGCCATGCCAATCCGACGAATCGCATCACGAGAATGAGCGTGTAACTCAGATCGATTTGCCACCAACGAAAACCGTGGCGCGCCGACGTCGGAAACGCGTGATGGTTGTTGTGCCACCCCTCGCCGAACGCGAGCAGGCCGAACAGCAGGTTGTTACGGCTTTCGTCGTTGGTTTTGAACGGTCGCGTGCCCCACAAGTGACAGACCGAGTTGATGCTCCACGTCACATGATGGCCGACGAACATCCGCACCAGCCCGCCCCACAGAAAGCCGAGCAGAAAGCCGTACCAACTGCCCGAGACCCATCCACCGATCGCGGCGGGAATCAGCAAGCCCAGTAAAGCCCACACGACGAACAGGTCGCTGGCCAATTTTATACTTTTGTCTTTACTCAGATCCTGCACGTAACGATCCAGCCCCGGCGCGTCGGATCGAAACAACCACCCAACATGGGCGTGATAGATACCGGCCAACAAGCCGGACTTACCATCGCGTGTGTGGTGGGGTGAGTGCGGGTCGTCTTCGTGGTCGCTGTGCTGATGGTGTCGCCGATGGATGGCGACCCAACGGATCAGCGGCCCCTGCACAGCCATCGAGCCTAGTGCGGCCAGTACGAACTTCACCCAACCGTGCGTTTCAAACGCGCGATGGGTAAACAGGCGATGAAAGCCGACCGTCGTGCCGAGCGCGGCCAGCGTGTACATGCCGACCATGACTAACAGCTCGGTCCAAAACAGCCCCCAACCCCACAGGCCATAGCCGACCGCAACGAGCACGGCGACGGGCAACACGACGGCAATCAAAGTGGCAACACGATACGCGAATGGCACCGACGTCAACGGGTCGGCCTTGGGCGAAACTGACAAACGGGGGCTCCGATCGAAAGGCGTGAGCAGAGGGCAACGGCGCGTAAAGCGGCACGATGCCCCTGCGCGGTCTCTATATTAGATCGGAGATCGGCGATGTTCGCCACCATCGAGGCAGGATTTCCCCATTTAAACGCGGACGCAGGGGTTATGTCGTGCGAAGGCGTATGTGCGTATCGGTCGTTTCATATAAAGGCGAATCTTGCGCGGTGCGCGCCCGTCGCGTCCCGATAATGCGACCATGTGCCGTGCCAGCGTTACCAGCGGGGGCGAAGGATCTGCGACTTGTGAAAAACGAACTGCAAATGCCACAAAAGGAAGCTCCGGCGCGGCAAAAGGAAGCACCAACGGGGCAAACGAAAGCACCGGCGCGGAATCAGGAAGCACCGGTAAGACAAGTGGAAGTGCAAATGCGGCATGACGCACTTCGTTTATAGCATTTGGCACGTCAAACGCGACGTTTGTCATGACGAACGCGACGTCTGTCATACCTAGCGCGGCGTCTGTCATATCGAGCGCGGCATTTGCGTGTGCCACGGTTCTATGAACCGTGCGAGGCGGCGGGAATCACCGAGACTTTCACGCTTGCGGTGACCGTCAAGGGGGTGACTTCACCAGTTTCGACATCGCCGCGTCTGCCGAAAGTCGCTGGTGGGCACTGTTCGCAGAACAGTGGCACGGTGGTTTCATAGACAACGACGACAGAGCCACCAGCCAGTCAGCCGTCGTCAAGGGGTTCATCTCATTCGCTTTGAGATCGTCGGGAAATACGACGGAGGCTGGAGGGTACGGTTCGTAGTACGGGCAGCACGGCGGATATCACGGCGTCTTAAAACTATGTCGACCGCTACGCTGGGGGTCATGGTTAATTACGACTGCGCGACGCGCCAGGTTTAGGGGGGAGTATTTCGGCCTATCGAGTTCGACGAATCGATGGTGATCGGAAAGGCGTGTCGCCAGTGGTCGTATAGTAGAACCCGCAAGGCAACATGGTTACGATACAATCAGGCTGTCTTCTGAAACCTGCCGGCGTGAAAGGAAACCCCATGCGAATCCATCGCTCGATGCTTCGTCACAGCAAAGCGTGTCATCAAAGAAATAAGCGTCATATGAGTCCGCGTCGTCGGCACGGTTTCACGCTTATCGAGGCGCTGCTTTTGATTATCGTCTTCTTGCTGGCGATTGTTCTGCTACAGATAACGTCAACCGATTGTTGTGGCGAAGGCTTCACAACCATGTGCTCCAACAACTTGCGCGGCATCGGTCAGGCGATGTATATCTACGCGCAGGACGACCCGCAGAGCTTTCCCGCGATTGCCGGCCGACGCAACGATGGTTTGATGCGCATTTTCGACCCTGAAGACCGCGTGACGATGCAAGATATGTTTAGTGTGCCCTCACCAACGGTCGACATGTGGACGGTCGTGCGGGCGAATAACGTAATGCCCGATCAGTTCATTTGTCCGTGGACCAACGATGAGCCCGATCCGGCTATGTTTATGGATGACTTTTACGACTTCCTCGGCCCCGAAAATCTCAGTTACGCCTACCAATTTCAGCACGATGAGGACAAGCGAATCCTCAGTACGTCGTCCGCCCCGACCGAGGTATTGATGGCCGATAGCAATCCGTACATCAAAGGTGGTGTCGGCGGCGACTTCTTTGCCGATCGTTTATCCGCAGACCTTGGTAATAGCACCAACCATCGTAGCCGTCAGCGCGGTCAGAACATTCTCTTTCAGGATGGGCATGTCGATTTGTTCGGCACGCCTGCTGCGGGGCTCTTCGGCCTCGTCGATCCGGCAATTGGAGAAGGTTTCGGTCGCGACAATATTTACACGGTGCATGACAACCTTCCGGACGCACAAGTGGACCCGGGCTTGGCCGCGCCAACTGCGAGTTGGTGCGACCTCGGCAGTCGATCGGACGCGTGTTTGGTGCCGTAAGGAGATTGGCGTGAGGTTTGCACGGGTATGTTAGGGTTCGTACTGCGTGATATTTTGACGAGGGTGTGTAAACGAGGCGGTACAAACTGCACGGCGTGATCGCGTACCGTCGGGTGCCCCATGTTGGTACTCCAACGTGGGGTCGCGATTGGGTTACTGCGTGGAAGTGAATCTAGTGCCCACCATGCTTCTGAGTAATCGAAACCCCCAAGTCGGAGTACCGACTTGGGCCACCCGACTCACCGCCGTTAAGATGATTGCCTATAGATCTGTAGCGAGATTGTCAGTTCGCGAAAAAGGAGCCGGATGATGAAGAGTGCGTGCCGCCTGAGATGCAAATGGCCCCAAGCCTGCGTGGCCCTCTCTTTGTTGGGGGCGGCGATGACAGCGCATGCCGACGTGCCCACAAACAAGGCGTTGATTGCCGCCATGCCACCGGCAACGGAGAGCGTGCGAATTCACCGCTATGACGTCATGACCTCCGAGGGTTCGGTCTTGCAACACGAATCGAAGCGGATCATCAATCGACTTGGAAATGCCAACTCTGAGGAGGACCGGAATAGGCTGATAAGCATAGTCCTAAGACACGTCGCGATGGCAAACTTGATCGTACATATAGAAGGCGGATCAGAATTTACCCGCATTACAGGAAACCCAATCGGAATCGGCGTGGGTAACTACCACAGCCGGTCTATTTGGTTTGTTGAGGGTTCGCTCGACCAACTAAAGAAAGGACTCGCTGAGGACCGTGAATTCAAGGGCGATGTGAAGGAACTTACGTTAAGTGACGTTCCAGTTTACCAATCGGAAGTTCGCGAATTTGTCATGAAGGGCGACAAGGTAGAGGCGATCCAGGAGAAGCGATTTGTCGCAATTCCAACGAGCCACTGTGTCGTGATCACCGAGGACAAGCATGAGTTGGAGCATATCCTGCAGGGACTCAAATCAACTACATCAAACGTGCCCGAGAAATGGAGGGTTGTGGCCGAAAAGGTTGAAATCGAGTCACCGATAGTTGTACTCCGGCGCTTCGACCCTAACAACGAGCTGGACTACTATTCGCCTGTGAATCCGAACAATCCAGCCTATCGGCGCGCCGATATTGAGAGTTTTTCGTTTGTGATGCCTGCGCACAATCGGCTGGCATTTGAACTTTATGCTGTTTCTAAGGAGCCTCGCAAAGCGGCTGCATTTTTTGGTCAGGATTCGTTTCGCCAAGAGGTGTTCGAGTGGAAAGTGAATTTCCATGGCACGGGGTTCGATGCGGAGGTGTTCGTCCGGGACAAAAAGCGTAACGAAGCCCATCCGATGTTGATGGTCTATCATTTGTTCGGCCCCAACGTTTTTATTTGATTAGCCTCAGCTGCGGCTGCAAAACGGTTGTTTCCCTCACAACTTGGATAGGCAGGGCACCTCGAACTCGTACTTCAACGTGGTATCTTTCCCGGGTGCCCCATATTGGTACTCCTATGTGGGGTCGCGATTGCGTTATTGCGCTGGTGCAAAGTCCCGATTTACGCCGCTGATAAATAATCGAATCCCCCAAGTCGGAGTACCGACCCGGGCCACCCATTTGGCCCGACTTGTAAATTCAAATCTGGTGACGCAGCATCAGTATCGTGTGCAAGAAATGGTCCGTGGTGCGGGCCCTACGAGTTGCTCGCTCGGGGCAACAACCAAATCTTCGCACCGTCGCTCACCGTCGCTCATCCAGCCCTGCAAACTCGCTTCGTATGCGTCGCTTCACGCTCATCACGCCGTTGGCGCTTAGGGTGGCGACGAATGGGCCGCGAATGCGACAGGGGCCGAGCACGGCGACGGAGTCGTCGGTCGCACCGGCGGGGTAGAGCGTGGCCGATTCGATTTCACCGACGATGGTGCGACCGTCGTCATCGAGTTTGAAGTAAACGAAGCCCGCACCTTCGTAACGCGCCCGATCGCCACCGCGTTGCAAGCAATAGGTAATGCCCGCGTCGGTCTGCGTGCGCTCGGCGTACGTCTTTCCGGGGCGCGGTTGCCAAAGCATTTCAATGTGCAGCATCTGGGCGATGTAGACTTGCTCTTCGACCATCGGGAGGTCGTCGTATTCATCATCGCTCGGTGCCGCATCCTCATCGGTTTCGACCATGGATGTGTTCGCGCGAACGACGACCTCGTCAGTCGCTTCGCTGTCGTTGTCATTGGTCGAACTCATGGCCGCGCGTTCGGCGGGCGTGGCGGGGCGTTCGACAGTGACGAGCGTTGGCGGAATTTCAAATGTGATGTTGACGTTCTTGTACGCGTCGCGCGTGTAGCTGCCGTCGGGGAACGACTCGACGAATTGTTCGGCACCGAGACGCTCTTGTTCGAATGAGACGATTTCGATTTGGGTTGTGGGTTTTTCGCAGCCGACGGTTAGGACGGAGACCGTGGTAATAAGGAGAGTGGTGACCATTATTCGTGCGATGGAGTGGTAGTCCCTCAGCCTTGGAAGGGCAGGGGCAGCCGTCTCAAGGTCAGGTGTTCCCGGCACAGGGGCGCCCGCTCGAATTGCGGTGGGTTGAGTACAACCCACCCTACAACTTGAACCCTCACCCCGGCCCTCTCCCTGCGAGGGAGAGGGAGAAGACGTTCCGCACCTAAGAAATGTGGATGGTGAATTGCGATCATCTGACCGCCTAGCGCTAAACACGGTTGAATTCATGCAGGCAGTTTAACGCAGTTAGGCGTCGTCGCTAAGGATCGCGTTGCCGTTGGTCGGCTCGGCGTGCGAGAGGCCGTTCGATTCGAGGCCCAACAGTTCCAACGTATCGCGCTCCACGATGCCGGCTAAATATTGACGCGGAATCGTGGGCAAGTTGGTGCCGGTGACCAACTGATTCAAGCGATAAATCGATTCGATCGCCTTGGCCGCATGGGTAAATGGGAAGTCGCTACCGAACAGCAGCTTATCCATCACGCCGTATTGATAAGCGGACAGCAGTGCGTTGTAGGCGTGCCACGGTCGATGAATGAGCCCACTGATATCGGCGTACACATTCTCATGTTTACCAAGCATGACAATACACTCGTCGATCCACGGAAAGCCCATGTGTGCGACGACGATCTTCAACTGCGGCAACTCGCGCGCGACTTCATCGAGATGCGTGGGGCGGGCGAACTCCATCTTGCTGGCTGCGGCGAATCGAATGCCCTGATGAATAAAAACGGGGAACTTGCGTTTGTGCGCTTCGGAAAAGACCTGCATCGCACGACTGTCGGCCGGGTGAAAATCCTGTGCCGACGGCGAGACGGTAATGCCCTTCATGCCGTACGTGGCGGCGGCTTTCTCCAAGTCTTCGAGCGCTTCGTCGAGGTTGGTCGGGTCGATCCCGGCGACTCCGATCATCTTCTCGGGCTGCTGCCGCACGTAATCGCGAATCAGGTCGTTGGGAATATCCGCACCGACATGGCGGCTTTTGAAGCCGAACACGAACGCCCGGCTGACCGGCTCGCTGCTGCGGAGGTGGGCCTCGGCCGATGCACCCGGCCATTTGCCATTGTCGCCCTCCATGCCGCGGCGCACCCGCCCAGGGCCGTCGGCGGCGGGGCCCAATTGGCTCACGTCGCTCCAAATATGCGTATGGCAGTCGATGATCACGGCAAATGAGCCCCCAAACAGTCGATCGCGCCGGTGACACGGCGTCAAACGGCAAATTTCGCCGTTCCAGCATCCGAATGCAAACGGATGAGCCTAGCCGAGCCCGATTCCGCCGGTCAAGCGCCGCGGAACTCGCGCCGTCATTTGGCAGGTTTCCGGTCGTCCAGATTCCGGCAGCCCGCAGCTTCAGCCCGTCCGAGATTGCTCCGAAGATGATCTTGATGGAACTGTGCAACGTGCGATATAGTGCCGCCTCTTGGGATGTGTCGGCGGTTTTTGCCGATTTCACCCGAATTCGACCTTCAGTTGCGTCGGGTAAGCGAGTGGCCCGTCGCGCGCGAATTCGCAACAAGCATGGCGCAGGCGCGAATCGCGGTTTTCATAACGACAGAGTTCAACGGCGCGCGAGCTTTCGGGCTCGTTGCGCATGCAAAACAATATTGAGTTGATGTTTCGCGGCAAGGGTTCGTGAAATTCATCACAAAGTCGGCGGGCAAGTGGAAGAAGACAGCGCGCCGCTAACAGGACGATCGAATGACACCCCGAACGACCAGACGAGGAGACAGCGGAGTGACGAACGCAGGGTTATTCAAACAAAATGGCAAGTTGGCGCGGCTACTCATGCTCGCGTTAACCATGGTGCTCGTCGGTACGGGCGTGGCGCTGGCGCAGGGCGGTGAAGACGGCAGTGCCGGTTCGACCGCAGCTCCGGCAGGTACGGGGATCGGAATAGGTCTTTGGTTTTGGTGGGCGCTTGCGGTCGTGGCCGCTTTGTTCGCGCTCTACAAGGCAAAAGAATTCTTCGGCGACGTGATGGCGTCGGACGAAGGTGACGACCGCATGCAAGAGATTGCCAAATACGTTCGCGAAGGCGCGATGGCATATCTCTACCAGCAATATCGCGTCGTCGCGGGTGTGTTCTTCGTTTTGTTCATTGTTCTCGGCGCTATGGCCTGGGGCATGCACGCACAGCACTGGATTGTGCCCTTTGCATTCCTTACCGGTGGTTTCTTTAGTGGCTTGTGCGGTTTCTTCGGTATGAAGACGGCAACGTACGCCGCTCACCGCACGACGGCCGGTGCACGCCAAAGCTTGAACGACGGTCTTCGCGTCGCATTCCGTGCCGGTGCCGTTATGGGCTTGGTCGTCGTCGGTTTCGGTCTCATTGATATCACGGCATGGTTCCTCGTGCTGCGCGGCTTCATGGGAATGCCGTTGCACGAAGTAACGGTCGTTATGTTGACGTTCGGTATGGGTGCTTCGACGCAGGCACTGTTCGCTCGTGTCGGTGGTGGTATCTACACCAAGGCTGCCGACGTAGGTGCTGACCTTGTCGGTAAAGTCGAAGCGGGTAT
>JAUIHO010000099.1 GCA_030432035.1 Phycisphaerae bacterium
CTGTCGGGTTTTGCATGTATATACGGGCTGCCGTTATCAAACAGATCGGCTATCTCGATGAGGTCGCTTTCGGTCGCGGCTTCGGCGAAGAAAACGACTTTTGCGAGCGTGCGAAGAAGAAGGGCTGGCAGATTCGGCTCGTAGATGATTGCTTTATCGCCCATATGGGCAAGGCGTCGTTTGGTGCCGAAGGCAAGGCGCTGGAGCATGAAAACAGCAAAGTGCTTGCGCGAATGCATCCGAATTATTTTCCGGATGTGCATCGATATATCGCAAAGAACCCGCTGCGCCCACTGCAAAATAATGTGCGATTACATCTGCACCGTGAGATGCGGCGCAATCATCGCGCGGCGTTGTTTATGTTGCACGCGTCACCGTTGGCGGCGCACTCGGGCGGGACGGAATTCTTCGTTCGGAAGTTGGTGGAGGGTTTATCATTGCCGCGTGCCGTAATCGTATGGCCCGAATGGAAATACCTTCATGCCGTAGAAGTGATTGATGGCAAAATCGATGAGGCCGCACGCTTCACGTTCGAACTGACTGAGCCCACGGCACCGTTAAATGAAACAAACCCGGAGGTCGTCGATACGCTTAGGCGAATTTTAGAATTATTCGACGTCGGTTTTGTTCACATCCATCATCTGTTGCGCTGGCCGTTGGCTGTTGCCGACTTGTTGATCGATTCAAAGCTGCCGGTCGCATATACTGCACACGATTTTCTTTGCATTTGTCCCAGTTTTAACATGATAGATTGCAAGTCGTGTGCCGCTTGTCCGTGCGATGGATCTGCTGCCGCGCAGGCGTGTTTGCGTACGCAATGTGAGAACCTCAATATTGCGGCACCGTCGGATGTGTTCGCTTGGCGAGCCGAACATCGCGAAGCGTTTGGTCGGCTGTTTGCACATGCGGGTTGCATACTCACGCCCTCGAAGTTCGCGGCAGACCGCATCGCCGCTTTTCATCCATCAGCACAATCGAAGATTCATGCGATCTCTCACGGATATGATACGCCGCCGCTTGAATCGGTTGGTGCGCGTGGTCGATCCGGTGATACGATGCGGGTCGCGATCTTCGGTCGCATGGCGGACCCCTCCAAGGGTACCGATACCTATTTGTATCTGATGGACCAAACGCGCGATCTGCCGATCGAATGGCACTTGTATGGCGAAGTCGATGCCCACGGATTCCGTCGCAAACTCGATGCGTTAGGTCTCCCCGACAGAATCGTGATTCACGGTAACTACGTACAGGCCGAGATTTGCGGGAAACTTCAGGGGGATAGCATCGATCTTGCGTTGATTCTGCCGCGTTGTGATGAGACGTTTTGTTTCGTCCTTAGCGAAGCATGGTTGGCAGGGGTTCCTGTTATCGCAACGCGCCGAGGGGCGCTGGTCGAGCGTTGTGAGACATCCGGTGCGGGAATACTGGTTGATAGCGATGAAGATGCCCTTGCGCAGTTGCGATCGCTTGTTGACGTCCGTTCGGCCATTACGCCCTTGAAGCAAGCTGCCGAACGATTTGTGCATCCGTGTTGGGCCGACAACATCGCCGAACATCGCAACGTTATGCACGATCTTATTCAGAATCTTGAGACGCCAACGTTGGATGATGAGGAAACGCGAGCCCGCCGAGATGAATTGCTTGAGGCATATGAGCGGGCGCAGGAATACACCGGCTTTAGCGAACCCATTCCCGAGTATCACCATTATTGGTGGTATCAACCGTATCTTTATGCCAAGCCGCTCATTCCGCCGCGCATGCGGCAGGTCATGAAGCGCGCCTACCTGCAACTGAAAAGCGTGGTACGGTAACCCATCGTGACGGCAAACGAATCGCACCAAGACAATCATGACATTCGCGCGATGAACTATGCCGGTTCGCGTGGTGACCAGCCCACATCGCGTTGGCGTGCGTTGGCCCGTTATCGTCATGTCGCGTTAATCGTCATCTTGCTCTACGCCGCGTTTTCTCATTGGCACGTCTGGTCGAGGAATGTGCCTCGAAATGCCGAGGGCGATCGGGAATATGCGACGGTTCGTTTTTCCGACGAACAACATTATTACCAACACGCCGCCGATCGTTTCGCCGACGAGGGTTTCTCTTATTTGACGACCGAAAACTCGCTGCGGTCGCCGCCGATGCCGTGGTTTTGGTACTACCTTTGGGGGCGAAACATCGTCCTTACGCGCATCGCGAATATCGGTTGTATTCTATTAGGCGCGTATCTCGTTGGCTGTATTGCGCGGCGGTTTAACGCGCAACTAATCGCCACATTTTTTACGGCTGTTTCCTATCAGGTTGCGTATTACTCGGGTTCGATCCTAACCGAGCCATTGGCGTTCTTTTTCGTTTGCCTCAGTTTGTTTGCGGTGCATAGAGCGTGTGCAGGGGATGCACGCAATCGATGGACAATTGCGGCGGGATTGTTTGTCGCATTCGCAATCTTCAGCCGTCCCAGCCTGCAACCTTGGCCGGTCGGGTTATTGATTCTCACGCTTCTAATCCGCTGGATACCGTCGGGCCGCAAGTCCTCGCCTACGAGTAGCGTTAACGATTGCGCTTCGCCATCTGGTCGTACATTCAAGGCGCGTCACGCAATGCTTTTGTTGCTCGTGACCGTTTCGATTCAATTGCCGTGGATCATTAAGAACGCCTACCACTTCGATGCACCGCGCATCGCCAACGGCCTCGGTGCGGTGCTGTATCTGGGGGCCGAAATCAAAACCAACGCCGACGAACCAGGCTTTTCCGGAATGCAATGGCCGAACGTTGCCGTACAGGGGCCGCACGGTCATATGTCGCTGGATGGTGAGAAACGTCTGAAAAAAGCCGCGTGGGAAAAGATCGGCGAAAACATGGGGTCATGGATAAAACTCATGCCGGTCAAGGCGTTGCGCGTGCTATTCGGCGGGCCGCGCTGGCACTTTCAACCGGGCCGCACGTTACACGAGTCGAAACTCTGGCTCGGCCGGACGCGCGGTTGGGTGCGTTATTTCTGGTGGACGTGTTTCGGAACGCTGGTTTGCGTGTATGGGCTTGTCGGTTTGACGATGATGTCAGCGAAGAAGGACGCCGTAGGTCTGGCAGGCGCTTCGCTGGTGATAACGTTGTTGGTCGTACACATCGTGACCTATGCGATGCCGCGCTTCTTGCTTCCGGCCTGGCCCGCCATCGCTCTGGGGGCTGCTTACGCGGCAGTGCAATTGCGTTGGTATTCGCATGTTGCAGCGGGCATCGTGGCGGCCGTCATTATCGTGGCAATTACAACCTGGCATATTGGCGATGCACCACGCGAGGTATCTGCAGCGAGACAAAAGGCGTTTACGATTGCTTGTGAAGCAACCTTTGGCGAGACGGTAGCCAATTCGATTGAATTACCCTGCGAAGGTTTCAAGCCGCGCTTCAATACGTGCATTTTCGTGTCAGCTAGGTTGCGGTCCGTAGATCGAAGTGTAAGAGACCTGCGCGCAAAGTTGGTGCTCGAACCCGAACCCGCGCCAGTGAATAATAAACTGAAAACGATCGACCTTGAGATGCGAGTCGATGGTGAGAAGCATCATTATTTGCAGTGCGTCGAGTTCGAGCCGGACTGGCGTAATACCAAGTGGCGAGCGGTCAAATTCGTTTTTCCGGACGAGCCGGACATTGCGATCGTGGACTTATCTGTCGCGGTCGGTTATTAGCGTGCGAAATCGCCGAATTCGGTGTAATTGTGCGCCGCCACAGAAATAACAGCTGGGCGATCCAATCTTGACAAAGGGCTGCATTGAGGCGGATAATTTTAAGATAAATGTGGTTCTTACCGCATCCTTGCACCTCCCTCGCGATTTTGGCACGGATGCAGCCGACGAGAGGAATCGATGCCGAAATCGAACTCATCGCGACTTCGCAGCGCCGTTTTGGATGACGGCATCCTGCAGTCGCGCAACAGCTACCACGATGGCCAACTACCCGAGCATCGCGTGATGTATGCGGCGGGAAATTTGTCTAAAAAGTTGGTGCGCGCCATCACCGAGTTAGAGCGCTATTCCGCGTCCACTGCCGACGAACTCTCGCTCGAACATCAAGCCGGAGAAGTCGAGTTACGACAAGCGCTTCGCGATGTATTAGACAGACTTGCCGAGACCGAGTTAGAACGCGACGCGCTTTGGGATGACAACGAACGGTTGCGCCGCGAGATTGTGAACCTTCGGCATGTCATCGATCAGACGCGCGAAATGCATCACCTCTCCCAGCGTATGTCGAATACGCGCGGTTGGCGTTGGCTCGAAGTGTATCGTCGCGTTCGCCGGGTATTTACAGGCAAGTAACCCGCACTCTTTTACCTTACATGAATAGGATCGTCGCCTTGCCGGGATTAGCGGGTTATTTCAATTTTGATAGCGAGCGCAGCATCGTTCATGAAGTGATTGAGCGGATGGCTTCGCGCATTTCGCCAGTCGGCGCCTCGGATTCTATCACGGTCGATGCCGACCGAATCGCTCTAATGCGTAGCCCTCGCATAACCAGCGAAGTAAAGACCTTTACTTCATCCTCCCGTATCGACGATGGCGTCAGGGGCACGTTTTTTGGTCGACTATCAAATGCGCATCAGATTTGCGACGCGCTTGGCATCGTGCACGATGAAGCCACGCCAGTTGATTTAGATGCGCTCGTTCTTCGCGGCTATCAGGAATGGGGAATCGAAACACTTTGCCGCCGATTAGTTGGTTCATTCGCTTTCTGCATTATCGATACCGCCGAAGATCGAATCATTGTTGCGCGCGATCGCGTTGGTACGGTACCTGTTTTTTATTCCAATCGTTACCGCCAAGCGGCGTTTGCAACGAACATGCGTGCCCTCATTGCCAGCGGCTTGGTCAACCCAAAGCTAAATCAGGGGGCGCTGATTGGTTATCTCGCTCATGGTTTTTCGATTGGTGACGACACGTTACTGACTGGAGCTCGCCGGTTGCCCATTGGCCATTTTCTAGAATGGCAGGGCGGCGAACTTTCAGTTAATTCCTATTTGGATGACGGTGAATCGGTAAGAGAGAACGTCAACCGACCGAAACTGGTCGAGTCATTGCGGACGACGCTTTGGGACTGCGTTGAGGAACAAGCAAGCCGACATGACAACCCTGTCGTTGCAGACGATCGAACCGGGGTAGCGCCGGCGATATGTACAATGATAGCGAAAGCTCGGTCGGCGAGTACGCCTACATGCACGCTTTCCTTTTCCGATCGGCGCCATTTGGAGAGTGCCGGTCGTGGCGATGTGGTAGATGAGGATCAATCGCAGACCAGAAATCACGTCAACATCGACGCAATGGATTTCGAGTCTGTTGTCGAATTGCTCGCTGAATCTCTCGATGAACCGACTGCGAACACTGAGGTCGTGCTCCATGCTGCGCTGGCTTCGAAGCTAGCCGACGAATTTGACGCCCTGGTTTCGACATTCGGCATTGAGTCGTTTATTGAGCCTCCCAAAACAGGGCGACCTACAGGAACCCCGGCATCCTACGGTTTGCACGAAGCGCAACTCCAACGGGATTGGCTCGAAATCAGTCACGGAATTGGCGTGCGACTGAATTGCACCGTTATGCCGTTGCCGCGCGTTGAGACGGTTAGCGAAACGACGGGGCACACATATCAACTCGATATCGCGACAATTTGGAACTTGCTCGGTACGGCACAACGCCCAAGCATGGATCTAATAAAGTCGCACTTGGCAGAGGTTGAATCAACTGCGGTTGGCGAAATCAACAACGAGGCACCTGATCTCGTTGCACAGAAATTCGATTCGCGTCGCCGATGGTCGCAATCGTTATTTCAGCATGTCGCAGCGATAGAAAATGCATCCGGAATGGTCTTGAATAGCCCCTTTGTCGATCAGCGTTTGTTATCGTTGACGGAGCAAGTGCGAGCCATCGACTCCGCTGACGGCGCGAACGCGATCTTAGTCGACGCGCTTTCGGAGTATCTCCCTGCTGGTGAAGAAATCAGCGCTTCGGCGCGGCCCACACTACCGATGTTCGATTGGATGCGCGGCTCACTGCAATCATGGGTTCGTCGCCGATTGCTCGAAGGTAGCTTGATCAAACATCGGATCATCGACGAACAGGGCGTCAATTCGATTTTACTTGCACAAGGTGAGGTCGGGCTCGATCTGTCCCAACCGATCGGGTCGCTGATTTGTCTGGACTGCTGGTACCAATCGATCTTGGAAGCATTCCCCAAGCGTGAGGCAGTGTCCGATTCACCCCTCGATCTCGTCGATATCGACCCCAATAGTTATCTTGCGGCAACCATTGAAGACGAAGCCGATAAGCCCGACGACATCATCGATATCGTAATGCCGGTGTATGGCGGCTTGAACTACGTGAAGGATGCCGTCCGCAGTATTGTGCGGCATACGTCTGTGCCGTTTCGATTGATCGTCGTGGATGATTCCGATTGTGACGTCACGTACGCCGCGCTCGAAGAGATTGCTGACTGGGACGCGCGCATCGAGCTCTTGCGCAACGAAACCAATCTCGGTTTCGTAAAGACGGCCAACCGTGGGATGCAGGCGGCGACGTCGAAATACGTTTGCCTGATCAATTCCGACATTATCGTGACCGAGGGCTGGCTCAGCCGCATGTTGCGATGTGCCGAATCGGACGAGCGCATCGCCGCCGTCAACCCGATGAGCAATATGTGCGTCAATTTGTCCGTCGCGATGGCGCCTGGGTTGAACCTCAACACCATGTCGCGCCGCCTCAGTCAGGTTTCGCGCCGCGACTATCCCGACATTACGACAGCCGTTGGCTACTGCATGTTGATTCGCCGCAAATGGCTTCGATTCCTGGGTTGCTTTGATGAAATTTTCGGAGCCGGTTATTGCGAAGAATCTGACTTTTGCATGCGCCTTACCGAAGAAGGTCTGCGCATCGTCGCCGCGGAAGATGCATTCGTTTATCACAAAGGTAGCGGTAGCTTCGGCACTTGGATCGAGCGTTATCGAAAGAACCGCGTGATCTTCGATCAACGCTGGGCCTTTGCCTATCAACGCGATTACGACGAATTCTTAAAACGCAATCCGCTACAGTACGTTCGAGACGCATTACTGCGCAATACCATCGACTATGACGAATGGTCGCTCCCGACAACGCTTGCGTGGGATCGTTTCGACCGCGATCAACTCGAACGCCGAGGTCGATCCTTCGCACGTGGCGATCAAACGTTGGGCAGCAATACGACCGCTGGCAGTTTCGTACGGCACATTGGACGACGACCGCGCACGAATTTGGACCCGAGCCAACGGCGCGTGCGCTTTCCGACGCGATCGTACATCGACCGTATTCCCGATTTGGATCGCATGCGAATCACGTTCTTAATCGCCGAGTCGATGCCGATCTGCGGCGGCGTGATTTGCATTACGCAATTGGCTCGGGAAATGCTCATCGCCGGTCACGACGTGAAGATTGTTACATTGGCGGATGTGGTGGACCCGGAAAAATTCAATCTCCCGACGCAGCCGTTGGTTTATCCAAGTAATGAGGAGATGATTCGACTGTTTCCGCCGAGTGATATCGTGATCGCGACCTATTGGACGACGGCATTTCATATCATGCCGAAGTTGCGGCAGCGGTACGACTTTGTGTCCAGCTATTACGTCCAGGATTACGAGGCGTACTTCTATCCCGAAGATGAATTCGTCGTACGTGCACAAGCGGCATCCACCTACACCATGACGGAATATCGCGTGGTGATGTCGCAATGGTTAAAGCAGTTGATCGAGCGCAAGCACGGCGTGGCCTGTCATAAGATTCATATGGGGCTCGATCTCGGAGTATTTCGACCGCGAAGCGCTAAGGCCGATGCCAATCTAAGACCTCAGATTGTCTATAACGCCCGACCCGATGCGCCGCGGCGCGGGTTTAGTGACGCCATCAAGGCGTTTGAGCGCGTACATGCCGAACGGCCGGATGTCGAGTTTGTTTTCTTCGGCACAGAAAACAAGGACATGCCCGACGACCTACCCATTCCGTTTACCAATCTCGAGCGGATTTACGATCCGAACAAGGTTGCGCAGATGCTATCCGATGCAACGCTCCTGTTGGATTCGTCGCACTTTCAGGGGTTCGGTCGACCGGGGCTTGAAGCCATGGCCTGCGGCACGCCGCCGGTCCTAACCAACGAGGGTGGCGTCAATGAGTATGCGGTGGACAACCAGAACGCGCTGATGGTGAGCCCACGCGACCATCAGGCAATGGCCGATCGCATGTTGATGTTGCTGAACGACTCAACTTTGGCGGCGAGGCTACGCGAAGGCGGTCTAAAGACGGCGCAAGATTACTGCCATATGGACGAAGCACGCATCCATATGGAGATGTATGAAAGTTGGATCGCGCGAAAATATGGCTTATCCAGCGACACGCCGAACGCCGATGCGTCGAGCATACTCTCTGAATAGTTACAATGTCGTAATTATTTCGACCGTGACTTATTTTCGCAAAATCGCCTGCTTTAACCGACGCAATCTCGTGATCAACTTCCACGCACGCGAGCCGTGTATTTCGTTTAGCATCGATTCGGCTTGTCGGCAACGGCGTTCATAATCTGATAACCGCTGAATTTCCTCAGTCAATTCTTCGCCGTGTTGTTCGCTTGATTGAAGCTTTGCTCGAGTCTCCGCCAATATCCGTTCTAGTTCGGCCTCGTGCACCTTAAACGCATCAAGCTCGTGTTTGAGCGCTACGTACGACGCCTCATACTGCCGCGCCGCCACCAAATAATCGGCACTGCGCGGCCAGGACAACTCCGCTTCAAACCGCAGTCGATTACCGGAGGCCGGTCGCCACGGTTCGCTGGGCTCAAGCCATATCTGTGGGTCGTTGCTTACCGACGTGAGGCGCGGGCCGCTTTCGTCGTCGCCACCAATGAGATCGACCCAGCGACTGTTCTCTCGTAAGGCGGTAGGAGACTCGATATTGACGAGCGAATTGACCACATCTCCAGTCGCGTCAACTTCCGAAACGCTTATCCGATACACGTCGAGATATCCCGGTCGATCGACCGGGTCGAAGCGCACGGTCGCCAATGGCTGATCGACCGGCAAATCGAAACGAATCAGGTTTCGCTCTTCGCGAATATGCACGGGCTGACGGTGACAGCGAGATTCGTCTAACGCTTCATCCGGCCCGCCCCAATAAACTTTTGCAATGAAATACGGATCGCTCGGCCCCTGCGCGGCGGCCAACCATTGTTCGATGTCGGCGTCGGTCATCTCGCCGGGTTCGGCATCGACGATGAATTGATAAGTCAGACTATCCGGATGCGCCAGCAAGTAGTCCCGCAACTTAGGCGGGCACGCTTCGATGTCACGCTGAAACTCGGTTTGCTCGGGCATCCATTCGACACGATCGAGATCGCGCAGGCGGTAACCACAGCGTTGCAGCATTTCGAGGACGCTCTTACGCGTGAACAGGCGAAGATGCGTGCGGTCCAGAAGGCCCTCTTCGCGATAATCAAATCGGCCGGCGATCAATTCGGCAATCAGGGCCGCGTGCCCGACGTTTGGGATCGAGATCAGGAAGCGCCCACCCGCTTTGAGCAAGGGGCGACACTTTTCCATCACGCGCCATGGATTGCGCAGATGTTCGAGCACATCGGCGGTAATGACGTAATCGTAACTCGAAGGTTCAAACAACGGACCGAGGTCTAGCTGATCGAGATCGCCCACGATCATCGTCCGCGACATCGGTCGCGCATTTGCGGCCATCTCCTCCGAATATTCGACGCAATCGACCGTGCAGCCGAGTTTCTCCGTGAGGTATCGCGTGAAATAGCCGGTGGCAGGGCCGAGTTCCAGAATGGTGCTGCCGGGCGTGATCCACCGCGCCAGCCGCGCAAGGGAATCGGTCCCGTTCGGATCGACAGTTCGTTGGTAAACGTGAGCCAAGTCCATATGATCTACGTCCGGTTTTGCAGTATAGGCACCAATCGCCGGCAACGATAGATTGCATGGCTTAGCCAGAATAGTCACAAGGAAAGACCGAGTAGGCCTCACAACGGAGTGCCGTCTTTTTGGCATCAATCCACATTGCGGCGTAGAATCATCATTGATGACAGCAAGCCGAATCACCCAATCTGAGCCCACACGCAGTTGGCAAGCCAACGACCAACGCGGCACATTTCGACAGGATGCCGCTGCGCATCGCTTGGTTGTGGTGATTCCCGCCCTCAATGAAGAAAAAACTGTGGGGCAGGTCGTCGCTGGCGTTCCGCGTGAAATTAGCGGCGTCGCCCATGTCGTCATCCTCGTCATCGACGACGGCAGCACCGATGAGACGGCGACTCGGGCGCGCGAGCAGGGGGCCGAGGTTATTCACCACCATACGCCCCGCGGCGTGGGCTCTGCGTTTCAAACGGGCCTTGCCTACGCCATCGAGCGCGGCGCGGACATCGTGCTGAATATCGACGGTGACGGTCAATTCGACCCGGCCGATATCCCCAAACTGATCGAGCCGATTGTTGCGGGTCACGCCGATTTTGCGACGGCCTCGCGATTTAAGGATCCGGCACTTGTCCCGGTAATGCCCGGCCTCAAGAAGTGGGGCAACCGCATGATGAGTCGTCTCATTTCCGGCCTAACCGGGCAGAAGTTCTACGATGTCTCCTGCGGCATGCGTTGTTACAACCGTCGCGCGGCACTGAGCCTGAACCTGCTCGGGCAGTTTACCTATACGCAGGAAGTGTTTCTCAATCTCACGTACAAGAAGTTGCGTATCGTCGAAGTGCCGATTCGCGTGCGCGGTCAGCGCGAGTTCGGCAATAGCCGTGTGGCGAGCAACCTAATTCGTTATGCCAGCCGCACGTCGCGCATAATCTTCCGTTGCTATCGCGACTATTACCCGATGCGTTTCTTCGGCACCATTGCGTTCTCGCTATTGGCATTGGCGACCGGGTTCGGTGGATTTCTTCTTTGGCATTACATCGCGACCGATTCGCTATCACCGCACAAATGGGCGGGTTTCGTATCCGGTGCCTTGGCGATCTTCGCCGTCTTAATGTTCTTCGCCGGCATGATCGGCGACATGCTCAATCGACATCGCATCTATCTGGAAGAACTGCTTTACCGGCAACGATCGGCTGAATTCAATAAGACTCCAGGCCAGAATACAGGCGACCCGGATGATGATTTTACTAAGCAAAAAACAGTAACGAATAGGATCTGATTTTGGCACCATTAGGCAAGATATTGAGGGTTCTTGGCGGCGACAGTCAGTTATTTATCGAATTAGAGACCGGTCCGCTAGGTGATAGACTAATACTGGAATCTGCCGAGCACGTTGGCCAACATTCAGAATTGCCAACCATTTTACTTAGCGCAGATCCGGCTGCTGTGCATCCGATTCTTGAGAAACAAGATGGAAAGACGTTCATCGTCAACCTTGCTGTAATTGGTCAAGATGCAAGAAGTATGGAAGAGGTGAAAAAATTTCTGCCATTTTGGCTGAGAGCCAATAGGTTTGATTCCGAGGATTTCACGAATGCCTTGGTTTTTTCAATCATGAAATTCTTACAGGATGCTAAGAGAATTGGAGCACGACTCCTCAAGTATACAGAGTCTACTGAATTAGACGAACTTGCCATTTTTGTTGATCCCGGTGATGCGTCAGCTGAGGAAATCGCGGAATATCTAATTGAGCTATCAAGGTTGTATAAGATGTTGGGTGGGTCTGGTATTCAATTTGCCCGAGACGAGATCCGCGAGGTTCTGGCAGTATGACCTGGCACCCTGATGAACAAACTGACCCTGCTATTACAAAGTATCGCGGGATTCCTGATGAACAAGATTCCAGTAACGAACGAAGGAGATGGCGTCGATTTGTTAAGTGGTTGCTCCCAAATCTAAGATCGCGGTCACAGCAGGCAGATGACTTATTATCGAGATTTTCAGAAGGAGAAGTTCGGAAACGGGAAACGGAAGCGGACAAAACTGCAGCAGAAGCCGTTGAGATTGCCGAACGCGCGAACAATGAAAAGCTGAAGGGAGTTAAAGCAATAAATCGAGAGATTGAGGCGATTTTTTCAAACAATCTTCCAGCCGACTTAAAACTATTACAGCTGGCAAATTTAAAGGAAAACTATCCAGAAATATTTGAGCAATTAGAGAAACTACGCTCAATTGAAGACAACCTCAGGCTCAAAAAAGGATGCAGACTTGGGCTTGAGTTCGGGGAGCCGCAGTCATTATCCGCCGACGAATCAGATAGCGCTTCGGCACGGAAAGCCTCGGGCTCACAATAAGTTTGTTGAACTATTGAGTGATTTTTTTCGTCGAGCTCCGGACGTAGCGTGCGAACTGGACATGGTATTGCGGCTGTTCATGTAGGGGCCATAAACCTAGAAATGACCTTATGTTACGGCCATAAATTTGGTAGTCATGCGCCTCGCCGAGTAAGCCATTTTAACTTATGATACGCGTTGCTTGCGGCGCGAACGGTTGCGAAACGGAGTAACGCGAACCGCGATTAGTACGCTGAGGAAAAATTTGGATGTCCGACACACCCGATACCCCGGCTTTGCCCGAGTCGTTTAACAACCTCCCCATCGTCGATGAAATGCAGGATTCCTACCTGCGTTATGCGATGAGCGTGATTATCTCGCGCGCCTTGCCCGATGCGCGCGACGGTATGAAACCGTCGCAGCGCCGCATCGTCGTCGCGATGAACGACCTCAAGCTCTCGCCGCGAAACGCGCATCGTAAGTGTGCCAAAATCGCCGGTGAAGTCGTCGGTAATTATCACCCGCACGGCGATACCGTCGTGTATCCAACGCTGGTGCGCCTGGCCCAGCCGTTCAACATGCGTTACCCGCTGATTGATGGTCAGGGTAACTTTGGTTCGATCGACGGCGACCCGCCCGCGGCCATGCGATACACCGAAGCGCGCATGACGTCCGCTGCGGTGGACATGCTGGAAGATCTCGACAAAGACACCGTCGATTTCGTTCCCAACTATGACGAAACCACCACCGAGCCGGTGGTGTTGCCCTCGAAGTTTCCGAACCTACTTGTTAACGGTAGCACCGGCATCGCGGTCGGTATGGCCACCAATCTTGCCCCGCACAATCTCACTGAGATTTGTCAGGGCATGCTCAAGCTGATCGAAAACCCCGACACGCCGCTGATGGAAATGCTGGAGATCGTGAAGGGGCCTGACTTCCCGACGGGCGCGCAGATTTGCGGCAAGCAAGGAATTCTCGACGCCTACACGCGCGGTCGCGGTTCGCTTCGCTTGCGCGCCAAAAGCCACACGGAAGAAATGCGCGGCAGTCGCATTCGAATCGTGGTGGACGAGATTCCGTATGGCGTGGTGAAGACGACGATCATCGAGAAGATCGCCGAATGCGTGAAGGACGGTCGTGTTCCAGAAATCAGCGACATTCGCGATGAGTCGGACCGTAAGAACCCGGTTCGCCTCGTTATCGAATTGAAGTCGGGCGTAAATGAAGAGGTGGTGCTGAACAAGCTCTACCGCCACACGCCTTTGCAAACGACATTTTCAATCATCAACATCGCCCTCGTTGGCAAACAGCCCAAGACGATGGGCTTGATTGAGTTGATGACGTGCTATCTCGATCACCGTAAGGACGTGATCGTACGCCGCACGCGCTACCTGCTGCAAAAAGCGCGGCAGCGGGCGCACATTCTCGAAGGTCTGATCCTCGCCGTCGGCGATATCGACGAGATCATCGAGCTGATCAAGAAATCGCCCGATCCGAAGGTCGCAAAAGAGCGATTGATGGAGCGGGCGTTGCGGCTCGATGAATCCGAAGCGCTGGTCAAGCTTCTGCCGGAGAAGTTCGTTCGTCGCACGACGGCGTCTGATCAGTTCCTGACCGGTGTGCAGGCGAGCGCGATCTTGTCCATGCAGCTTCAACGCCTTACCGGCCTTGAAGTTGAAAAACTCGCCAACGAATATGCGGGCTTGGTCGAAGAGATAGAAGGTTATCAACTGATTCTGCGCGAACCGTCGCGCGTGCTCGATATCATTTCCGAAGACATCCGCGAAATGATGGATAAGTACGGGGATAAGCGCCGCACCGAGATTACGGGCGACGTCGGCGACTTCAGCATGGAAGAGCTGATCGAAGACGCGCCGATGATCGTAACCATCTCACACGAGGGCTACATCAAACGCGTGTCGCCGGATATCTACCGCACGCAGGGGCGCGGTGGCCGAGGTATTCGCGGAAGCGACACCAAGGATGGCGATTTCATCGAAGCGCTGTTCTATACCACGGCGCACAGCTACCTGCTGTTCTTCACGAACCGCGGACGCGTCTATTGGCTGCGCGTGTACGACATTCCCGAGATGGCGCGCACGGCGCGAGGTCGCTCGATCGCCAACCTGATCAACATGCAGGAGAACGAGCACTTCACGCGCGTGTTGCCCGTTAGCGAGTTTGAAGAGAAGTTCGTGATCTTCGCGACCGAGAAAGGCACCGTGAAGAAGACGGCCTTGGCCGCGTTTTCGCGCCCGCGCCCGAGCGGCATCATCGCCATTAGTCTCGATGCGGATGATTCGCTGATAGGCGTCAATCTCACGGCTGATGAAGACGAGATTTTCCTTGGAACGCGCGATGGTCATGCCATTCGGTTCATTCATACCGATGTACGTGCGATGGGCCGTGCCGCTGCCGGTGTGAAGGGTATCACGCTAAAGGGAGACGACCGCGTCGTCGATATGGCCGTGGCCCGCGAAGGTATGAGCCTACTGACGATTTGCGAATACGGCTTCGGCAAACGTACCGCCATCGATGAATACCGCCTGCAAAAGCGCGGCGGTGGTGGCGTGATCAACATCAAGACCACCGAGCGCAACGGCAAAGTTGTCGCGATGCGCGCCGTGGAAGATAACAACGAAGTGATGCTCATCACCCAAAATGGCATCATGTTGCGCACGCAAGTGACGTCGATCAGCCAGATCGGTCGCGCGACGCAGGGGGTAACCATCATGAAGCCCGGCGAAGACGACCGCGTGGTAGCGATGGCGAAGATCGTTCTCGAAGATGAGGACGAAGACGCTGAAGGTGCCACCGAAAAGAGCGATGCGAAAGGCGAATCCAAAGGTGACGAGGGCGACACGAACGACGCGCCCAAGTCGTAGCCGTTCGGCTCGCTAACCGCGTGACGGACTGAGTTGGAGAGCGATAAACTTATGTTGTCGCGTGCGGCGAATTGGATATCCGACGCCATCACGCCGCCGGTTTGTGCCGCTTGCGACCAACTGTTGCAGTACGGCGATCGCCATTTATGCCGTTTGTGTTGGCGCGATCTGCACCGGGCATGTGGTATTCAATATTGCCGACGCTGCGGTGATACGCGTGGCCCACACCTGCTCATCGATGGTTTCTGCGCCAACTGTCGCGATCGAAAGCCCGGTGTTCGCGACTTTGACGGGTTTTCCTGCGTGGGTGCCTACGAAGGTCCGCTCCGCGAAATCACGTTACGATTTAAACAGCGATTCACCTACGATGCGTTTCTCGGCGAGCTGTTAAATGCAAGCCTCGAAGCCACCTCGTTTTGTAATGACGTGGATTTCTGGATCCCGATTCCGTCGCACTGGTTGCGGCGCATCCGGCGTGGGTTTCAACCGACGGGGCTCTTGGCCGATTCGATCGCTCGTCGTCGGCAGGGAACCGTACAGCCGGTTCTGCGAATGGCTCGCATGATTCCGGAGTTTCACCGAATTCGCATCACGCCCAGCGCCCGTAGCCGGGTGATTCAGGGTGCCTTCAACGTGACCAGTCCGGCGATCGTTGCAGACAAGTCCGTGTGCCTGATCGACGACGTCAGCACGACCGGCGCGACGCTGCGCGAGGCGACGCACACGCTCAAGCGGGCGGGGGCCGCGCGGGTGTTTGTCGCGACGTTGGCCCGCACGCCATCGGAGAATGAACCCAATGCGTTAGATGGTCCGGTCGGTCGGTCCGAAATGATCGCGTCGATTGAGCCGAGTCCTGAAATAGGCAAATCTTGACCCTCACCTTGGCCGGATTTACACTCGTCCTCGGACGGCGATGCGATTCGTAACTAATTGCTTTACCGTATCTTGCGCAAAATGCCGATCACTAGAACAGGTGGTCGTTTAACCCAATTAGGAGTGGTAGCGAATCATGCTGGGCATTATCATTTCGGGCCGACACATGGACGTCAGCGGTAAGCTCAAAGCCTACGCCGAAGAGAAAGCGGCGAAGCTGGAGCGATACTTCGATCGTGTGCATCAGGCCGAGATCGTCTTCGATAAAGAGGCCGATCATCACAATTGTGAGTTGATCGTCAAAGGCGATCAAACGCCGCCGTTCGTCGCGAAAGAGTCGCACGAAGATCCGTACGCGGCCCTCGATGCGGTCGTGAAAGATCTCGAACGACAACTTACGAAACATAAAGAAAAGCTGCGTAACCGAAAGCACCCGGAAGGCGGTGCGCCGCGCGAGCCGCTCGCCGATCCTCGCGGCGCGGAAGGTTAAAGTTTCATGCGCTTGCCTGACTTCGTTGTTTACGACGCCATATTGCCGAATGTCGAATCGGGAGACCGAAACGACGTGATCCGCTCGCTGGTTACGGCGCTGGCTGATGCCGGTGCGTTAACGCCGGATGTTGCGACCGAAGTCGCCGCCGCAGCCATCGAGCGCGAGAACCAGGGCAGTACCGGCTTCGGAAAAGGCGTGGCGGTGCCGCACGTGAAGCATCCGGGCGTTCCGCGAATCATGTCGGCGGTGGCCCGCAGCGAACGCGGAATCGACTTCGCATCGCTCGATCGGGCGCCGGTTTATACCGTCTTTATTTTGCTGTCGCCGCCGGGCGAACCCGAAGCGCACTTGCAAGCGATGGAACGCATTTTCAGTCATTTACAGCGCGATCAATTTCGGCGGGCGTTGCGCCAGGCAAACACGCGCGAGGCGATTCAACAGTTACTGACCGACGCGGATGCCGCCGGCAGCGCCTAGCGCTCGGACGATTGTCCGCAGGCGCACCCGGCACGGAGGCTAGCCATGCAGGATGACGAATCCTGTCTTCAAATCGAGGTAGAGATTGTGAACCCGCAAGGGTTACACGCCCGCCCGGTCATGCGCTTTATCGATATTGCCGCGCAGTTCAAATGTTCGATTCGCATTCATAAAGGCGACATGAGCGTCGACGGCAAGAGCCCCATGGAAATGATGTTGTTAGAAGGCGTGCAAGGAACAATATTAAAGCTCGAAGCCCGCGGCGACGACGCGGAGCAAGCGTTGGAAAAGTTAGCCGAATTGGTGCGTGACGGTTTCGGCGAGATGTAACGGTGTTGATAAGTCGGCTGCAACAAAACACGACGAACGCATCCCATCATGAGGTGCGCCCATGCCGCTAAAACGGGGAGTGGGTGTCTCTTCGGGCGTGGTCATTGGCACCGCCCTGGTGTTGGAAACGGAAGATGTGCGCGTCCCGCGCCGATTCGTTCCTGCCGATTACACCGCCCACGAAGTTCAACTCGTTGAGAAGGCGTTTGCGGCGGCGCAGGCTGAGGTCGGCGGCGAGCGCGAGCGATTCGCCGAGCGTGCCGGTAGCGACCTTGCCGACATCTTCGGATTTCACGAGCGTTGGTTGGGCGACGAGAAGCCGCGCAAAGAAATCGCCGATCTCATCCGCGATAAAGAATACAGCGCGGCTTACGCGATCTCTGTTTTCATGCGGCGTTACCGCCGGCGCTTTCAGGAAATGGCCAGCCCGTTCTTGCAAGAGCGAGCGCGCGACATTCAAGACATCGAACGCCGCTTGTTACGCCATGTCGGCGGCGAAACGCGTATGGAATTGGCCGCTCTCGATGAGTCGGTCATTATCATCGCGCACGATCTAACGCCGTCTCAATTGGTCGAGCTCGAACAGACCAAACGCCTGCTCGGTTTTGCGACCGATGTCGGCGGCACTACGTCTCACACGGCTATCATTGCCGCAGGCCTAAGCATTCCGGCAGTCGTCGGCCTCGAAGATATAACGACGCACATTTCCAGTGGTGATACCGTCGTGGTCGACGGGCTTCATGGCGTCGTCGTTATCAATCCGGATGAGCAGCAACGGGCAACGTACACCGCCGAAGCTGAGCATCTGCAGGAAGTTCGCGCGACGCTGGCGGAACTTCGCGATCTCGATGCGGAAACCCGCGATGGCGTGAAGATCGAGTTGCTCGGCAACATCGAATTTCCTTTGGAAATCACGGACTGTCTCGAAAAAGGCGCACGCGGCATTGGGCTGTTCCGAACCGAATTCCTATTCCTGCAAACCGATCGATTGCCATCGGAAGAAGAACAGTTCGAAGCCTATCGCGATGCTGCTCAACAGCTTGACGGCTTGCCGTTGGTGATTCGCACGATGGATTTGGGTGGCGATAAATGTCACCCGACCGGCGGTTGGGAAATGGAAAAGAATCCGTTTCTCGGTCTGCGTTCGATTCGCTACAGCTTGCAAAACCTTCCGATGTTCCGCAGCCAGTTGCGTGCAATTTTGCGTGCGAGTGTCTTCGGTGACATCCGCGTGATGTTCCCGTTGGTTTCCCGCATTATGGAATTGCGGCAGGCCAAGTTTGTGTTGAGCACCGTGACGGAAGAGTTGGAAGAAGAAGGTTACGAGTTTCGCGAGGATATTCCGGTCGGCGTGATGATCGAAACGCCGGCCGCCGCCATCTGTGCG
>JAUIHO010000337.1 GCA_030432035.1 Phycisphaerae bacterium
TTGCGAACGCGACGCTCTCCCAACTGAGCTACGTCCCCGTTATCTAAAACTATATCACGTTATCGTTGGTCGGCAAAATCTCGATTGCCAGTCCGCATTCCGGGCAGCGCGGCGCTTCGGTCGCACGTAGGTCGTAACCGCAGCCGAGGCAGACGGCGATTCCCGCATCGATCAAACGCCTGCGAAGAAACTGCTGCACTGCGCGTTCCCACAATACACCGATACCCCAGTAGTACACGGCAACAAGCGCGAGGATCAGCAGCGGCAGCGCTATCCAAGTCGCGACGCCCCATTGCGTGCCGTAACTCAGCACGACCCGCACGACTGCCGGAGCCGCCACAACCGTGACGACGAGCACCGCGAGCCCATACAGCCAAAACCGCCAGTTGCGGCCGAACAACTGCCGCTGCACGGCCTTCAACGCCGCCCGTCGGTCCTCGTCGGTCGCGAACAGCCCCATCTCCGGGTAGGTGCCGTACATCCATTCATATCTGGACTTGCTCGGTTCCATCAGGTGAAAGAACGGCCCAGTCCGTCTTGGCTTTCTTGCGGCCCCGCGAGTGGGCCCAACAGCGGCGTTTACTTGCCAGAATTGCCGACAGGGACTACTTTTTGACGTTTCGACTTTTTGAGATTTCCTGCGGCGGATGCACCGCCGCACGCATTGTTGAGGGATGCAGGCTATGGGTGCGATTTCGCAATTTCTCGATCATCAGTTTCGACATTTCAACGCACGCGAAACCGTCGACGCGGCCAAGGCGTGGAAGCGGCACTTGTCCGAAGGCGGCGAGATGTTCCTCTCGATGGCTGGTGCCATGAGCACGGCCGAGTTGGGCATCTCGCTGGCCGAGATTATTCGGCAAGACAAAATCAGCGCCATCTGCTGCACCGCCGCGAACCTCGAAGAGGAAATCTTCAACCTGTTCGCCCACAAGAGCTACGACTGGGCTCTGAACTATCGCGACCTAAGCCCGAAGGATGAAGCGGCCTTCCGCGATCGCGGCATGAACCGTGTAACGGATACGTGCATCCCCGAAGAAGTGATGCGACATACCGAGCATCGCCTCGTCGACCTCTGGGCCGCCGCCGCCAAAAACAAAACGCCCAAATTCCCCTACGAGTTCATTTACGAGTTGGTCGACCTACCGGGCATGAGCGACCTCTACGAGATCGACCCGAAAGATAGCTGGGTATTGGCCGCCAAGGAAAAAGGCCTGCCGATTTACACGCCCGGTTTTGAAGACTCGACGCTGGGCGGCATTTTCACGGCCAACGTGATGATGGGCAAAATCGAAGGTCACTTCGCCGTTCGACACGGCACCGAACAACTCAAGCATCTATCCGACTGGTACATCGAGCGCGCCGAGCGCAACTGCCCCGTCGGCTACTTTCAAATCGGCGGCGGCATCGCGGGCGACTTCGCCATTTCCGTCGTGCCGATGCTAATCCAAGACTTCCACAAGAAGGTGCCCTACTGGTCGTACTTCTGTCAGATTTCCGACAGCACCACGTCGTACGGTTCCTACTCGGGCGCCGTACCAAATGAAAAGATCACCTGGGAAAAAATCGACGTCGGCACGCCGAGCTTTATGATCAACTCCGACGCCAGCATCGTGGCACCGTTGATCTTCGCTTACGTGTTGGATCAGTAATTCAAATCGACATCGTTAAATCAAGAACAAAGCCGCCGGTCGCTTCCATCAGACGAAACGACCGGCGGCTTTTCTTATTTCAAATTCTCTTCAGCGCCCAGACTACCCAAGGAGTTTTCCGAGGTGAAACTCCAACGGCTTATCCGCCGGTCGCGGCGTAGCACCCCGACGCAGGTCGGGCAGCACCATCACTTCGATCGTATTGTATTCCGGGTCGGTCGTTTCGATTCGCACGACCTCACCATACGCCGGCGGTCGATATTCACCCGGCGGCAGCAACACTTCGACGACGAGCATGTTGGGGTTACTCGGATCGGTACCAAGGAACGTCACCTTATAATCCGGATCGCTGCACGCCACCGACGTCACTTCGATCGGCGTATCGCCGTTGTTCATGATCTTGATTTCGCGCTGCTTGTTCTTATAGGTATTGGCGTCGGCAACGATGCGATTGGGAATGATCTTGACGCGCGGCGGCAATTCCAACGACGCCTTAATCTCCCACGTCGGTTGCTCCGGAATGTTCGTATTGAAAACGAACTGCGTAAAGTTATAGCCCACGTTATACGGCGGCTGGCTGAAGATATAGAACTCCCATAACTCACCAGAGCGCTTTTCCTGCAACTGCCCGATGAATTTGTCACCGGAAATTCGATTGAGTTCGAGCTTGAGCGGGCTCACGCCCGACGTGTTGCGAATCGAGATGATGCGCGACACTTCCTCGCCCGGTTTGACTGCCCCGAAGTATGCACGCGACTTGGACAACTTGGCCATTCCCGCCCGATCCGACGGATCCGTGCGGCTGTCGAACGTAACCGTCATGTCGGCGACGCGCTTCACTTCGCCTACCATATTAATGGTCATCTTCGGCTTCTTTGGGTCGTTTAGCGCGATATCGAGATATTCGTGAACCTTGCCGTGCTTGTTGGTCGTTTTGAGCACGAACGGAATGCGCCCCGTTTCGCCGGGTTCGATCACTTTGCTGTAGTTATCCGCCACTGAGCAACTGCAACGCGGCTTGGCTTCCAATACGCGCAATGTTTCGGTCCCGTTGTTCAAAAACTCAAACGTATGTCGCAACGTTTCGCCGGCCCATACGGCACCGAAGTTATGCGTCAGTTCAGCCTCCGGCATCGTCCAGCTTGGGCCGCTTACGGTTTCCACTGCCGCAGGCTTTGCGGACGCCTTAATCGGGCTGCTATCCGACGACGCGGCGCTCTTGGTCTCTGCCGTCTTGCTTGACTTGTCGTTCGTCGCCGGTTTAGCGTCGTCGCTGCTGCCGTCATTGTTGCCAACGGCATTGTCGCAACCCAACGGTAATGCGACGACGATCAAATACACGGCCAGCTTGTTCCAAAAACGAATCATCTTGCGCCTCGCGATCAGTCGGAGCAGGTTCATTTTGCAAAAACACCGCTGCCAGAATCGACGATCGATTGATAGCAGCGGTCGTTTACGAATTTAAGGCAAATTATCCGGGGGGAATGCGGTTTGAATCAACCCGCTTTGCGTCGCCCCGCCGTCGCCTTCTTGCGCGATGCCGTTTTTTTCTTTTTCTTGGCGGTTTTCTTTCGGACGGCAGGCTTGGTCGTGACCTTCTTTTTACGTTTGGCCGCCTTCTTTTTCGTACTCGTCGAGCCTCGCACCGCCTTGCGGATGATCTTCACGGCCAAGTCCGCTTCGGATTCAGCCTCAAAGCTGAACATTCCAACG
>JAUIHO010000100.1 GCA_030432035.1 Phycisphaerae bacterium
GGTGAGGCACGATTTCATGGAAATTGTATCGCGGAAACGTCGCCTTGGCGGGATTTCTAACAAAAGTGCCGATTTGCGGACCGTATTTCCGTAATCGCGGGAATGATGGCATGTGGGAGTGCGATCGTCGCGCGGCCGCTTTTCTGTCTTAAATACCTTTAATAACGCCCGACCACTGAGCAAGGCGGTGGACCAATGCGCCGTCAAATTTTGGAGAACGGCTCTCCACTAACTCGCCGCTAAAGCGAACGCTTGTACGTCCGCCAAGTCGACGTCGCCATCGACATTCAAATCGAATACGCGTTCACAGTCGGTCGTCGCGGGATTATCCGGCCCGATCAGGCAATCCAGAAATGCGGTCACATCTGAACCGTCGATCACAAAATCATCGTTGGCATCGCCGGGCAACGTCACCAACAACTCCATCGCATTGATGTATGCAAAGTTGCCTTCGAGCAGTACGACATCGACAAAGACTTGTCCAAACGCGTCCGGCCGAATGCCTCGCACGATCCCCGTCGTATTATCGTTGCCGTCGTACGCCCCATCACTGCCGATGTTTTGACCCGAACTTTGCACTGTGACGCTGGCGGAATTGGCACCGAACACTTGATACTCCGTGATGCGCGTGGCACCCGAATCGCGCGACGCGAAGAAACGTATCTGATACGACAGCGCCGGATCGAGCCCGCTCAGATAGAAGCCACCCGGCGCGTCGTCGTCACCACCACCTTCGATACCATCTCCACCGCAATAAAAATAATCCTGCGTCGCCGTCGCAATCGCAAGCGTATCGAGCAACATCGCGTCGGGCGCTAACAAGCCACCATTGAGTTTACCGTTGGAAAGAAATCCGCCCGCAATCGTTAGATCGATCCCAGTCGTGTTTCCCTGATCGTCGATCAAATTCGTAATGCGCTCGCCCGCGTTGATCGCAACACCGCCTGTTGCAGGATGCCAGTTGTTCCAGTGATTGCCATTCACGTCCGGGCTCGTCGTCGGATCGCCGTCGTCGGTGTTGCTCGGGCCGAAGTCGAAATAAACACGTCGCCCCGGCGTAGGCGTTTGCACCTTAGGCGTAAACACTTTGTTCGGCGCGATGATCGATTCAACTGCGGGTCGAATCACGCTGGTCCACAATTCGTAACCTTCGCGATTGAGATGGATCGGATCGACAAACTTGCCGGTGAACGCTGGATCGCCGGGAGGATTCAACGCAAAGAACGCTGCAGGCAGATCGATGTAATGCAAGCTCGGATTATTCGCCGCTACCGCGCTGATGGCATTGTTCGCGGCGGTTTCTTCGGGCAAGTTGTCATACCGCCCCGGTGTCGGCGTTATGCCGAGATAAACGATTTGTGTATTCGGCAACGCGTCTAAGACGACATTACTAAACGCCTGAAAATCGGAAAACACTTCAAAGCCGCTCGACCCGGCGGCGATGTCGTTCGTTCCCGCCCAGATCACGATCGCAGCCGGCGCGTAAGGTATCACGATATCGTTGACGTACGTGTTTACATCGTCGAACTGCGCGCCGCCAAACCCGCGTTGAATCACCACGTAGTCGGAAAAGTCGCGCGTAAGCTGTTCCCACCTGCGAATACTGGAGCTACCGATGAACAACACCGCGTCGGCAGGCGGCGCCGCCAGTGCGTCTTGCGCGGTCCAGCGATTGATATCGTTGATGAAAGGTTGCCCAAACGCGGAACTCGCCGAGAAGAGATGAACGAAACTAACAGCAACCCACCTACAGGCAGGTATTGAAAAATATGATCGCACGAGATGTCGATTCCCTTTTAAGGGTTTGAATTGTTGCCTACGAATGCAGCGGCGTCGTCATTACGCCCGTCGATTCGCCCGCATAAAAGCAAGCGCTGCGCGGTTGCACGCGACAGGTGCCTACCCACGCTTCGCGATTGCCAAACCAATCTAAACATCGGTTCAACACCTCGGTCAAGTCGGGCATTTCTAACCCCGTGATTGACGGGCAGTGATACTTTGCGTGGTTTTCTAGGTTGATCGCGCAAACCGACACGATGGTGCCAGCCGTAATCTTGTGTTCCCACAAAGCACGAATTGCGGCGATGGCCGCGGGATAGGTCGTACAAACCAAAGCGGTGGCGTTCATCTCGCCGGCGCGCAGCTTGTCAACGATCAATTCATATGCCGCAGGCGTCGGATCAGTAAAAGACGGTGCCGCGCGCTCCAACAACTCGCCTTCGAAATGATGCTGCTTGAGCCAACCGCGCCAAAGGGCGATGCGACGATCGATCTCGCGGTTGCGATTCTGCGCATTCACACAGTCGATGCGTTTATGCCCTAGCTGTGCCAAGTGTTCGAGCACGCGGAGCACATGCGAATCGGGAAACAACTGAATCGACGGTATGCCCTCTTCGCTTAAATCGCCGTCGAGCACGACAACCTTACGTTTTTCGAATGTCTTTAACACCGAGTCCGGGATGCGGTCTGCCGTCGGAATGACGATGATGCCGTCGGCGTTTTGAATCGCATCATTTACAACCGGGTCATTCCAGTGCACGTATTGCACCGGTCGCATGACAAAGTCGCGATCGCGGAATGCGTCGCCGACAATCCAGCGCAAATGCGAAAGGTGTGGCGACGGATAACTGGGATAAAGCAGGACCACCTTGAGTTGGGCCTTCTTTTGCGTCGACGGCTTGCCCGCTTCGAGCATGCCATTGGCATTACGCACCAACACGTTTTGCTTCACCAGTTCGGACACGGCTCGGCGCGCCGTCATGTAACTGACGCCGGTCTCCTCGGCGATCTTGCGCTCACCGGGGATCGGCCGGATGAGGTAGTCCCCTTCGTCGATGCGGCGTCGAATGACCGACATGACGTATTCGTATTTCGCGGGTCTGCTCATCGGTTACCTAGTGCTATCGTTACGGCGAAACAGTTTCACACCAGCTCATATCACAGCATTTCGTTGTGGTAAACTGTGAATCTCACGATTGACGGAACCTGCCGGTTGGATTCCTGCCAAAACCATTGCTTTCGCTCAAGTAATAATATAGCATCCATGCTATACCTCAATCAACGATTGAATCAGGAAATCTGAGGTGAGCGCACAACAGGGGAAAAACTCGGTCGTTCGTCGAACAGTTTCGGAAACTGAAACAGCCGTTCGATTGATAACGTGCCATCACGTCCGAACATCTCAGTATTTCAACTTTGCAAATGAAAACACAAACGGGGAAAACGGGGACTGCCAATTTCTTACCCCGGACACCAAACCAACATCATTCATCAAAGGAGTCCGAAGCATGAAGTCATTGGTCGCAACGATTGCGTTGCTGATTGCAACGCCGAGTTGGTTGCTGGCGGCGCCGCCCGGCACACTCGATGGCGAAAACATTCCGGCGGATTTCGCAAATTCCAAAAAGGTCGGATTGCAAACCAATTACACTGCCGTGGGCGATGTAACGGCCACCGAATCCACGCCCGTCGTGTCGCAAGGTAGCGAACTCGACGCGATGTATTTGGCCGTCGACAACGTCAACCTTTACATCGGCTTGGCCGGTAATCTCGTTCAGGTCGGCAGCCCATTCATCGTCTTGATGGATACGCCCGGCGATTTCGATTTGGGGCAAACCGAATTGAAAACCGAAGGCGTCGGCGGCCCGGCTTTCATGCTGCAACTTGCCGGTCGCGAAGTCGTCGTCAATGACAACGGCACCCCCAACGACACGACCGACGACACGTACACCGTCGTACCGAATTCGGGCACGTTGCTTCCGGATTGCGGCGACCCGATGTTCTCGGGTTGGGACTATGCATTGGCGTTTGACGCCAGCCCCGGCGGCACGTTGGACGTTCACGAGTACCGTTTGTTTGACTTCCAAATCGGTACCGCCAACGAAGCCAACGAGTGCGTCTTCGATCCGGCCATCGGTCGCGTTTCGTGTGACCCCACGCCGGATAACCCCAACGACCCACCGTTGCCGATCTTTGCATCGCGCACGCTGATTGCATCCACACCGATCAACGATGGCAACGAAACAATCGAAAACACGTTCCCCGGCGGCCCCGTACGCGGCGGTATGGATAACACCAACGTCCTCGGTGTAACCGATACTGATGCGACCGACGCAGCCACGGCCACCAAAGGCATCGAGATCGCCATTCCGCTCGGCACCATCGGCAACGTGCAAGTGAACCCGAACGACGTCATTCGCATGCTCGTCATCACGATGGACGGCGACGAACTACAAGAAACCGCCGTCTCCGATGGGTACGGCACGATCGTCAATCAAGCATTGCCGTCGTACACCGGCCCCAATTGTTTGACGCCCGACACGCTTGGCTTGCGACCCGACCTGAGCGTCGTGGCAAGCTGCTTCTCAGTCGATCTCAGCACGCTTTCGACGCTGGCGGGCGGTGCCGTTCTTGACGGTAACATCAACCCGGCCGACTACACCGGCGGCGCGCCGTTGCTCACGCAAACCTGCCCGACGTCGGGCGGCGACCAGGTGCAACTCGCCGATTCAGAGCGCCCCGTTCAAGATGGCTCCGAACTAAACGCGCTCTACGCCGATCACGACGATGACTATTTGTACCTCGGCATGACCGGCAACCTGGCGGCCGACAATAAGTCGATCAACCTGTTCATCGATACCGATGCCAACGTCGGCGGCGGTGGTGCAGTACTCCACGACTTTTCCGATATTGAGTTCTTCGCGCTAAATGATGAATGGGCCAACGCCACCGTCACGACCGACGGTGATACCGTCCGCATCGAAAGCACCGACTTCGGTAGTGGCGTCATCGACTTGTCTCCCAATGTGAACGCAGGCACGGCTGCCGGTTCGCTCGAAGTGACGTACACCGTCAACGCGCCAAACCAATCGCCGGTATTCGGCATTATTCTGGCAGACGCCGACGGTACTGAATCCGTGTACCTGTTCGACATAACCGGCCCCGGCACCTTTACCGATTCGATCCCGGTCGATATGCCGTCGCTTAGCGGACTGCCCGGCGCGGTTCCCGGTCTCGATCTGACCGACATCAGCTTTATGCACCTAACGGGTGGCTTCAGCAGCGGAAACCCCGGCGTCGCGTTCGACGTAACGTTCGATCATGTCGCGCTGGTGGATGGCGATGATGGCGAGCACACGCTCAATTTCGCGCCCGATGCATCGGCGTTCCCGGTCGTTCCGATTTCCGACTTCGACCTGCTTCCAGTCGACACATACGTCTCGTGGGCGACAGCAACCATCACGTTGGTTGCGGATGGTCTTCGCATTGAAGAAAACACGACCGGTGGCTTCGGTGGCGGTGCGGTGGATATCAGCCCCAACGTCAATCTCAGTGACGCCATCAACTTCGAACTCGACGTCACGCTCGGACCGAGCACGGTCGGCCCCGGCGGTTCGGCAGGCGGTACGATTCTGATTGTTCTCGCCGATACCGACGACACGCAACTTCGCTGGGCGTTCTTCAATGTTCCGCCGGGCAGCTTCACGCTGACGGCAAACTTGAGCGCCGGCAACCTCGTCAACGCCGGCGGTATCCCCGGCTTCGACTTTGCCAACGTATCGTTCATGCAGTTGCAGGCCGACTACGACGTGCTCGACCTGACGTGGGAAGAACTTCGCGCAAACGCGGTCTTGCCCGGCGTGCGACCGATCATTGGCTTCAACGGAAACCAATTACCAAACGGTCCGCTCGACATTCTCAATAGCGGCACGTTCCTGAGCGACCGCAGCGCCGAATACGATTACGCCTACGGCATCAATCTCACGTACGACCCGTCACCGATGGCCTACATCGATTACTTTGATTTGGTCAACGACACCTTCGCCTACCGCGGTCGCAGCGATCTTGATGGCGGCAGCGCCACGCTAACCGGCGTCGATGCCGTGAACCCGAACAACCTGCAGATGGCGTTCAACAATCAGAACGTCGACGGCATCACCAGTTGTACCGACGACTCGTTCATGTGCTTCACGGACGACGCCGCGACGGTTGCCGCTCAAGCAGACACGGCCAACAACGGCGTCGAATTGGCGATACCGCTGGCCGACCTCGGCCTCAGCGCTGCCGACTTCCCGCGCGTGGTGCAACTGTCGGCCATCATCGGCGATCGCACCGGCCCGGCTTCCAACCAAAGCCTGCCCTCGATGCGCAACAGCTCGGTCGATGGCAACCAAGTTGAGAATCCTGGCGAAGCGCCGGTGAACTTCACCGACCCGTCGTCGGGGCCGGCAGCGGGTGCTGTTATCTCCGACTTCTCCAGTTTCACGCCCACCGGCCAGTACGGCACGTGGGATCCGTCGGACTTCACCTCGGGTGCCGATGACTTCACCGTCGCGGCGACGGACTTCGGCGGGTGCTTCTACATCTTCCCGTCACCGATTGACGCCAGCGGTGCCGCGAGAATCGTGCTCGACGTTACGGTGAATCCGTCCAACCTCGCCGATCGCATCATTGCGATTCTGTACGATGGCGACGGCCCGATCCGCGTTTGGGACTTTGATATCCCCGGTCCGGGCACATGGACCTTGAGCAAGGATCTCAGCGACATCCTGCAGGAAGACGCCCCCGGTTCGGTGCCGGGCCTCGACCTGACCAACCTGACGCAATTCAACATCGCGGGCACGTTCGCCAACGGCAACCCCGGCGTCACGTTCGACGTGACGTTTGATAACTATCAGTTGATGGGCGGTGTCCGGAACTTTGAGTCCCGCGCGGCCCGCATCTGCTTGGGCACGGTGGATGGCGATGGTGACTGTGATGGCGATAATGACCTCATCGATATCGCCCTGCTGCAGCAATGCGGCGGTCGCACGCCCGATCCGGTCTTTCCGATGGAATGCGAGCAGCTCGACCTGTTCAAGGACGGTACGATCGACGACGCGGACCTCAGCGCTTTCGAATCGCTGATCGATGGTCCGGGCAACTAATTACGGTTTGTGTGAAAGACGGGACTTTCGGTCCCAAATAACATAAAATCGACCGACTGGTCGAAAACGCGTCGCCCCGGCGACGAATATTCAGGAGTGATACTCATGCGTAAATTCGCTTTTGCCATCCTGGCACTGGCTTTCGCGGCTTCCACCGCGACGGCTCAAATCGTCACCCTTAACCTCGACTCGTCGCAGGCGGGCCAGAACGTTGCGCCCGGCGCAGCGATCGACTGGACCATCACGGTCGAAGTGTCGTCCGGTGACAATGCAGGATTGGCCCTCGTCTCGACCGACCTGATGGCATCCAACAGCAATCCCGATGTCGTCGACATCGCACCCGGCAACGAAGGCAGCATCGACGGCACGATGGCACAGTTCAGCCGACCGTTGGGCATTTCCAACCCGGCAGAAGGCGGCGCGACCACCGGTTACATCGGTGTGCAGCGCGGCGTGCCCGGCTCGTTGTTCCTGCGACAAATCGGTGGCGGCCAGAACACGTTCGGTGTCGCCGGTGCTTCCGTCGGCCAAGATGCCAACGTGCAAGCCGGCGTCGGTCAGAGCGGCCCGCAAACCATTCTCAGCGGCACGTTCAACGCTCCGGCAACGACCGGCACCTACACGTTCCAACTCGAGAACGCGATTGCCAACGTATTGGTCTCTGCTGAGACCGCTCCGGCATTGTCGCCCGTCGTTGCCGCAACAGTCGACACTGCCAGCCACGGCTCGTTCAGCTTCACGGTCAGCACCGCTCAGCCGCTGGGCGATATGGACTGTGACGGCAGCGTGAACCTCGCCGACGTACCGGCCATGGCCGAAGCGTTGGTCGATCCGGCTGGCTACGCCGCGAACTACCCCGGCTGCGATCCGCTCAACGGTGACTTCGCCGACGACGATCTGCTCAATGGTGCCGACATCGCTGGCTTCGTCGCAGCGTTGCTCGCGCCGTAAGCCGTTCGCCCTTCGGCGATCTATCACAAATCTATTGCAACGATTGCAACACCAGCGGCACGGCGGATTCTATCCGTCGTGCCGTTCTGAAAGGTATCTATTGCCATGAGAATGCTGAGCGGCAGCATCCGAATCGGCTCGATGTGTCTGATCGCCCTGTCGGTTAGCACCGCGTCGGCCGCCATCACATTCGATGAAAGCCAACCCGATCGCGTTCGATTCTGGAACGACGATTACTACGAAATGGCCTTTCGCAAATCCGACGGCCGACTGCTATACATCACCGACAAAACGACGAATCAACAGGTATCGACGGGCAATCTCTTCGGTCCGTTCTTCATGCAATTCAGCAACGGCACGTCGCTAGATGGTTCCAACTTTTCGCCCGGCAATGCCAATCGCACTTTCTCGTATAGCTGGGATGACTCCGAAAAGGTGCTCACGCTGAATTACGATTCGAACGCGTCGCCGGAGGCGGATATCACGCTGACCTTCACCGCGACCGACGGCCCCGAATGCGATACCAAGCTGACGGTTGATAACACCTCCGGCGCTCGCATCGAGTTGATCGCGTATCCGGTGCATTTCGCCGTGCAGCGTAGCACGATTGAAGCGATGTACATGCCCATCATGGAAGGCATGCGGTTGCTGCCGCCGTTCTTTGCCGAGCGTGACTACGGTCATAGCTACCCCGGTCAGATGTTCGCCGATTTCGGTTATGCCGATCTCACCACCGGCAGCCTTGCGATCTACGGGATTCACGAACCGACCGAAGCGCTCAAGTCGGCCTTCTGGTTCATCTTCCGAGATAGTGCCAACGGCGGCTCGAACAAGTTTCATCACGACTTCACGACGGACGTTGCGCCGGGAACAACGTGGACGTCGCCAACGATTGTTTTCAGCATAGGCTCCACGCTCGACGAAGCGATGGACACCTACTGGGCGCGCAGCGGCCACGACACGATGCCGATGCTGGAAGAAAAGCTCGGCACGTCGCTATTCGAGAAGCTGGCCGGGGCAGTGTTGTTCAAGACAGACTTTCTTCAGGGCGGTTGGACGTTCTCAACGTTTCTGTCGTATCTGCCCAACGTGCCGGCCAACAACCTGATTCACATCGTCGCGTTCTGGCAGATCGGTTTTGATAACAATTATCCCGACTACCTGCCGCCGCGCGCCGATCTTGGTTCGCAGAACGCGCTGGCCAACCTGGTATCAACGGCGCGCAGTCAGGGCCATCTGGTTATGCCCTACACCAACCCGACCTGGTGGGATCCGAACTCACCCAGTTGGTCGTCGCTAACCAACGATGTCGTGCTGCGCGACCGCAACAACAATCTGATCAGCGAAAACTATGGCCCCAACTTCGGCCATGTCGTCAGTCCATGCGACCCGGCCGTCATCGCCCGCCAAGATAAAACCCGCACCGAATTCACGCAGACTATTCCGTGCGACTTTCTCTTCGAAGACCAAGTTGGCGCTCGCAACCAACCGCGCTACGGTGCGCATCCGAGTTGTGCCGACGCAACGTCGTACCACCAATACATGGTCGAGCTGGCCGAACGCAGTGCCTCGTTCTTGCCCATCATGTCGGAAGGCGGTTTCGATCGTCTGTCGCATCACGAAGCGGGCTTCTGTTTGTCGTACACGATCGGCTTCTTCAGCTACCCCGACAATAACTTCTCGATCTACCCAATGGCACCGCTGTGGGCGCATGAGAACTTGTACTTCAACGCCCACAATCTTGGCGGCCCGTACATGGCCAATGACCTGTCGGCACTCACTTATTACCTGTCGATTGGTTATTCGCTTTCATACAGCCTTCCCAACGGCGACCTCGATTGGGTCAACGTGCTCGATGTGTTTCAGAAGCACAACATCGCACCGCTCGTCGGTAAGGGCATGACGTCGTTTGATAATTTCCCGACGGCCGGTCAGACCGTCACGACGTTTGCCGACGGCACCACCGTCTCCGCCAATCTGACCAATTCACCATGGTTTCGCGGCGGCAACCTGATCGCGCCCGACGGCTTCCTGATGGAGAGAGCCGGTCGCGTTACGGGTGGCGTTGTCACGGTGCTTTACGGCCAGCCTTTGGCGGGCGGTGAACCGCATTATCTCTCGTTCGTGAACGAGCCTTATCGCATTACGATCCGCCAACCACGCGGCGACAACACGCCGCTCAACTTGCCACGCCCCACGAGTTGGACCGACGACGCGCGCATCATGGCCGTCGCCGTAACCGAAAATGGCAGCACGTTCGGTCGCACGCCAACGATCACGCCGTCGGGCGTCGGCGTGAACTACGAAAACGCCATCTCCGGTCAGCCGACCGAATACTTCCGTCTGATTTATTGCCGCCCCGGCGATGCCGATTGTGACGGCGACATCGATGTGGACGACTACACATCGTTTGAAGAGTGCTTAACCGGCCCCGACCTGCCCATCGATCCCACCCCACCACAAACGCAACAATCCTGCCGCGACGGTTTCGACGGCGATCTCGACGATGATGTGGATCTCGTCGATTTCGCCGCACTGCAGCAGGGTTTTGACGGCGCGCTGTAGTTCGCGCATGCTCCCTGCCACTCGTTCGTCACTAAGAACCCAAAGTCGCGGGCAAGGTGCAACACGCGCCGCCCCTAACGTACGAATTGGATCACCACGATCGTGAAAAACGCTATTCCCTTCCTGTTGGTCGCCGGCGCGAGTACTTGCTTCCTGATGACACCGAGCGCGGCTGCCATCGACGTTCAATCACCCGACAAATCGATCACGCTTTCGCTCACGATGCGCAACGGCGTACCGTATTACGAAGTGCGTCGCGCCGCCGATCTGGTCATCGCGCCGTCGCGGCTGGGCGTGCAACTGCGTAACGGCCCCGGCTTCGATAAAGATCTGGTGATCGACTCGCATGAGTTCACGACTGTCGACGATACATGGCGGCAGGTTTGGGGTGAATGCAAAGATGTGCGCGATCATCATCGACAGTTAGTCGTTACGCTCGCGAAAAAAGATAAACCATCGACGCGCATCGAATGGGTATTTCGCGTGTTCAACGACGGCCTCGGTTTTCGATATCGCATTCCCAAGCAAGAAGGGTTGTCAGATATCGAGCTGATGAACGAACTCACCGAGTTCACGATGTCCGACAACCATCGATGTTGGTGGATTCCGGCGTATGAATACAACCGATACGAATATCGCTATACCGATTCGCCCTTGCAGAAAACCGAAAAGGTTCACACGCCGATCACGTTCAAAGCGAGCGACAAGCTTTACATCAGCCTGCACGAAGCGGCGTTGACCGACTTCGCCAGCATGGCGCTGCAACGGCGCGAAAACAATACGTTTGAAGCCGACCTCGTGCCGTGGTCCGACGGTGTCAAGGTGCGCGGCACGCTGCCGATTCAATCGCCGTGGCGCACGATTCAAATTAGCGATACGCCCGGCGGTTTGATCGAATCGCCGTTGATCCTCAACCTGAACGAGCCCAACAAACTCGACGACGTCAGTTGGATCAAACCCGGCAAATACGTCGGCATTTGGTGGGAAATGCACCTAAACAAAGCGACGTGGGGTTCGGGCCCCAAGCACGGTGCGACGACCGACAACACCAAGCGGTATATCGACTTCGCAGCCAAGCATGGTTTCGACGGCGTGCTGGTGGAAGGCTGGAACCTTGGCTGGGATGGCAACTGGATCGAAAACGGCGAAAAGTTCAACTTCACGACGGCCTATCCGGATTTTGATATCGAACAGCTCGCTCAGTACGCGAAAGACAAAGGCGTTCGCCTCATCGGCCACCACGAAACCGGCGGCGCCGTTGAAAACTACGAGCGACAAGTCGAAGACGCATTCAAACTTTATCAGCGTCTGGGCGTTCGCGCCGTTAAGACCGGCTACGTCGCGCACGCGCAGAATATTGTCCGCACCGACAAAGACGGCAAGAAGCATAAGGAGTGGCACCACGGTCAATTCATGGTGCGCCACTATCGCAAGATCGTCGAACTCGCCGCCAAATATCAGATCATGCTCGATGTGCACGAGCCGATTAAGGCGACCGGCATTCGTCGCACCTATCCCAACATGATGACGCGCGAAGGCGCGTGCGGTCAGGAATTCAACGCATGGGGCGGCGAAGCGACGCAGAACAAACCCGACCACACGACGATCATTCCGTTTACGCGCTTGCTTGGCGGGCCGATGGATTTCACGCCCGGCATCTTCGGTGTCACGTTCGGCGAATATCAACCCGGCAATCGCGTGAGTACGACGGTCGCTAAGCAACTTGCGTTGTACGTCATTCTCTACAGCCCGTTGCACATGGCGGCGGACTTGCCCGAGAACTACGAGAAGCGCCTCGATGTTTTTCAGTTTATCAAAGACGTTCCGACTGACTGGGCGGCAACAAAGGTGCTCGACAGCCAAATCGGTGATTACGTGATGATTGCCCGACAAGATCGCAACAGCGACGATTGGTATGTCGGTGCAATTACCGACGAAAACGCCCGCGAACTGACGCTTGACCTTTCCTTCCTCGAAGAGGGCCGTACCTACACGGCTCAGATTTATCGCGATGGCGACGATGCCGACTGGGACAAGAAGCCATACGAAGTTGCGATCGAGTCAAAGCAGGTCAAGCAAGGCGAGAAAATGAAAATCAAACTCGCAACCAGCGGCGGTACCGCGATTCGATTGAAAGCGAATTGATGGTGAGTCATACCGGTAGCAAACCGATGCAACATTGCTCGCGGGTGCCCCTGCCCTTCCAGGACTGGAGGACATTTACCAACGGCTGGTAATGACTCGGCTTGCAACGTTCGTTCCCACCGGGTGCCCCTGCCCCTCTGGGGCTGGGGGACGACGACCGAACGGCTTCAACCCAGCATTCGAGTCTTACCCAATCAAACAATCCTCAAGCCATGAAGACACTCATCTCAACCTGCCTATTGCTGTCGCCCATTCACGTGACGGCATTCGCGCCACCGCAACCGAACACCAACCGATACGCGACAAAAAAAGACATCCCTTATCGCACCGAGCCCGACCTCGATGCCTACGCACGCGAACGTTGCGTACTCGACCTTTACTTTCCCGAAGATAGGAAAGACTTCCCGACCATCGTCTGGTTTCACGGTGGCGGTCTATATACCGGCGACAAGTTCATACCCGAACGCTACCAGAATCAGGGTTTCGCCGTCGTCGCGCCGAACTATCGCTTGCACCCCAAAGTAAAGGCACCGGTCTATATCGAAGACGCAGCGGCGGCCGTCGCATGGACGTTAAAAAACATCGAGCGCTTCGGCGGATCTACGGAAAAAATCTTCGTCGCCGGTCATTCCGCTGGCGGATACCTCACCAGCATGGTCGGGCTCGATAAGTGCTACCTCGCCGCGCACGACGTCGATGCCAATCAGATCGCCGGGCTCGCGCCCTATAGCGGTCACACGATAACGCACTTCACGCCGCGCAAGGAGATGGGCATCCCGCGCGATCAGCCGGTAGTCGACAAACTGGCACCATTGTTTCAAGTGTGTGCCGACGCCCCACCGATTCTGCTCATCACCGGCGATCGGGAATTGGAACTACTCGGTCGCTACGAAGAAAACGCCCACATGTGGCGGATGCTGAAGCTCAAAGGCCACGCGAACTGTGAATTGTTCGAACTCGATGGCTTCAACCACGGCGGAATGATGGAGCCCAGTCACACGTTGGCAGTACGATTTTTCAACGGCATTCTCGACCGGAAGGCTGAGTCACCGTCACAGCCCAGGGGTAAATAGAGAAAAATTCCTCCGCGCGAGAGCCCCAAGGGGTGATGTGGCCGCAACTCGACCGGAGTCGCCGCAGGGAGTCAAAGAGAAGCCGTCGTGTCGGATCGTCCAAACCACTTCTCGGACGCTTTTGGATAAGGCCTAAGATCTATTCGCGAACCACCAACCCGTAAATCATTAAATATCCAACATTTACAATCAATCAGCCACTAATTGACCTCGAATTGGGTTTTCTCGACATCTAGATCAGCCAGATAGAAGAACAGTCGTGATTGAGAGTAAGTGTGATTTTTCGCGGCGTCGAACGACCGAAAAATGGTGTTTATTTTCTGCATCATAAATCGTTGATTTAAAAGAACATAATTCTTAATATTGTTGTTAATCGTAAGCATATCCGAGGGGGAGCGACCAGACTGTGCTCGACCGGGTGTGTCTGGTCATCCGCAAGAATTACACATAGGAGAAGGAAAAGAATGGCTAATCCACGACGACAGAAGAAAAACATTCTCGATAAGGCCCGCTGGGCTGGTTACGCCGCTGCTGGTGCTGCGGCTTTCGGTGCCGGCGAAGTTGCCGATGCCGCCATCGTTCACTCTGGCGTGCTGAACATCGACCTTGCCGGCTCTGCTGGTAACATCGACCTAGACGGTGACGGCGTCAACGACATCTTCCTGTCGAACCCGGTCAGCTCTACGTCGACCCTCGGTGGCGGCAGCTACCCGGTCGCCGGTGCAGGCTTTGTCGCTCAGGGTAACAACATCGTTGGTACCGGCACGACTGCCACGACCGTCGCGAACAGCAACGCTGGCATCGCCGGCTTTACCGGTGCCTTCGGCTACCCCTACGCTTACAACATTCCGGTTGGTGCCGCGATCGACGGTGCCTTTAGCTTCTTGGCCGCCGGCACACTGGCCTTTGTCAGCTATGCAAATGCTGGTGGTTCGAGCCAATTCGCCGTTCAAGGCCAGCAAGGCATTATCGGCGTGACGTTCGACATCGGCGGCAACCAACACTTCGGTTGGATTCGCGTCGAAAACCGAACGGGCGTTCCGACGCACCTGTTCACGCTGGTTGACTTTGCTTACGAAGATCAACCCAACACCGCGATCAACGCTGGTGCGATTCCGGAACCGGGCTCGCTCGGCTTGCTAGCACTCGGTGCCACTGGCCTCCTCGGCTGGCGCCGCCGCCGCTCGGCCTAATACGTCGGAATCGGCAACAAGATTTGCGTGATTCTTGCGGATAGAAATTCAACCGTCGCCGATCGTTATCGGCGGCGGTTTTTTTATTGCCATCGATAGCTCGAACTTCAGATATTTCGTCAGTCCGAATTCTCAAAGCTGCTACCATTTTGCCGATGGTTGCAAACCGATGAGACAAGCGGACAATTTGCGATCTTGCGCGGAAACGAATGTACGCCCACCTTAGCGTACCCTCGGGTAGCGATAATCAACTGCGGGGCAACATGGCTAAACCAAAGGTATTACTGATCGGCTGGGACGCGGCAGACTGGGAACACATCAACCCACTGCTAGAAGCGGGTGAGCTGCCGACGTTAGAGAAGTTCATCAACGGCGGCGTGATGGGCAACCTCGCCACGTTAGAGCCCATACTCTCACCCATGCTGTGGAACTCTGCCGCGACAGGCAAGTTTGCCGACAAGCACGGAATTCACGGCTTTATCGAGCCCGACCCGGTCAACGGTGGCGTACGCCCCTACACCAGCACGTCGCGCAAAACCAAGGCCATCTGGAACATCCTTTCGCAGGAAGGTTTCCGCAGCAACGTCGTTGGTTGGTGGGCGAGCCATCCGGCAGAACCGATCAACGGCTGCATCGCAACCAATCACTTTACGGGGATTCAGTTCATTCCCGGCAAGGGTTGGAAGGTGTCGCCGGGGACGATTCACCCTGCCGATCGCACGCAGTTTCTTGGGCGTTTTCGGGTCATGCCACAGGAATTGACCCAGGCCCATATTCTGCCCTTCATTCCCAATGCGGCCAAAATCAACCAGGCAGAAGATAAGCGCTTAACCACCTTTGCGAAGGTCTTGAGCGACTGCGCCACGATCCACGCCGTCGGCACGGCCATCATGGAAACCGAGCCGTGGGACTTCATGGCGATCTACTACGACGCGATCGATCACTTTTCGCACGCGTTTATGCAATACCATCCGCCGAAGATGCCCAAGATCAAAGATGAAGACTTCGAGATGTATAAGGACGTCATCGTCGGGGCGTACAAGTTCCACGACATGATGCTCGAACGTCTGCTCGATTTGGCCGGCCCCGATTGCATCACCATCATTTGTTCCGACCACGGATTTCAATCGCGGCACATGCGCCCTGACTATATGCCCCGCGAGCCCGCGGGCCCGGCGGTGTGGCACCGCGAGTTCGGCATGATCGCCGTCAACGGCCCGGGCATTAAGAAAGACGACCTGATCTTCGGTGCGAGCCTGATCGATATCTGCCCGACCATTCTCAGCCTGTTCGGTCTTCCGATCGCCAACGACATGGACGGTCGGCCGTTGGTTGAAATTTTCGAAACGCCGCCAGAGATTAAGAAGATCGACTCGTGGGAAGATGTTCCGGGCGAATCCGGCATGCATCCGCCCGGAACGGCGCTCGGACAGCAGGATTCCGAAGAGTTGATGAATCAGTTCGTCGCGCTTGGGTACATCGAAGACCCGGGAACCGACAAGGAAAAAGCCGCCGCCAACGCGGACATCGAAGCCAAGTACAACCTTGCGCGGCAAATGCTATGGCTGCGCCGCAATGACGAAGCACTGGAACTGGCACGCGAAATTGTCGAGCGACGGCCGTGGGAGAATCGCTTTCTCGACTTGCTGGCCAACTGTTGCCAGCAAGCCGGCTATTACAAACAAGCCGAGATCATCATCGACAAGGCTTATGAAGAGGGCGGCAAGGTTCCCGGAAAGATGATGTTGATCAAGGCCCGCGCGCTGTTGGGTTTGAATCAATTCGACAAAGCGTTGGACATTTTCAACGAGACGGAAAAGTACTCCGCCCGTACGCCCGGCCTGCACATTCAACTGGGCGACTTGTATCTGCGCATGGCGCGATTCAAGGATGCGGAACGCGCGTATCGCAAAGCGGTCGAAATTCACGAAGACAGCTCGCTGGCATGGCAAGGTCTGTCCACGGTGTATCGCCGCGCAGGTGACAATGAGAAAACGGCGGACGCTGCTCTAAATGCCGTTAGTCGTATTCACCGTTCGCCGATGGCCCACTTCAATTTGGGTGTGGCTTTGGCACGATCGGGCGATCCGGAGCGAGCTGAAGTCGCGTTTCAAACGGCACTCAAATTCCGCCCAAACATGCTCAACGCGCATCGCTGGCTCAAGGCCCTATACAGCACCGAGTTACCGAACCCGGAAAAAGCGCAGGAACATAGCCGCGCCATTCGCAAGATTCGCGACCGTCGCTCCGACATCACGCAGCCCAGTGGCAAACGGTCGTTCATCACGTTCGACTTGCCGGAGATTCCAAACGTCAAAGAACGCGTGCGCATTTTAAACGAAGAGCGACCGTTACCCGACAAGGACGAACACAAGCAATCCGGTAAGGAATTCGTACTCGTTTCAGGGTTACCGCGCTCCGGCACGTCGTTGATGATGCAAATGTTGGAAGCTGGCGGCATGCCGATTGCGACCGACGGCGAACGCGAAGCCGACACGGACAACCCCAAAGGCTACTACGAATGGGAAGAGATCAAGCAGATCGCCAAGAAGCCCAAGCTCCTCGATGAAGAAGGCCTCGACCAGAAGGCGATCAAGGCTGTGACGATGTTGTTGCCGCATATGCCGCAGCGACACAAATACAAGGTCGTGTTCATGCAACGGCCGGTCGAAGAGATCGCGGCGTCGCAATATAAAATGATCTCGCGTTTGGGTACCGAAGGTGCGAAGCTCACGGAAGACGACCTGCTGCGTGGGCTAACTCAGCACCGCCTCGTCGCGCTAAACTTCCTGAAGAATAACAAGGCGTTCGAGGTGTTGGAGGTAGATTACCCCACGCTAGTCAAATCGCCGCAGGATGTTGTGCCGTCGATCTTAGAGTTCCTAGGAGCGGAACGATTGCCCAACGGCGACCAAATGGCAGCCGTGGTCGATCCGTCGCTACACCGACAGAAGACGTAAGCAGATCGCCCGTTTTGCTCAATTAAAAAAGGCCGCGTTTGCAATTCAAACTGCAAACGCGGCCTTTTGTTTTCTACTGTCGGCTTGGGGAGGGCTTACTTCGCGGCAGCTTTCAACTTCGCGGCCATGTTCGTCTTCTCCCACGTGAACGCCGAACCCTTGCGACCGAAGTGACCGTGGGCCGCCGTTTGGCGATAGATGGGTCGCTTGAGGTTGAGGTATTTGATTATACCCGCCGGCGTAAGGTCGAAGTGATCGCGAACGAGCTTCTCAATCTTGCGTTCGCTGATCTGATTGGTGCCTTCGGTGCGAACGTTGATGCTGATTGGTTCGGCCACGCCGATGGCATACGAAAGCTGCAACTGGCAGATATCGGCCAAGCCTGCAGCGACGATGTTCTTCGCGATGTGTCGCGCCATGTACGCTGCCGAGCGGTCCACCTTCGAGGGGTCCTTACCGCTGAACGCGCCACCACCGTGCGAACCACGACCGCCGTAGGTATCCACGATGATCTTGCGACCCGTTAGCCCCGCGTCACCGTGCGGACCACCGATGACGAAACGACCCGTCGGGTTGATGTGGAACTTGATCTTGTTGCTCCACAGCTCCGGTGCTTCGTCGGTGATGACCGGCTTGATGATCTTGTCGATGATCGCCTTGCGGAACT